>JBBDSI010000075.1:0-1579 GCA_040905005.1 Pseudohongiellaceae bacterium
CATGGATGGATTTACGGCGTGTCCCGATTGGACTTACCCTCTCCCCGACCCAACATGCACGATCTTGCATTTCAAACTGAACCACTACCTCCTGGACTTGCTTCTGGATTTGTCCCCGGTGTCTTTCCCGATAATGCCTCAGCGCAGCCGGCGGCGGCTGAATCCTTTGGCACCGGCCAGGCGGATCAGCCCGGCCCGGGTGTTGGCGTGGCAGATGGCCACCGCCAGGGCGTCGGCCGCGTCCTCGGCAATGGTATCACTAATGCCCAGCAAGGCCCTGACCATGTGCTGTACCTGCCCCTTCTCGGCGCCGCCGGCACCCACCACCGCCTGCTTGACCTGGCGCGCGGAGTATTCCGCCACCGGCAGGTCGAAGGCGAGGCAGGCCGTCATGGCGCAGCCTCTCGCCTGCCCCAGCTTCAGCGCCGCCGAGGCATTGCGGCCCATGAAGACCTCTTCCACGGCGACCTCGTCGGGGCGGTGCGCCTCGATCACGGCCTGCAGCTCATTAAAGATAGTCTTCAGGCGCCCGGGCAGTTCGCCCTTCTCCGTCTTGATGCAGCCACAGGCCAGGTAAGCCAGCTTGTTGCCGCGGCTTCGGATGAGGCCGTAACCGGTGACCCGGGAGCCCGGGTCGATGCCGAGGATGATGCTCATGCCTGCCCCGCTTGCCCGGATGTTGCGGCAGTGATCCGTCGCGCTGGCATTGCAGGGTGCGGCAGCAGCTTTGCTCCGGGCATCCTGCCCTGCGCCCTGCGGGCCAGCCCGGGTGGCGGATGGAGAATGCTGTCGGCGGCGTGGGTTATAACTGACTCGCTATCTCGTCGGAGATGTTGGCGTTGAAATAGACGTTCTGTACATCATCAAGATCATCCAGATGCTCGGTCAGCTTTAGCAGTTTTTCGGCGTTCTCCAGGTCCACGTCCACCTCGGTCTCGGCCAGCATGGTGATATCCGAGCGCTCCGGCTCCAGCCCGGCGGCCTTGAGCGCGTCCTTGACCCGACCGAAATTCTCCAGCGTCGTGTGCACCT
Source organism: Pseudohongiellaceae bacterium (assembly GCA_040905005.1). Lineage (GTDB taxonomy): Bacteria > Pseudomonadota > Gammaproteobacteria > Pseudomonadales > Pseudohongiellaceae > UBA9145. Next base: position 1,033 of record JBBDSI010000075.1, read on the forward strand.
CGATGCTGCCGTCGTCGTTGTTCATCACGTCGTGGGCGCCGGCCTCGAGCGCCGCCTCCATGATCTTCTCCTCGCTGCTGCCGGCGGGGAAGGTGATGATGCCGGTCTTGCTGAACAGATAGGCTACCGAGCCGTTGGTGCCCAGGCTGCCACCGAACTTGCTGAAGCCGTGGCGCACCTCGGCGACGGTGCGGTTCCTGTTGTCGGTCATGCACTCACAGAGGATGGCGACACCGCCGGGGCCGTAGCCCTCGTACACCAGTTCTTCGACGTTGGCGCTGTCGCTGTTGCCGGCGCCGCGGGCGATCGCCCGGTCGATGGTGTCCCGGGTCATGTTCGCCGCCAGGGCCTTGTCGACCACTGCGCGCAGGCGTGGATTGTCTTCGGGGTTCTCACCCTCGCGCGCCGCGACGGTGATCTCGCGAATGATCTTGGTGAAGACCTTACCGCGCTTGGCGTCTTCCCGGGCCTTGCGGTGTTTGATATTGGCCCATTTACTGTGACCTGCCATGTCTCTCTCCTGGACTTGCTCCTGGACTTGCTCCTG
>JBBDSI010000075.1:1679-4036 GCA_040905005.1 Pseudohongiellaceae bacterium
TGGCCACCGCGCCCGGCGCGTCGGTCAGCGGGCAGGCGGCGGACTGGGTCTTGGGGAAGGCGATCACGTCGCGGATCGAGCTGGAACCCGTCATCAGCATCACCAGGCGGTCGAGGCCGAAGGCCAGGCCACCGTGCGGCGGACAGCCGTAGGCCAGGGCGCTGAGCAGGAAGCCGAACTTCTCCTGCGCCTCGGCCTCGTCGATGCCGAGCACGTCGAACACCGCCTGTTGCAGGGCCGGCTTGTTGATACGGATGGAGCCGCCGCCGAGTTCGGTGCCGTTGAGCACCATGTCATAGGCGCGCGACAGCGCTTTCTCGGGATTGGCCGCCAGTTCCTCGGCGCTGCAGGACGGGGCCGTGAACGGATGATGCAGCGGGCTGAGGCTGCCGTCGCTCTCCTTCTCGAACATCGGGAAGTCGACGATCCAGGCGGGTGCCCAGCCTGCCCTGACCTGCCCCAGGTCATGGGCCACCTTCAGGCGCAGCGCGCCCATGGCCTCGTTGACGATGTGCGCCTTGTCGGCGCCGAAGAAGATGATGTCACCGGTCTTTGCCGCGAGGGTCTCGAGCAGTTGCTTGACCACGTCCTCGGGCATGAACTTGAGGATCGGCGACTGCAGTCCCTCGAGGCCGCCATCGATGTCGTTGATCTTGATCCAGGCCAGCCCCTTGGCGCCGTAGATGGCGACGAACTTCGTATAGTCATCGATCACCTTGCGGCTGAGGCTGCCGCCGTCCGGCACCCGCAGCGCCACCACGCGGCTCTCGGGGTCGTTGGCCGGGGCGCTGAACACCTTGAACTCGACGTCCTGCATCAGATCGGCGACGTCGGTCAACTCCAGGTCGATGCGCAGGTCCGGCTTGTCGGAGCCGTAACGGCGCATGGCCTCGGCCCAGGTCAGGCGCGGAAACTCGCCGAGGTCCACATCCAGCAGCGTCCTGAACACGTGCACGATCATGGTCTCCATCACAGCCATGATCTGCTCCTCGTCCATGAAGGAGGTCTCGACGTCGATCTGGGTGAACTCCGGCTGGCGGTCGGCACGCAGATCCTCGTCGCGGAAACACTTGGCGATCTGGTAATAGCGATCCAGGCCCGCCGCCATCAGAATCTGTTTGAACAGCTGCGGCGACTGCGGCAGGGCGAAGAAGCGTCCGGGGTGAGTACGGCTCGGCACCAGGTAGTCACGCGCGCCCTCCGGCGTGGCCTTGGTCAGCAGCGGCGTCTCCACATCGATGAAGCCCTGCTCGTCGAGGAAATTGCGCACGACGTTGGTGATCCTGGAACGGAAGCGCAGGCGCTCGAGCATCTCCGGCCGGCGCAGGTCGATGTAGCGGTAGCGCAGGCGCACGTCCTCGCCGACCTTCTCATGCTCGTCCAGTTGCATGGGTGGTGTCTGGGCCGCGTTGAGAATGGTCAGTTCCTTGCCCAGCACCTCGATGCGACCGGTGGGCATGTCGGGATTGATGGTGCCTTCCGGGCGCGACCGTACCAGGCCCTTGATCTGCACCACAAACTCGTTGCGCACGGTTTCAGCCACGGCGAAACTCGCCTCGGTGTCGGGGTCGAAGACCACCTGGGTGAGGCCCTCGCGATCGCGGACATCGAGGAAGATCACCCCGCCATGGTCGCGCCGGCGATGCACCCAGCCACACAGCGTGACCTGGTTGCCGACATGAGTCTCGTTCAATTCACCACAATAGTGACTGCGCATAATTCGATCCTGTTTGGTCAGCTGGCGCTGTAATGCGCCGCTGAGTTCTGTACCGGTCAGCCGTCTGCTGCCCCGGTTTTTCCCGGCTTGCCCGGCTTGTTCTTGCCGGTCGATTCGCTGGACTGCGTTTTCGCCGGCTTGTTTTCCGCCTTATTTTCTGACTTGTTCTCTGACCTGTTTTCTGACCTGTTATCTGCCTTGTCCTCTGCCTTGCTCCCCGCCTTTTCCCCGGCTTCGGACCCCGCGGAGTCCTTGCCGCCTTTCTCGGCGGAATCGGTCTCGGCCAGTTGTTTACGGCCCTCTTTCTTGAAATCGGTCTCGTACCAGCCGGCGCCCTTGAGGCGGAAGTTGGACGCGGAGATCAGCTTGGTCAGCGCTGCCTCATGACAGGCCGGACACTCCGACAGCGGCGCGTCACTGATTTTCTGCAGGGCTTCCAGGCGATGGCCGCACCGGCTGCACTCGTATTCGTATATAGGCATGGTGTGGTGTTATCCAGGCGTACCGGACGGATGGAGGTGACCGGGCCGGCTCGTAAAAGCGGGCGATTATACATTATTAGGAAAACGCGGCGCATCCGCTATTAGGAAAACGCGGCGCATCCGCTTTTACCGGCAGCGCCTCGCGCCGGGCAGGACTG
>JBBDSI010000075.1:4136-7392 GCA_040905005.1 Pseudohongiellaceae bacterium
GCGAACAGGCTCGGCAGCCGCGTTGCGCCGGACGGATGTGGTGCCGTCACTGTTTCTGTCACTGTAGTCGTCAATCCGGGCGCACGATCGTGATTAGTGCCCGAAATATTTACCTGCTTGTTGATCAAAACGATTGACTTTTACAATTCCGCGCCCGGATTCATGCTCAACTTTTGCACAAAAATTGAACGCAACGAAATCTGGATTGAGTCTATTTTTCTCGAGTCTTTTCATTCATCAATCAATTGCCGCAAAGTTCGCGTAATTACTTGCTAGGCATGGGTGAATGCTTTATAAATACATTCCCTGAGAGTTGACAGGGAGGCACCCGGCTTCCCCATCCATCGAACCGACACTGAAGTCTATCTGCACGATCCCCGTTTTCGGGGTGACTGGTCGGCGGCGGACTCGTCAATCAGGACTTTATCAACGCGGTAACACTCTATTCCCACGGGGGCGAGGCGTGTTACACCTTATCAACCTACCGTAACTAAAAGAGATTGGGCATGGCTGTTAAAAAGAAAACTGGCAAAACCGCCGCAAAGAAAACCACTGCAAAAGCGGCAACAACTCGAAAGACTCCGGCTGTTCAGAAGAAGTTTACGAAGACCGAGATTCTTAACGAGATCGCTCAGAACACTGAACTGAGCAAGAAAGAAGTGGCTGCGGTACTCGACGAACTGGCAGTGCTGGTCGAGCGTCACATCAAGAAGCGTGCCGTCGGCGAGTTTACCTTGCCCGGCCTGCTGAAGATCAAGTCCGTCGTGCGCCCCGCGCGCCCGGCCCGCAAAGGCGTTCCCAACCCGTTCAAGCCGGGTGAGCTCATGGACATTCCGCGCAAGCCTGCCACGACCCGTGTCAAGGTTCTGCCGCTGAAGAAGCTGAAAGAATTCGCCCTGTAATTCTGCCGGCATTTCATCGCGCGCCGTGCCGGGCGAGCAAATCGCCCGGCACGGCGCGCGTAAGCGTTTAAAAACGCGCTATAAGCGTGCTATAAGAAAAGGCAGCCACAGTGGCTGCCTTTTTTGTTTGGATTCGATCTATGCGTACCAGTCAATACCTGTTAGCCACCGTCAAGGAAACCCCCGCCGATGCCGAGGTCGTCAGCCATCAGCTGATGCTGCGCGCCGGCATGATCCGCAAGCTCGCGAGCGGACTCTACACCTGGCTGCCCCTGGGGCTCCGGGTCCTGAACAAGGTCAGCCGCATCGTCCGCGAGGAGATGGACAGGGCCGGCGCCATGGAGGTATCCATGCCGGTGGTGCAGCCGGCGGAGCTGTGGCATGAGTCCGGGCGCTGGCAGGCCATGGGTCCGGAACTGCTGCGTTTTCAGGACCGTCACGAGCGCGACTTCTGCCTCGGCCCCACCCACGAGGAGGTGATCACCGACCTGGTGCGCGGGGAATACGCCAGCTACAAGCAGTTACCGGCGAACCTCTACCAGATCCAGACCAAGTTCCGTGACGAGCGCCGCCCCCGCTTTGGCGTGATGCGCGCACGCGAATTCATCATGAAGGATGCCTACTCCTTTCATGCCGACCAGGAATCCCTAGAGGCGACCTATCAGGTGATGTATGAGACTTACAGCACCATATTTCGACGGTTAGGACTGGACTTCCGTGCCGTGATCGCCGACTCCGGCGCCATAGGCGGCAGCACCTCCCATGAGTTTCACGTGCTGGCCGCCTCCGGCGAGGACGAGATCGTCTTCTCCAGCGGCAGCGACTATGCCGCCAACCGCGAGCTCGCCGAAGGCAAACCGGCGACGGTGCCAGAGGCGACCAAAAGGGCCAAAGTGGAGACCGTAGATACCGGCGAGGCCTATACCATCGACGCCGTCTGCGAAAAACTGGGCATCGAGCCGCAGCAGGTGGTGAAGACCCTGATCGTGCACGGGACCGACGACGAGGGCCGGCGCAGCGAAGAGCTGGTGGCCCTGCTGCTGCGCGGCGACCAGGAGCTGAACGAGACCAAGGCGCAGAAGCTGCCCGGCGTCGCCTCACCGCTGGAGTTCGCCAGCGACGCGGCGATCGAGCAGGCCGTAGGCTGCCCGCCCGGCTGCATCGGCCCGGTGAAACTGAAACTGCACACCATCGCCGACCACAGCGTCGTCGACCTGACCAATTTCGTCTGCGGCGCCAACGAGCGCAACCGGCACCTGCTCAACGCCAACTGGAAGCGCGATTGCCGCTACGACCAGGAAGCGGATATGCGCAAGGTCAACGAGGGCGACCTCAGTCCCGACGACCAGGGCACCCTCGCCATCATGCGCGGTATCGAGGTGGGCCACATCTTCCAGCTCGGCACGAAATACAGCGAGGCGATGGGCGCCACCGTGCTCGATGAGAACGGCCGTTCAGTGGTCATGACCATGGGCTGCTACGGCATCGGCGTCACCCGTGTGGTCGCGGCCTGCATCGAACAGAATCACGACGAGCGCGGCATCATCTGGCCCGACAACATCGCCCCGTTCCAGTTGATCATCGTCATGATCGACGGGCACAAGTCCGAACAGGTGGTCGAATTCGCCGAGACCCTCTACGCCGAGACCCAGGCCGCAGGCATCGAGGTGCTGCTCGACGACCGCGACAAGAAGACCAGCCCCGGCGTCAAGTTCGCCGAATCGGAGCTGCTGGGCATCCCCCACCGGGTGGTGGTCTCCTCCCGCTCGCTGGCAGACAGCGTCGTGGAATACACCCGCCGCCGCGACGGCGACAAGCAGCTGATCGACAAAGAGGCTATCGGGGACTTTCTGGCCGAGCAGATCAAGCCGGAGTAAGCAGTGGATTCCCGGCATGGCCGGAGCGCTAGGCACGCAGAACGCAGAAATAACCCGGACCAGAAACGCTGCCATCCGGGCAGCGCAGTCCTGCGCCGGAAATGCATGCAATGACCGGGTTACGCTGGAACAGGGGCTAACCGCGCACCTCGAAGCCATCGAGGCCCGACTCCGGCGCGCAGGGTGCCAGGTCGACCCGGGACACGCTGGCTCGGGGCGGGCCCTCGTGCAGCCAGGCGCGCATCTCGGCCAGGGCATCCCCGGTACCGACCAGCATGACTTCCACGGCGCCGTCGGCGGTGTTGCGCACCCAGCCTCTCAGGCCCAGGGCCAGAGCCCTGTCCCGGGTGGAGGCGCGGAAGAACACGCCCTGCACGACGCCGCTGACGCGGCCGCTCACTGCCTGCACCGCTGTCGCCTGGTCCGCTGCCATCAGTGCCTCCTCATACTCTTTATTCGGTTACTGGTCATTCGGTT
>JBBDSI010000075.1:7492-9810 GCA_040905005.1 Pseudohongiellaceae bacterium
GGCCCGGACAGCGCGAGCCGATCAGCAATACTTGGAGCCTCATGCCACTACAATTCGCGCAACTTAAAGACCTTGTCAATGAGGGCAAGAAGCGCATCGAGCAGTTTCTCTGGCAGCGCAGGGTCGACGCACTGCCATGGTGGCAGCGATTCATCGTGCGTAGCTGCCAGATCACCGTGGCGGTCATCCGAGATCTCACCCAGGGCCAATTGTCCCTGCGCGCCATGTCCCTGGTGTTCACCACCCTGATCGGCTTCTTTCCGCTGCTGGCGCTGAGCTTTGCCGTGCTCAAGAGCTTCGGCGTACACAATGCCGTCGAGCCCACCCTGCAGGCCCTGCTCGAACCCCTGGGTGAACGCAGCAGCGAGTTCACCGGGCAGATTCTCAACTATGTCGACAACATGAGCGTCGAGGTAATCGGCATCACCAGCGTGGGCCTGCTGCTGTACATCGTGCTCGACATGATGCGCAAGATCGAGCTTGCCTTTAACTACATATGGGCCGTGAAGCACGCGCGCTCCTGGTCCAGCCGCATCAGCGAATACCTGTTCGCCGTCATCGTCAGTCCGATGCTGTTGTTTTTCTCCATCAGCCTGACCGCCTCTATCAATGCCAACTTCTTCGAGGAGTTGCTGACCAACATGCCCTTCGGCCTGGTGCTGCTGCAGATGACCGCCGGCCTTGCCTCGATCCTGCTGATGTCGCTCGCCTTCGCCTTCGCCTACAGCTTCCTGCCCAACACCCGGGTACATTTTTCGTCCGCCTTCATCGGCGGCCTCATCACGACCATTATCTGGAAACTGATGGGCCTGGTGTTCGCCGAGTTCTTCATCACCTCGGCGCGGGAATCCATCTACCTCGCCTTCGCCTCGGCCATCGTCATCATGTTCTTCATCTACATCGGCTGGCTGGTGGCGCTGATCGGCAGCAGCATCGCCTTCTATCACCAGCACCCGGCGAAGACCCGCACCGGACGCGGCCTCCTGCAGCTCAGCATTGCCCAGCGCGAGAACCTGGCCCTGGCGGTGGCCGCCACCATCATCGAACGCTTCAACAAGGGTGGCAGAGCGCTGACCGAGGAGGAACTGATCGCCACCCTGGCCAGCAACCCCTCCGCCGTCGGGCAGGCGCTGGATGAGATACAGGAGATCGGGCTGATCACCGCCACCTACGACGACCCGCCCCGCTATCTGCCGGCCCATGCCGTCGACCAGTGCACGCTGGTGGAGATCTGGCAGGCGCTGCGGCGATCCAATTCCGACGTCTTCTCCACCGGCGGCGATGCCCATGAGATGACCCTGGTGCGCGACTTCCAGGACAGGCTCAACAGCACCGTGGAACGCGAGCTGGGAGAGATCAAATTCACCGATGTGCTGAGCACTGAACGAAGTGACTGATGTCAACGGAGTGACTAATGTCAGCTGGAGAGACTAATGGACGCAATCACCCTCTATCACAACCCCCGCTGCTCGAAGTCCCGCGCCGCGCTGGCGCTACTGGAAGAGAACGGGATCAAGCCCGAGATCGTCCACTACCTCGACAATCCGCCGACGCCCGATGAACTCAAGGCCCTGCTGGGCAAGCTCGGCCTGACGCTGCGCGAGATCCTGCGCAGGAGCGAGCCCGAGTACGAGGAACTGGGCCTGGGTGATCAGAATCTCAGCGACGAGATCGTGCTCGATCTGGTGTGCAAGCACCCGCGCCTGATCCAGCGCCCGATCGTGGTCATGGGCAAACGCGCCGTGCTGGGGCGGCCGCCGGAGAATGTGTTTTTACTGATCGGGGAGCCGGACCATGACTGAGGCATCGCCCTATATCCTGGTGCTGTATTACAGCCGCTACGGCGCCGTGGCGAAGATGGCGCAGCTGATTGCCCGCGGCGTCGAGCAGGCCGGCGAGCTGGAGGCGCGGCTGCGCACGGTGCCGCCGGTCTCGCCCGACACCGAGGCCAGCGCGCCGCCGGTGCCGGCCGAGGGCGCGGTGTACTGCAGCGAGGAGGACCTGCGCCATTGCGCGGGCCTGGCCCTGGGCAGCCCTACCCGCTTCGGCAACATGAGCGCGGCGCTGAAGTATTTCGTCGACGGCACCGGCGGCCTGTGGAGCTCCGGCGCACTGATCGACAAGCCGGTGGCGACCTTCACCTCCAGCGCCACCGCCCACGGCGGCCAGGAAACCACCCTGCTCACCATGGCCATCCCCATGCTGCATCACGGCATGGTGTATTGCGGCATCCCCTACAGCGAGGCGGCACTCAACGCCACCACCACCGGCGGCACACCCTATGGCGCCTCCCACATCGCCGGCACGGACAACGCCAG
>JBBDSI010000076.1:0-4168 GCA_040905005.1 Pseudohongiellaceae bacterium
CCAGCGCCAGCTTGTTGCCGTCGATGTTCGCCGGCGTGATCGGTATCGGCTCGTATTCGCCGTTGGAGGTGCTGTCGATCTTGATGGGCAGGCGGATGCCTTCGCTGTCATACTTGTCCATGGTCAGCCTCTTTTCATGTCTCAGTCAGCCGGGTTTAGTTCTAATCTTTCATACAATACGGACTCGATCTTTTCGCGGGAATAGAAGGCCGGAAATACCCGGTCGTTGGCCCACAAGTCGAACAGGTTGTCATAGAGGGGGCTGTCCGGGTCGCCCACCTGCCCGGGCGTATTCATGCCGAGCGTGTTGTCCCAGTCCCGGGTATCGATGAAGATGCGGAAGGAGGCGCCCGAGGTCTGGTTATCGCTGCTACCCGTGTTGCCCACCGTGAAGCTGTTGCCGCCCCGCGGCGCCGGCCCCACGTCCAGCCTCCGGCGCAGGTTCTCGTTGACGGCGGGGCTCAGCGGGTGGCGGATCAGCGCATGCTTGTAGTCCGCCTGGCCATAGACCCAGTTGTCGGGATCGCGGCCGAGCTTGTCGACGAGATCGCCAATGCCCTCACTGAGCGCCCTGAGCAGGAACTCATCGCGCCCGGCGATGGCATCGCTGCCGAAATCCCCGTCCGGCGCCAGCAGCATGTCGATCGCTGTCTTCATGCCGATGCTGAGATAGTCGCGGGCGCCGTCCGGCACCTTGAGCAGTTCGATGTTGTCCAGCAGCCGCCGCTCGAAGGCCACGTAGATGCCGGCCGCTACGGAGTCCCTGTCCAATACATAGTCCCAGTCGAGCAGACGCTGACGAGCCTGTTCGACGAGGCGATCGTCAGCACGAAGCGTCTCGAAGAACGGCACCAGCGTGCGCGCCGGAATCGAGAGGTAGTCATGTTGCAGCGCGATCATGTCGCGCATGTTGAACTTGCGTCCCGATGCCAGCACTTCGCTGGCGCGCGCCCAGCGATAGGGATCGGTCCAGGTATAGCCGATGGCATCGAGGTACGGAAAGTCCGGAGGCGTGTAGTTACTGTTGGAGGTCTCGATGTAGCCGCGCGCCGGATTCAGCTCATTGGGCTTGTCGATGATCTCCAGGTAACCGTTCCATTCGTAGCGGCCGTCGCCGGGTACGGGCACCATGCCGGAGAACTGTGGCCGCCGTGGCGCGATGCCCACAGCCTGCCAGCCGATGTTGCCGTGACGGTCGGCCCACATCATGTTCTCGCCGGGGATATGGCTGTAATTCGAGGCTTCCCGAAACTCCTCCCAGCTCTGCGCCTGATCCATGCGTAGCGAAGCCAGATACGGTGCCCCGCCGATTTCCAGCCAGGCCGGACGCACGGCGTAGGCGAGATTCTTTTCCTCATCGACGAACGCCACCGGGCCATGCCGGGTGAACCTAAGTTCCACCTCCACCGAGGGGGCGTCGCGCACCTCGATGGTCTCGGTACTCACCCGCATGTCTTCCCAGCGTCCACCGTAGCGATACTGATTCGGATCATCGGGATTGAGCTCGTAGACCATCAGATCCTCGCCATCGGTGGCGAACACGGTCAGGCCCCAGGCACCCACCCCGTTGTGGCCGATGGAGATGCCGGGTATCGTCGGCTCGCCGCCGCCGATCACGTTCCAGCCCGGCCCCACCAGGTGCGCCCAGTAGCGCAACGGCGGCACCGCCTGGGCGCGATGGGGGTCGTTGATCATCAGCGGCCAGCCATCCTGGGTCAGTTCCCCACTGACCACCCAACTATTGCTGCCGATGTCGTCGACGTTGCGCTTGTTGAGTTCACTGCGTTCCTGCGCCAGCGTGGCCGCCAGCCGTTCGTGGTCGGCAGTGCTGGCCCTGGCCGTCACGTCGACGATGTCGTCCGGCTGAAAATCCAGCGACCTGCGAAAGGCATTGTAGAGATGCAGGATGTCGTTGTTCAGCAGCGACTCACAGTCGATCTGCGGGTCCAGATCGAGCCTGGGTTCATGGGGATGGAAATACTGCAGTTCGCGCACGGCGTCGGCGCCGATGGCACACACCGCACGGCCGGTGGCGAGTTCGCGTCCTATGTTGCCCAGCAGGCCCTGGTGCCGCGAGATGACCACGTCCGGGGTCCAGTGTTGCGGCTCGATGCCCAGCAGGTGAAACGGCAGGGGCAGGTCGTCTGGATTGCGCAGGGCTTCATCGATGTAGGCGTTCACCCCTTCCACGAACGCCGTGATGATCCCGACGCCGCGGGGATGATAGTGATTCATCTCCCGGGTCAGATCGCCCCGGAACATGAACAGGCGCGTGCCGTGATCGCGATCGATGGCGCGCGGACCCAGGATCGCCGCGGTGGTCCCCGTCGCCTGGGCGCGCCAGAGTTCGAACTGGAACAACCGGTCGCGCGCGGCACTGTAGCCCTGGGCGAAGAACAGGTCATGTTCGGTCTGGGCATAGATGTGGGAAATACCCCACTGGTCCTTGAGGATCTCCACGGGCTGGTCGAGCCCGGGAAGGGAGAGCGCGCTTTCAGTCTGGGCGAGAGCCGGCGGGACCGGCGCAAGAAAAAGTGTCAGGAGCATTGCTGCAGAAAGACCGGGAAAGCGCCGGGAGCGCCGCGCCCGGGGCGCAGGGATAATGGCCATGGCGTACCTCGTTGTTGTTATTAGCGTCCGCCAGTAGCGACAGGACACTGGATTTCACTATACCTCAATCAATGCGCCGGCGGCCAAGCGAGTCCTGCGGAGACACGATGAAGCGGCACCCTGTCGCGGCCGTAGCGTTGCCAGGCCAGCAGGCAATCGCCGATGCGAACGGGTGCTCGCTGGTCTTGTTGCTGCTGCCGGCCGCGGCGACCGGCTGCGCGTGATCAACGCTCGAATTCGGTCAACAGGCGCAGCGCCTGGTCGGCCTGCTCGGCGGGAACGAAAACATGGTCGTGATAGAAAGCGGCAACGACGTTGGCCGGGATGCCGTGGGTGGCGAGTTTATTAGACACGGCGGCAGTGAAACCAACCGCATCCAGGCTGGAATGCACGGACAGGGTGATGCAGCGGGAGACGAAATTATAGCGGATGCCCGCCGCGTCGGCCGATGGCCGGCGCAGCAACAGGCTGAGCCCTTCTTCCTCGTGGTAGCAGGCCAGCGGCTGCAACGCTTCCAGCTCGCCCAGAGGCACGGCCGGAATCGAGCAGAAGACGAATTCTCCCTCGAGCAGTCTCGGTTGCAAAAGCGCCAGCAACTTGTCGAGGTCGATTTCTCCGACCATCACTCCCTTCCCCCCTGAGTACTGCCTGAGCGGCTACTGCAACTCGCGCGCTATCTCGTCGTAGAACCCCGGAACGCTGCGCTGCATGAACAGTCCCTGTTGCGCCTGGGTCCAACTGAAACGCTCGTCGACGATGGCTGCGGCGGCATTGTCGCGGGACGTCCCCGCACGAATCAGCTCCGTCATGTGAACGCGTATCAATTCCATCTGGTTGCGAAACTCGAGCACATCGCGTCGGTTCATCAGCTCGCCGTGTCCGGGAATGACGGTGTCGAAGTCGAGTGTCAACATCCCGTTCAGAGTTTCCACCCAGCCACGGCTGCTGCCGCCATTGCCATAATCGATGAAGGGCGCCGTGCCGTGCAACAGATCGCCGCCGTGCACTGTGTTCAGGTCAGGAAAATAGATCACCGAATCGCCGTTGGTGTGGCCGGTGCCGAAGTAATGGGCACGCACTTCCACCCCGCCGAGGAACACCGACGTCTCTTCGCTGTAGACGAGTCGCGGTGGCGCCTCCTGGTTGCCGCGCAGCATGTTATCACGGGCGTTGCGATGCGCAATGATTTCAGCGATCTGGATGTAGCCAACGTTACCGCCGGCGTGGTCACCATGGTGGTGGCTGTTGATGACGTATTTCACCGGCTCGTCGCTGACGCTGGCGACGAGGGACTCGATCTCCTCAAAGTCCTGGGGAAACTTGTCATCGATCAGGATCACTCCTTCGTCCGTGACCCGCACGCCGACATTGCCGCCCGGCCCGACTATCATGTAGAGGCCCTCTTTCACCGGCGCGATACGGAGCCGCCCCTGTGCCTGGGCAGTGACGGCCGCGACAGCCGAAAGAGTGACCAGTAGTCCCAGCGCTACCACCTGCAGTCGCTTGATCATTGTCAAATCCTCGCTTTACGCTTGTGCATTCCCGAATTTCGCATCCA
>JBBDSI010000076.1:4268-9810 GCA_040905005.1 Pseudohongiellaceae bacterium
TTGATCATTGTCAAATCCTCGCTTTACGCTTGTGCATTCCCGAATTTCGCATCCAGCTCTTTCCGGCGGTCACCATCACTACTGCTGGCTGGCAGCCTTGATTCGTTCTTCATTGGTCTCGTTGGCCCTGATCGAGGCCGGCGACTCGCGAGCCGCGTCGTGTAATTCTCGAAGACCTGGCGCTTCTCGATGGTCTCGAACATCAATTCCCAGGTCAAGTGAGCGCCAAGATAGACATCCACGGCGGTAAATTGTCCGCCGCAGACATAGAGACCATTCTGTAACGACAATTCCACTGCGTCCATAATTGCCGCATAGTCATGAAAATTCTCCCTGGATACGCTGCGTGAATGGGCTAAACACCCTGCTGCAGAATGATACCGTTATTGCCGCCGCATGGATTTGCCAGTGCTGCGGGCTGGACGCCCTGCCCGCGCGGTGCCTGTCCCGACTCCAGGGTAGCGAAGTCGACATCGGCCCGGACTCCCATCGCCAATTCACCCCCGGGAGACTCCAGGCGAAACGCGCCGTCGTAGACTGCGACGGCCTGGCTGGACGGCGAAACAAGGGTGAGCCCGACATCACCGCCCGTGGCATCCGTAATGAGTTCCGCCAGTGCCGTGCGCAGCCGGTACTGTCCCGCGCCGATTGCCCCGGTAATCGTCCTCAGTCCCCCGGCGTGGAGCAGCAGATCCGCGCGGTCGCCGGAGTCCCCCTGGAAACGATAGCTCACGATAGACAGCCGTGACTCGCAGCGCAGGAGGATTATGGCGGCATCGGCCATGCGCATCTGCACGATGCCATCGGCCCCGGTGACGAGCTGGTCGCCGACATGAATCTCGCTGAGCCGGTCTACGGGGCGGGTGTTGCCGGCGGCGTCCAGTACGCTGACTTCACCCAGCGCCATCGTGATGCGCCCAGCCAGTGCGTCCTGCGCCGCCGCGAGAGACAGATTCGCGAGCGCAACTAGTAGGCAGAGCGCCCGGATTGGCTGGCATATGGACATGACTCGGTCCTCGCTGTACGGCTAACTTACCCGGACCCACTACTTTACTGAAGCACCCGCGCCGATGCCATCACGATTCGCCACCGCGGAAGTTTGCGCTGCCGTGTTCCTGCGGTAGACTGGCGGCAGTTTCCGCCTCCTGGAGTACGACACGATGCACTCGACGCGACTGCTGCAGTGCACCCTGTTGCTGGCCCTGCCACTGGCGTTCACCGCCTGCACCGTTCCGCCCCTGGGCTTCTCCAGGCCGGAAGCGGCGCCGCTGGAGCTGGCCTCAGGAGAAACCAGGAGTATCGATTTCTTCACCGCCAGCCGCAACCTGGATTCCGGCATTCTGCTGCAGGAAGGCACCCGTTATGCGCTCGCTGTCGTCACGCTCTCACACTGGATCGATGGCGACATCGAGACCAACGAAAACGGCGAGCCCCTGGACCAGCGCGGGTTCTCCAATGCCCTGATGCCCTTCGCGTACCTGGGCACCTTCCGGCGCTCGCCGGAGCATCGCTGGTTTGAACTCATGCTGTATCAGAAGGGCTGCAAGGGTGAGAGTCTGCGCGGCATCAGCGAACTGACCATGGACGAAAGCAGTGGTAGTTATCAATTCGTCGCCCCTTGTGACGGCAAACTCACGCTGTTTGTGAACGACAGTTTCGGCTTCTACGGCAACAATGCCGGCTACGCCAACATCGCACTGTCGCGAGTCAATTGAGCACCGTCACTCCCACTGAACAGGAGTGAACAATGCATACAGTCCAACAGATCCTGAAGCGGAAGGAGATCGACAAGATATTCGCCGTCGCGCCGGACGATACGGTGTTCGAGGCGATCCAGCTCATGGCTGAGAAACACATCGGCGCCGTGCTGGTGATGGAGGATGATGAGCTCAAAGGCATTCTCTCGGAGCGGGACTATGCCCGGGAGGTCATTCTCAAGGGCCGCGCCTCCCGCGAGACACTGGTGGGACAGATCATGAGCAGCGAGGTGATCACCGTCTCCCCCACGCAGGGGGTCCATGATGCCCTGACCCTGATGTCCAACAACCGCATTCGCCATCTGCCGGTGGTTGTAGACGGCGCTGTCGTCGGCATGGTGTCTATCGGCGACCTGGTCAAGGACGTCATCGATGCCCAGCAGCAGACGATCCAGGAACTGGAGAACTATATCCGCGGCTGATCTGGTTGTTTGTCTGGTTGTTTGTCTGGTTGTTTGATTAGGGTATACCCGCCTGCCGCTACTGCCTCGAAGCGGTAGCGCGTGGTGATGCAGGCCGGTTGCTCGCCGGCCTCGTGACTGACATAAATGATCCGCGTCGGCAGTTCCTCCGCGATCCGCGCCACCAGCGCCAGGATCAGCCGGCGATGATAATCATCCAGGCCCACGCAGGGCTCATCCAGCACGAGGATTGCGGGCTGTTTCGCCATGGCCCGCGCCAGCAGCACCAGGCGCTGCTGCCCGAACGACAGCTCCTCGTAGTAGTGCCTGGACAGCGACTCCAGACCCAGCGCCGCCAACCACTGCCGCGCCTGCTCCTGTTCCCGCGTGCCGCTGTCGTCGTAGAGCCCCACCGAATCGAAGAAGCCGGACACGACGACGTCCAGCACCCGCCAGCCCCTGATGTACTTGTTATGCAACTCGTTGGACACCACACCGAAACGGGACTTGATCTCCCACACGGTCTCGCCGCCACCCTTGCGCTGACCGAACAACACCACGTGCTGGCCGTAGCCCTTGTGGTTGTCGCCATCGATCAGGCTCAGCAGTGTGGACTTGCCGCAGCCGTTAGGCCCCTCGATCAGCACGTGCTCGTCATCGCGCATGGTCCAGTTGACCGCGGACAGCACCCGTTGCAGGCCGTAATGCGCCTCGACGTCGCGTAGCTCGATCAGTACCCGCGCATTACCGGTAGAGGAAGCGGAAGCGGGCTCGGGCAGACGTGGCAGACGCTGCGGCAGCGTCGGTGTTTGCGCCTGTAACAGCCTGAACGCCTCACTGCCGGTGATCTCGTCGGCCCTCCCCTGCGCTCGCAGACTCAATCCCTGCATCAGCGCCAAGTGCGTAATACCTGTCGGAATATCAGTCGCGCGGCGGCACAGGTGCAGGCTGGCGTAACCGCGCCTGCGATGCTGCTCGATGCAGGCGCTGATGCGCGCGCGGGAGTCGCGGTCGATGCTTTCCAGGGGATCGTCCAGGATCAGCAGACGCGCGGGACTGGCGAGAGCACCATAGAGAGCGCGCGCCAGCAGCGCACGCCGCACCTGACCCGAGGACAGGAAGCGAATGCCCCGCTCCTGCAGGGGCGCCAGGCCCAACTGCCCGATCAGCGCCTGATAGTCCGCCTCGTCCTGCTCGGCGCGGTAGCGAGCGCCGGTAACCAGGGCGCGCACGCTGGTGCCCACATCCCGGGCGTCCTCGCTGTAGTCGCTGATATCGAGCCTGTTGTCCCGCTGCCACAGGCGTTGCTGCTCCTCGAAGGACACCAGCAGACAGTCATGGGCAGGAGCGAAGTCCTCGGCATAGCGCACATAGTTGCCGGACTCGACACGCCTGCCGGCGATGAGGTTCGCCAGCAGCGTCTTGCCCGCGCCGTTGGGACCGAACAGGCACCAGTGCTCGCCTGCGCCGATGGCGAGTTGATCGACGCGCAGCATGCCGCGCCGGCCGATCCGGCAGCGCGCGTTCACTACTTCAATCAGCAAGGACACGTCTCAGTGCCACGCGCAGTGTTGCGAGCGAAGCGAACGGGAAGGAATGCCCACGCTCAGGAACTCCTGCCGCGCAGACGGCCGGCGAGGCGACTCAGGCTCCGTCTGAGGCGCGACTGCTGCCAGCGCGATTGCAGACCGGCGCGAGCGGGGATCCACCGCGGGTTGCGGAAGGTCACCTCGTCTGCGGTACTCTCCATCGGCGTATAGTAGCGGCAGCCCTCGAAGTAATAATGCGTGACCTGGGAGTGGCGGGAGCGGCCCTTATCCTTCTGCGGGGCGCCGCCGTGCAACACATTGGCGTGCCAGATTATCGCCGTGCCCTTGGGGACGACGCCGTACTCGACCTGCAGGCTGTGCTCGTCGATGAGGTCCTGGATGCGCTGTTCGTAGTGTCGGTAGTTTTCGTAACCGGGCTCCAGTTCCAGATCGTGCATTCCGTAATAGGGCAGCTTATGGCTGCCCGGATAATAGGCGAGCGGGCCGTTATCCTCGTCGATGTCCTCCAGCGCCACCCAGACGCCCGCCATGTAACCGGCCGGGATAGTGCTGAAATGGACGGTGTCCGAGTGGGCGAGCTGACTCGTGCCAACGGGAAAATTCAGGGTCTGAAACGGCAGTGCCTTGCGTCCGAGGAGCTGTGCGAGGGCGGTGGTAACACGACTGTCCGTCGCCAGTTGCCGGACCTCGTCCACCAGCTTCCAGCCGTCCTGGACGCGGGTCGTCGACAGCTCGCCGCGGCGAAAGGCGGGATCATAGTGGTGCCAGATCTTGTGCCTGATCCGGTCCAGCAGGGCCTCGCTGAAACCGAAATCCACCTGCAGTATGCCGCGCTCGTTGAATTCCTCGATCTGCTCGGTGCTGAGCACCGGTTTGACTTCAGCATTCATAGTCTTTCCTTGTCGGCGCCGTTCAGGGGCGACGGCCCAGCGCCTGTTGCATGACTTCGTTTTGTATCTCCATCGAGTGACCGATGGCGCGCCGCCAGTACTCGGCATCGTGTCCGCCCTCATTCTGCATGAAATCGAAAGGCACATTATTGATCATGAGCAGCAGGCAGACTATGTACGAGAGCAGGCGCAAAGACATGGCATCGGCCGGGGGTGTTTTTCGCGCCCTGTTATAACACTTTTGTCCAGTGCCTGCCGCTCCGATCGCGCAGGCATCGGTGTTATAGTCCGGGAACATGACCGGAACCTGGCCCATGACCAACAGACTGCTGCTCTGCCTGTTCTTGCTGCTGCCCGCCGCCGTGGCCCGGGCGGCCGCGGGCGACGGCGAACAACTCTTCCTGGCCAACTGTGCGGAATGCCATCAGGGCGACGGACGCGGCCTGCCCGATGTCTATCCGGCGCTGGCGGGCAGCGAGGTCGTGCGCGGCAGCGGCCTGGACGTGGCCCTGGTCATGTTGATCGGTCGCGGCGAGATGCCCTCCTTCAAGGGCTCGCTGAGCGCGGCGGAGATAGCCGCCATCGTCAACTACGTGCGCAACGCCTGGGGCAACGAGGGCGAAGCCGTGACGGCGGCGCAGATCGCCCGCCTGGACTAGACGAATGCCAGGCAAAAGCCAGACAAAAACCAGGCAGATGAAATTTATATGACAGCGAGGCCGGGCGGCTCCGCGAGACCGATCAGATCGGACACACCAGATTGCCCAGCTTCTCCGTCAGCTTCATGTTCTCGGAATAGTCCACCGGCACGTCGATGAGCACCACGGTGCGGTCGGCGATAGCGCGGCGTATCGTGGGCAGCAGGTCGGCCGCCGCCTCCACCCGGTAGCCCCTGGCGCCGAAGCTCTCGGCGAACTTGACGAAGTCCGGGTTGTTGAAATCGA
>JBBDSI010000077.1:0-9774 GCA_040905005.1 Pseudohongiellaceae bacterium
GCGCAA
Organism: Pseudohongiellaceae bacterium; assembly: GCA_040905005.1. Classification (GTDB taxonomy): domain Bacteria; phylum Pseudomonadota; class Gammaproteobacteria; order Pseudomonadales; family Pseudohongiellaceae; genus UBA9145. Next base: position 7 of record JBBDSI010000077.1, read on the forward strand.
GCGCCGCAGAGCGCCGGAGCCGCTTGCGGCGTAGGCGGCCCCGAAGGGGTGAGGAATTGAGCTAAGCTCAATTCCGAATCAATCCTCCCCGGGCAGCTGGCAGAGTGTACAATTGAGATTGATTTAGACGGATTACAAGTTTTTGAAAATTACGCACTCGTAGCTCAGCTGGATAGAGTACTCGGCTACGAACCGAGCGGTCGGAGGTTCGAATCCTCCCGAGTGCGCCACACAAAACAAGCCCGCGAAAGCGGGCTTTTTTCATCCAACCATCCAACCATCCATCCAACCATCCATCCATCCATCCATCCATCCATCCATCCATCCTCTCCCAACTGCTCGATCCCGACAATCCCACCCCCACAGCGTACATCTACGGATCAACGGCAGCGGCACGGCTAGTGGATAATCAGTGAGAGGCTGGCACTTACGTAAATCGTGGCTTGTCAGCACGAGACCTAACAAGTATCGTGGGAAGTCAGGCAGACAGGTAGCGCGTGCAAACGCAGGTAGTCCTTGTCCGGCCGCAATTCCCCCGTTGAGAGGGCGCCACCGTGGACCGCAGGTTTGTTGAATCGGAAGAGTCGCTGTTCGACAAGGTGCCATCGCCACTTTTTCGAGTACAGCGCGAAGGCGGCCGTTTCATCTTCACGGATGCCAATGCGGCCGGTCATCTCCTGACTGGTGGCAAGATCGCCGATCTCTATGGACGTGAAGTGTCCGAGATCTGGTCTTCACCGAAGTCCCGCCATATTGCGGAAAACATCAGGCGCGTCCAACAGACCCGACAGATGCAGGAGGAGACCTTCTGGCATACCTTCGTCTCGGACCATAAGCGCCGCTATGTCCACATCGACTACGTGCCCTACCGGGACGACGAGATCCTGCTTTTCGTCTTCGACCTCACCGAACAGCGTGAGGCGGAGGGCAAGCTGCGCAATGCCCTGGTAGATACGGTCAAGGCGGTAGCGGCCACCGTCGCGATTCACGACCGCTACACGGCGAGGCACATGCAGCGGGTTGCTGGAGTCAGTGTCGAGATCGGCAAGGCCATGGGGCTGAGCGAAGATGAACTGCTCGGATTGAGCCTCGGCGCCTCAATTTTTGACATTGGCAAGATCGGTATCCCCAGTTCGATTCTCAGCAAGCCGGGCAAGTTGACCGAGGCCGAGTTTGAACTGATCAAGGAACACCCGGTGCTCGGAGTGGAGGTCATCAGGAATATCGAGTTCAGCTGGCCCATCAGGGAGATGATCCGCCAGCATCATGAACGCCTCGACGGCAGCGGCTACCCCGATGGCCTCAAGGACGACGACATCATCCTCGAGGCGCGCATCATCGCCGTGGCGGATGTGTATGAGGCCCTGATCTCGCACCGACCCTACCGGGCCGCCAACGACCCTGAGAGTGCCAGGTCGATCCTCTCCCAGGAAAAGGGGCGGCTCGAGCCCGACATCGTCGATTGCCTGTTCAGGCTGATCGACAATGGCCTGATCGGGGTCAGTGCGCCCGCCTGACCACTGCCATTCAGCATTCGCGCCAGGCGCAGCGACCGCCCTGTGTTCATTGCTTAACGCATTAATCAAAAACTTTACTGCCGTTCTGGGCATGCCAGGCTTGTTCTGTGCCGGATAGAACAAGGTAACTGATTGATATAAATGGTAATATAGAAATATTCGTCCTCTTTCCGCGGGCCCGGAAAAGTCCGCTTCTGCATTGGGTTATTCATTAGAATTCTATATAATCGCCGTCAAATAAACGGTGAATAACAGGAATTCTATGTTTAGAAAAAAGCAACTCTGCCTGGCGGTCGCCCTGGCCTCGGCAAGCACCCTATCCCACGCCCAGATCGAAGAAGTCATTGTCACCGCGACAAAGCGCCCTGAAAGCCTTCAGGATGTGCCCGTCGCCGTCTCCGCATTGACGGCTGAGGCTCTGGAGAATACCGGCATCGCCAATTTCGAGGACTATCTGCTGCAATTGCCCGGCGTGACCGCCGGCGGCAGTGGCCCTGGTCAGAACACGATCTACATTCGCGGCGTGGCCTCTACCACACCCAATCTGACAGTCGCTGGCGCGGCGGGCCTGGCGCCCAACGTGGCACTGTATCTGGATGAACAGCCGCTGGCGCAGCCGGGGCGTAATCTGGATGTGTATGCCGCGGACCTCGAGCGTGTGGAGGTATTGTCCGGACCGCAGGGCACGCTGTTCGGTGCGAGTTCGCAGGCAGGTACGGTGCGACTGATTACCAACAAGCCCGACCCGAGCGCCTCCACGGCCAGCGTCAAGTTCGGGACGTCATTTACCCAGGATGGCGAGATGAACAACAACGTGGAGGCGGTGGTGAACCTGCCGGTTTCAAATCAGCTCACGCTGCGCGGAGTCGTCTATGTCGACAACAAGGGCGGCTATATCGATAACGTGGCCGGCACTCGCTCCGCCCGGGACAGCGCACGCTTCCGCCCGGAAGGGACGATGCGGGCCAATGGGGTACCGGTCAGCGACATTCGTGCCGGTTTCCAGTCCACGGCTGATCTCGGCGATGTGAACTTTCTCGAGGCGGACAATGGCAACCGCGTCGAGGAGAATTTCAACGACCTCAGCTATTCCGGAGCCCGTATTTCCGCTCTGTATGAGTTCAACCTCGACTGGAGCCTGCTGGTCTCCCATACTCGCCAGGATATCGAGTCGGACGGTGTGTTTTTCGCCGATCCCAATCTGGGTGACCTCGAGATTCAGCGTTATTCCCAGGACCGCATCGAGGATAGCTTCGACAACACCAACTGGACAGTGACGGGTCGCATCGGCACCCTGGAAGCGATCTATACAGGTGCGTACACCGACCGTGATGCCGACCAGGTCGTGGACTATAGCGACTATATGTTCGTCGGGCAGTATCTGCCGTATTACATCTGTGATGGGTCCGTCACCTATCCGAGTGCCGATCCGACCGGCACCTGCCAGCCGCCAGATCTCTTTGTGAACAGCAACACCGACACGGAAGTGCAGTCTCATGAGCTGCGTTTCGCCACCGATCCGGATCGCCCGCTGCGGGCGACGTTTGGTGGTTTCTATAGCCAGCTCGACCTGCGTGAGCTCAACAGCTTCGTCTATCCGGGATCGGAAAGCGCCGTGGCCTTCAACGGGGTGACTGGCTTTGGTCCGAATTTTTCCGCCCAACCGTCGTCCGCGGCGGATCCGGGGCAGTGGCCGGAAGGCGTGATATTCCGCAATGATATTTACCGGCCTGACGAGCAGCAGGGCGCGTTCGGCGAGGTTACCTACGACCTCAATGAGCAGTTCTCCGTGCTTGCCGGGGCTCGTTGGTACGATATCGAGGTAGACCTGAGGGGCAGTGCCGCCGGGTCATTCGGTAATTTCGGAGCCTCGGAGGACAACAACGCCGGCAACAACCTGGACCAGCTGTTCAGTCCACCCAATCCGGACGTAGCCCAGACCGATGGCGTGATTACCAAGTTTGGTCTCAACTGGACGCCTACTTCAGATCAACTGTTCTATGCCACGTTCTCAGAAGGGTTTCGCCCCGGCATACTCAACAGGCCCGGGGGAGCGGTCAGCTCCGACGGTGGTTTCACCGTGCCCTATGCGATCGACACGGACGACATGACCAACTACGAGATCGGCTGGAAACTGGACCTGCTCGATTACACACTGCGCTTTAACGGAGCCCTGTTCTTCTCGGAGATCGAGCGCCTGCAGACCACTATATTCGACCCCAGCATCACCAACCTGTTCTTTTCGGATAACGCCGCCGACGCCGAAGTCAACGGCCTGGAAGGGGACTTCATCTGGGCGCCGGCGACCATGCCCGAGCTCAACGTCACCGGTGCGTTTTCCTTCCTGGACTCCGAGATCACGCGGGTGATCACTCCTACTGACGATGTGCGCGTAGGGGACTCGCTGGCCTTTGCGCCAGAGTTTCAATTTAACCTGCGCGCCCGCTATGAATGGGATCTCGATTCGGGACTGACCGCCCATCTCATGCCGAGTGTTATTTACTCCGACGAGAAGTTCAGCGACATCGTCGTCATCAATCGTGACCGCATCGATAACTACATGATGTGGGGAGTCAGCGCGGGTGTCACCGCGGACCAATGGCGCGCCGAATTCTTCGTCAATAACCTCCTGGACGAGAGGGCGGAGATCGCCAGATCCTTCATCTTCGACCGTGAGCGGGTTACTTACGCGCGACCGAGAACCGCGGGTGTGCGGATGACCTATGACTTCTGAAGCCATTATCGAAAGCTGTTAGTATTAAAGGCGCCTCATTCGAGGCGCCTTTTTTTCAACGAAGTCATAGCTTTTCAGCGAAGTCATAGCAATGTCAACAGAGCAGACCAGGCTCGACGGGATACAGAAGCTGATCTCTGAGCGGCGCTTTGCCCGCGCCCTGGAGGAAACCGACGCCCTCTTGCAGGCAGACCCGGACAATCCGGAGCTGCTCTACCTGGCGGCTGTCAGCCAGCGCTACAGCGGCCGCTTCCGGGACGCACTGGCGCTACTGGACAGGCTCAAGGCACAATCTCCCGACAACGGGCGTGCGCACCAGGAAGAAGGCCACAATTACCGTGACATGGGCCAGCCGCTGGAGGCGTTGCGTGCCTATGGACGCGCGACCTTCTACAACCCGGCGTTGACGGCGAGCCTAAAGGAACAGATCAGAATCCTCGAGGACCAGGGCGAGAGTGCTCGTTGTCAGGCCTTGCGCGTGCAACTTGACGAGTTGCAGCAATTGCCGCAGCCGCTATTGGTCGCGATGGACCTCGCCGCGCAGAACCAGCTACTCAAGGCGGAGTCCCTCTGTCGGCAGTTTCTGCAACAGGCTCCCGATCACGTTCGCGGTATGCGCCTGTTGGCGGAAATCGGTGTCAGGCTGGGCGTGCTCGAAGACGCCGAATACCTGCTGGAGAGCGCCGTCGAATTCGAACCGGACAACATCGAGGCGCGGGTCGATTACATACAGGTATTGCGCAAGCGACAGAAATTCTCGCAGGCACTGGCCCAGGCCCAGGCGCTGCTGCAAACCCGGCCCGGGGATCCGCGCTTCATGTCGATCTATGCCGTCGAGTGCATGCAGAGCGGCGACTTCGATGTAGCCATCGCGGAATTCGATCGCATTCTCGAGCGGCTTCCCAATGACCCGGTCACGCTGACTTCCAAAGGGCATGCCTGCAAGACCCAGGGCGATGTGACTGGCGCCATCGCAGCCTATCGCGGCGCCCTCGCGGCACATCCACTGCACTGCGAGGCCTATTATGCGCTGGCCAACCTCAAAACCTATCAATTCGGGAAGCGGGACATCGACGCGATGCGCGCCCTGGAGAGCAACACCAATCTGTCATTCATGGATCGTGTGTATCTGATGTTCGCCCTCGGCAAGGCGCTCGAAGATGAAGGCCGCCATGATGAGTCGTTCCAGTTTTATGCGCGCGGCAATAAACTGAAGAAGGCGCAGAGTCGCTACAAGGCAGAGCAGATCAGTGCGGAAATGCAGGCGCAGCAACGCGTCTGCAGCAGGGAGTTTTTTCGCGACCGGCAGAGTAGGGGTTGTCCCGCACCCGATCCGATTTTTATCGTTGGCTTGCCCCGTGCCGGGTCTACTTTATTAGAGCAGATTCTCTCTTCCCACAGCCAGGTCGATGGCACCCTGGAGTTGCCCAATATACTCTCACTCTCGCAGCGGTTGCGGCGTCGCCGGCGGGACGGACAGTCGCCTGACTACCCGGACATACTCGCCAGCCTGTCGGCCGACGAGCTGCGGGAGTTCGGCGAGGAATACATCCGGGAGACCCGCATCCATCGCCTGGGCGCACCACTGTTCATCGACAAGATGCCTAACAATTTTCGCCACATCGGTCTGATTAAACTCATGCTGCCCAATGCGAAAGTGATCGATGCCCGCCGCAATCCCATGGCCTGCTGCTTCAGCATGTACAAGCAGTTGTTCGCCGAGGGTCAGGAATTCAGTTACTCTCTCGAGGATGCAGGTCGTTATTACCGGGACTATGTCGAACTCATGGATCACTGGGATCGGGTGTTGCCGGGCTTCGTGTTGCGCGTGCACAACGAGGAAGTCATCGAGGACTTCGAAAATCAGGTTCGGCGCATGCTGGATTTCTGTGGGCTGCCGTTCGAACAGGCCTGCCTGGATTACCACAAGACCCGGCGCAACGTGCGTACGCCGAGCGCCGAGCAGGTCAGGCGGCCCGTATCCCGCGAAGGGGTGCATCAGTGGCGCAATTATGAGAGTCACCTGGCGCCGTTGAAGGAGATCCTGGGTCCTCTGGACGTCGTTGACTCTACTGCGGCGCGCGCTGAGTGCCCGGAGACCATCCCGGAAAAGGAAGCCTCATGAACAAACCACTTCCCATCACGCCCGGCACCTCGGTCCGCGATATGATCAATCGCCCGGTGTTTCTCATTTCCGCCGGGCTCATCGTCCTTTTCTGTATCTATGGCAGCGTCTTCAGCGAGCATGCAGCCGTCACCTTCTCGACCCTGCAGACCTGGCTGGTGGTCAATGTCGGCTGGTTCTACATGGGCGTCGTGGCGGTCTTTTTCGGCTTCGTCGTCTACCTGGCCTTCAGCCGTTTCGGCCAGATCAAGTTGGGCCCCGACGACTCCGAGCCCGATTACAGCTACATTAGCTGGTTCGCCATGCTGTTCAGCGCCGGCATGGGCATCGGCCTGATGTTCTACAGCGTCGCCGAGCCGGTGAGTCATTTCCTGCAACCCCCGGTGGGCGAGGGCGGCGATGCGGAGGCTGCACGCCGGGCCATGCAACTCAGCTTTTTCCACTGGGGCCTGCAGGCCTGGGCGATCTACATCATCGTCGGCCTGGCGCTGGCCTATTTCGCCTTTCGCCATAATCTGCCGCTGACCATCCGCTCGGCCCTGTACCCGATTATCGGCGATCGCATTTATGGCCCCATCGGCCACGCCGTGGATATCTTCGCGGTGCTGGGCACGATGTTCGGCGTGGCGACCTCGCTGGGCATCGGCGTCATGCAGGTGAACGCGGGGCTCTCCTATCTCTTCGATGTGCCGGTTGGGCTCCCGACGCAGATCGTGTTGATCGGCATCATCACCGCCATGGCGACGGCCTCGGTGGTGGCGGGCCTGGATGCCGGCATTCGCCGTATCAGTGAATTGAACCTGGTGTTGGCCCTGATCCTGCTAGTGTTCATGCTCATCGCGGGCCCGACCGCCACGCTGCTCGGTAGCCTGATGCAGAACATCGGCATGTACGCGTCCAACATGGTGGAGATGACGCTCACCCTGTATGCCTATGAGGAGACCGACTGGATGGGGGCCTGGACGCTGTTCTACTGGGCCTGGTGGATCTCCTGGTCACCCTTCGTCGGCATGTTCATCGCCCGTATCTCCCGTGGCCGCACCATTCGCGAATTCATCACCTGCGTGCTGCTGGTGCCCAGCGGCTTTACCTTCATGTGGCTGACGTTCTTCGGCAATACCGCCCTCAGTCTGGAACTGGCCGGCGCGGGCGCCGGACTCAACGAAGCCGTACTCGAGGACCTGCCAACGGCTGTATTCGTGCTGTTGGAGCAGCTCCCCCTCACCACGCTGATGTCCCTGCTGACCACCCTCCTGGTGGTCACCTTCTTTGTCACCTCGTCGGACTCCGGCTCCCTGGTGATCGACATCATCACTTCCGGTGGCGCCGAGGACCCGCCGGTGTGGCAGCGCGTGTTCTGGGCTATCGCGGAGGGTGTCGTCGCGTCCGTGCTGCTGGTGGCCGGCGGCCTCACGGCGCTGCAGACCGCAGCCCTGACCACGGCGCTGCCGTTCGCCCTGATTATTTTGCTTATTTGTTACGGCCTGCTCAAGGGGCTGCGCAGCGAGGCCGCCTACCGCCTGCAGGCCATGCCCTCGCCCAGCATGCCGGCACTGTCCACACCCGGCGAATGGTCAAGCCGACTGAAGGCCCTGCTGGGGCACCATGACCAGCGCGACGTGCAGGACTATCTGCTCGTTACGGCGCGTCCGGCGATGCAGGAGGTGGCGGAGAAGCTGCGCGAGCAGTCGCTGGAGGTGCGCATCGAGGAAGATGAGGGCGTCATACAGATCGAGGTGGGACACGGCCCCGAGCAGGACTTCCTCTACCAGATCAAGCTGCGTGAATACGCCGTGCCCTCGGTGGCCTTCCCGGAGTTGCCGCGCAAGGGCCGCGGTCATTCTTACTGGCGCGCCGAGGTGTTCCTGCGCCAGGGGGCGCAGCACTACGATGTAGCCGGGTATACCCGCGAACAACTGGTCAACGACATACTGGCGCAATTCGAATTACACATGCAGTATCTGCATATCGAGTTATAACCTCGACCAGTCAATATCCTGCAGGAGACTTTTGTCATGAGAGCAGTCACCGGTTTCTTTATCGCTTTGACCCTGCTGTTGAACCAGGCGCTGGCTAACGAGGGCAGTATCGCCTTCGTCGGCGCTACGCTCATCGACGGTACCGAGGCGGCGCCGCTGTCCGACGGCGTCCTGGTGATCAGCGACGGTCGCGTGCGCAGCGTCGGTCCGCGCGACGACGTCGCCATTCCCTCCGGGGCGCGCATCGTGGACGTCAGCGGCAAGACCATTATTCCCGGCCTGATCAACGCCCATGGCCACGTGGGTGATACCCAGGGGCTCAGCGGTGGGCAGTACAACCGCGATAACTTGCTGCGGCAGTTGCGGCTCTATGCCCGTTATGGCGTGACCACCGTCGCCAGCCTCGGCGGCGACGAGGAGGCCGGCTTCGCCCTGCGTAACGAGCAGTTCGACCCGGCGCTGACGCGGGCGCGCCTGTATGTGGCCGGCAGTGTGGTTACCGGCGATAGTGAGGCGGCGATACGGCGTGAGGTAAATCGCAACGCCGACATGGGCGCGGACTTCATCAAGGTCCGGGTGGATGACAACCTGGGCCGCACGCCGAAGCTGCCGCGGCCCCTGTTCGACGCGCTGGTGGACCAGGCCCGCCTGCGCCGCCTGCCGGTCGCGGTGCATCTGTTTTACCTCGACGACGCCAGATACGTGCTCGACGCCGGCGCCGACCTGATCGCCCACAGCGTGCGCGATGTGCCGGTGGACAGCGCATTCATCGAGCAGATCCGTAGCCAGGGTGTCTGCTATATCCCGACGCTGACGCGCGAGGTCTCCACCTTCATCTACGAGAGCGAACCGGATTTCTTCTCCGACCCGTTCTTCCGCGCCGAGGTCGAGCCCGCGATCATCGAGGAACTACTGTCGCCGGAGCGCCAGGCCGCGATGCGCAACAGCCCCATGGCGCAGGGCTACAAGGAAGGGCTCGAGGTGGCCATGGCCAATGTCGGGGCGCTGAATCAGGCGGGAGTGCCCATCGCCATGGGCACGGACAGCGGCCCACCGGCGCGGTTCCAGGGCTATTTCGAGCATCTGGAGATGGACATGATGGTCGAGTCCGGCATGAGCCCGCTGGACGCCATCCGATCCGCCACGGGCGTGGCCGCCGATTGCCTCGGCCTGGCCGACCTGGGCACGCTGGAGCCCGGCAACTGGGGCGATCTGGTCATCCTCGGGGCCAACCCCGCCGCAGACATCGCCAACACGAAGACCGTCGAGAGCGTGTGGATCGCCGGCAATCGGGTGCCAGATTCCTGAGCCTGCGCCACGGCTACGGGATTTGCGGGGATTTGCGGACACCCACAAACCGGAGGATTTGCGGACACCCACAAACCAGATCCAGGAAATCAATACTTTAGGTCA
>JBBDSI010000078.1:0-1612 GCA_040905005.1 Pseudohongiellaceae bacterium
GTGCCAAACTACGTCATCCTGACCGGCTTCGTGGTCGGTGGGATGGGGCGGGGACTGGCCGTCGGTTGCATCGTCACGGTGATGGGGCTGTTCTTCGCCGACCTGCCCATGGTGCATCCACTGATCACCATTGCCGTGATCCTGATGACCTCGATAGTGTTCTCGCTGGCCGGGTTTATCAACGCGGTATTCGCCAACAGCTTCGATGATATCTCGATCATCCCGACTTTCGTGTTGACGCCACTCATCTATCTCGGCGGTGTGTTCTATTCCATCCAGTTGCTGCCAACGTTCTGGCAGGTTGTCTCCGGGTTGAATCCCATCTTCTACATGGTGAACACCTTCCGCTACGGCATCCTCGGTGTGTCCGATGTGGACGTATACTGGGCCTTTCTCATACTGGGCGTGTTCATCGTCGTGCTGTATAGCAGCTGCATCTGGCTGCTGCGGCACGGTACGGGCATCCGCCACTAGCCCGGACTGAGGCCTCCCGTCATGTCTGGCAACCCCCTCGGTGAAAAGATTCCCAACCCGAGCAAGTACGACCCGGGAATCCTCTATGCCATCCCGCGCTGGGCGGCGCGCTCCCTGCTCGATATCGACAAGAAACTGCGCCTGTATGGCATCGACCACTGGCATGCCTACGAGATCTCCTGGCTCAATTCCCGGGGCAAGCCCCAGGTCGCCCTGGGCGAGTTCTTCTTCAATTCCGACTCGGAAAACATCGTCGAGTCCAAGTCGCTCAAGCTCTACCTGAATTCACTCAACCAGGAACGGTTCGAGGACCGCCAGGCGATCACCGCCATCATCGAGAACGACCTGTCCGCCGTCAGCCGCTCGACGGTCAAGGTCGTGCTGCAGGACGCGGGCAGCCCGGCAACACCCGCCGCGCCACGCCCGGGAAAGCGCCTGGATAGCCACGATGTCAGCATCGAGGTATTTCAACCGGACCCCGGGCTGCTCACGCGCAGCGATGAGCTGGTCTTCGACGAAGAGCTGTATTCCGACCTGTTTCGTTCCACCTGTCCCGTCACCGGCCAGCCGGACTGGGCCAGTGTCGAGATCCGCTATACCGGCACCCGCATAGACGAGGCCAACCTGCTGGCCTACCTGTGTTCCTATCGCGAACACCAGGGCTACCACGAGGAGTGCGCCGAACGCATCTTCCGCGACCTCTACCGCTGCATAGAACCCAACGAGCTGCACCTGGCAATGAACTTCCTGCGCCGCGGTGGACTGGACATCAACGTCTATCGCAGCACCGAGCCAGTCACCTCGGATCGCGTCAACCCACGCCGCCTGCGCCAGTGACAAACTTGTAATCGCCCTGCCCGTGGGCTAGAGTACGCGCGGTTTTCGACCCGGCCCGAAGGCTGGCACGCAATGTGCCGAACAGAATTAGGTGAGGTGTCCGAGTGGCTGAAGGGTGAGGCCAAGCGTTTTCAAAGCGTCAGCTTTGAGCTTGAGCCGAACGACAACGATCTGCGATCGTTGGCTGGGACCGGCCTCGCAGGTGCCGGGACGTGGGTCGAAGGTGAGAGATATCGGTTCACAGTGCAGGTGAACCGGCAGGCGCAAGGCGCGCCCGGAAGACGGCACGCAATGTGCCGAA
>JBBDSI010000079.1:0-9724 GCA_040905005.1 Pseudohongiellaceae bacterium
GGGGGGTTGGGCGATGTATGTAAGCGATCACTTCAGCTGAATGTGCCTAAATATAACGCTGGGCTTAGAGCCGGAATGCCTCCGAATTCATCCAGTCGGCGATGGCGCGGCCGATGGCGTCTGCGGATGTCTCCTGAACATAGTGCGTGCCAAAGATCGCAGCCTCGGTCTGGTTGGACAGGCTTCGTACCCACTCCAGCAATTCGGCATCATCCGCTGCGGTGGACAGCAGTGCCCCGGGTCTGGCGCGCAGGAACAGCTTGGGCAGGTCGCTGCCGCCAAACCAGTCTGTATAGCTCTGCACCAGGGCTGTGGTGTCGTCCGGACCGCCTGCAAACGGCAATTCTCGAGGCCAGGTCAGGGTCGGTCGCCGGCTTTCGCCTGGCTGCAGATAGGGTCGCCGGTATTCCGCCTTGTCTGCCTCACTGAGGAAATAGCCGAGCCCGCCGATCAGAATCTGCTCCACGAACACGTTGTTCTCCAGTATTGCCGGCTCGCCGCGGTCCGAGCGGAACACGGAAAAGATGCCCTGAGTCGGCTCCGGCGGTAACGATAGGGCCGATGGACGCAGGATGGCTTCCATGTAGGCAATGCCCTTCACTCGTTCAGGATAGCGCTCGCCATAGGCCAGCCCCACGCCAGAACCCCAGTCATGAATCACCAGCGTGACATTGTTGGTGACACCGATGGCATCGAACAAATCGAACAGATAGTCACGGTGCGTCGCAAACTTGTAAGCACCCCGGCCACTATCAGGCAGCGGGTCGGAATCCCCCATGCCGATCATGTCCGGGGCGATGCAACGCCCCAGGTGTTGCACATGGGGAATGATGTTGCGCCAGAGATACGACGACGTCGGATTGCCATGCAGAAAGATTATAGGGTCACCTGACCCGACTTCGTAATAAGCCATGTCCAGATCGCGCACGCGCACTTTTTCCTTACGCTCAGCCCAGGCTGCGTCGTGGGCCATGGCCTGCTGCGTCCCCAAGGACAATGGCACCCCAAGCGCCAATGTTCCCACTCCGAACATCGAACCTTGCAGGAATCGACGACGGGCGACGCCGGTGACAGTATTTTCATCGTGATCGGGCATGGAATTCTCCTGTTGTTGTTTTTTTCTTGTGCGTTGCCGGCACCGCTGACGGCAACACCGACTTGTCAGCAGGGAGACCGGCGCTGGCGCTGTCAACTTTCATCCTTCCTCACCAGCAAAGTTCGACCCGCAGCAAGTGGATTTTCTGGACCATAGCGGCAGCGCTACCACCGGCGCCTCGGGTCCTCTCCTGTGCGCCTGTGCCTTCTTCCAAAGCGACAAATCCGCCGGGAGCGGATTTGGACCGCCCTGGCCCGGAGTGCGAAGGGCAGGATGCCCGAAGCAAAGCTACGGACGACACACCCTGGAGCGCTGGTGCAACTCCGGGCTAGTAACTCAGCACCTCCTCGCGTAGAAGTTGCTCGGCGATCTCGGCGTCGGTGAAGGGCAGTTCGACCCACTCGCTCTGCTCATAGAGACGGGTCTGGTCGGCGTAATAGGGTGAGTCCGGCTCTGGAGATTGCGAATAGGTGAGGATGGCCTCGGCGTCCGGCGTACCGTCCTCATGCCAGGTGACGGCCTGGATGTAGCTATTGCCATGCACGATGGGGTTGTAGCCACCATTGTCCGGGTTGAAGGGGGCGGATATCACACTGAACATGCCCTGACCACCATTGCCTCCGGGTATGCCGATCATGTCGCCGTTGCGCAGGGCGAATTGGACCTCGCCCCAGGGCGCGTCCAGGGGAATGCCGGCCTGCTCCAGTTCCTGCACCCCGGCGGTCAGCGCATTGATGATGAACCGCTGGGTATCCTCTTCCCAGATGGTGAGCCCGGCGGGCGTGTGCAGGGGATCGGTTTCCTTGAAGGGAATGGCGTAGTGGTCGCTGATGCCGCGGGCATTGGCCCAGAACTGGTTGTAGATCTGTGCACCGACACTGCCCACGTCCTGCCGACGGTCCCAGTTGTCCAGGATCGTGCAGGCTTCGAGCAGCTCCGGCACGTCGGCGCAGACTGTGAGGATGTCATCCAGCAGCAGTTCGGCGCCATAGTGACGGTGATTAAACAGCAGGCCCTGTACGCGCTCGCGAGTGAACTTCTCGTCACTCTCGAGGATTTCCTCCACCATGACCAGGCCGGCGCGCGTACGTAGCGAGCGTGGTGTGCGCTCGTCGCCGATGATCGGCGAGAAGCCTTCCAGTAGCTCGTCCGGATTGGACAGCCAGTAGGAGTCGTTGCTGTTGCTGACATAGGTCTCGGTGATCAGGCTGGGCTGCTGATCCGGCGGCATCAGCCCGGGCCAGGCGGCGGTGGGATCCACCTGCCAGTCGCAGCTCGGGTCGGAGCCGTTGAGGGTGATGATGCGGGGGACGGGCGTGTCGGCGGCGCAGCGCTCGATCAACGCCGCGGAGACGTTGGGGATGGCCGACATGTCGGCATAGAGCGCGCCACCGTCGCGGTCGGCGGCGATGGTGTTGACGAACGCGGCGCCCTGGTGGGCCGCCAACGCGTCGCGGAGCTCATGCACGTTGCGGGCGCTGTTGATGGCTTTGTACTGGTCGCCGGAGCGATAGTTCTCGTAGTTGACGTCCCGCATAACAAAGACGTGCTGGTCGTTCCACGGCATCCCCTGGCCAGCCACTACCGGCCCCAGGTGCGTCATGTAGACGGTGCGCGCCGCCGGGCCATCGGGCGTCTCCACCACTACTTCGATGGGCTCGATGGCACGCTCCTCATCTCCCAGCCGATAAGCCATGGGATTACCATCCACCAGGTCGAGCCGGAACATGGTAAAGCGCAGCGCGGTGGAGACCGTGTGCGACCAGGCCACGTGCTCGGTGAAGCCAATGGCGATGCGCGAGGTGGTGATCAGCCCGACGCCCATGACATCGAGTTCGCCCGGCAGAGTCAGGTGTGCCATGTGAAAACGCGAAGGCCCGTGCCAGGGATAGTGGGGATTACCCAACAGGATGCCGCGGCCGCTCTCGGTCATGGCGCTGCCAAAGCCGAGGGCGTTGCTGCCGATCTCCTCGCGGTCGATCTCCATATTCAACGGCGCCAGTTGCGCCAGCTCCAGGCCCTGCTGCGCGGTGGCGATCTCGTCGGTGACATTGCCCAGGCCATAGCGGATGCCGACGCCGATGGCCATGCGAGCCAGGTCGCGCTCGTCGATAGGGGTGATCCAGGGGGCGTTGTTGCAGGAGGCAGGCATCTGCCCGGCATGGGCCTCGATGTAGTCGTTGTAGCCGCGCACGTAGCCGGCGTCCATAGCCCTGCTGTCCGCGGAGCCGTAGGCCAGGTACTCGTCAATTTTATCCCCATTGAGCAGGGCGCGATGAAAGGCGTCGGCATTGATGCTCTCGTCACTGGCGCCGAAATATTTCGCCTGCTCGCCGCGCACGGTGACGAATTCCCGCGCCAGCACGCAGAGCGTGTTGTTGGCCACGGCGTTGGCGAAGCCGTAACCAAGCCCCTCCCAGTTATTGGCGCGCACGTGAGGAATGCCGTGTTTGGTCCAGCGGATGCTGACCTCATTGTCCGCCAGTGCGGTGGGCGTCGCCTCGGGCGCGGCGTCTCGCTCACCGGCAGGTTCGGAACAGGCAGCGAGCAGGGTCAATGACAACAGGGCCGCAGATACGGCGGCGCGGGGCGGCATGAGCAGCAGCATGATGGTCACCTCAAGGGAAGGAATATTGGTGATACGCCCATTTCTACCAATACCACTGGGAAAAAGCCAGCCGGACTACCGCCCCGGGGCGCTTTTGCCCTGGTTGCAATCGTGCCAGAATCGGTGACATAACCTTCAGGAGAGGCAGTTATGAGTATCAAGCAATTTAAGCAGGCACGCTGCCTGCTCTGGCTTGCGCTGCTGATGGCGAACCCCGTGGCAGCCGACAATCACGACGGAGCAATGACGCTGGAGCAACTACTCGTCGCTGAACACCGCAGCGCCGCCAATATCGAGCGCAACCCCGCCCGACTGCCCGCTGAGACACTGGCCTTCTTCGGCCTGGAACCGGACATGACGGTGATTGAGATCGGCCCGTCCGGCGGTTGGTACACCGAGCTGCTGGCGCCCCTGCTGCATGCCGAAGGACATTATTTCGGCGCCCACTTCTCACCCAACTCGCCCATCGGCTATCACCGCGCAACCCTCGAGCGTTTCGAGCAGAAGCTGCGCGAGTACTCCGATCTCTATGGCCGGGCGACGATCCGCCACCTGCATCCGCCGCACGAGACAGTGATCAGCCCGGCCGGAGGCGCGAACATGGCGCTGACCTTCCGCAACGTGCACAACTGGATCATGTCCGGCCAGGAGCACGAGTACTTCGCCGCCTTCCACGCCGCGCTCAAGCCAGGCGGCATCCTCGGTGTGGTGGAGCACCGCGCCCCGCCAGGTGCCGGCATGGAGGTCATGCGCACCAGCGGCTACGTCACCGAGGAGTATGTGAAGGAACTGGCGGCCGGGGCCGGCTTCGAGTTCGTCGCCGCCAGCGAGCTGCTCGCCAATCCCCGCGACACCAAGGATCATCCGGAAGGCGTCTGGACGCTGCCGCCGACCTACCGATTGGGCGATACCGATCGGGCGCGATACACGACCATCGGTGAGAGCGACCGTATGGTGCTGAAGTTTCGCAAGCCGCAGTAGTGGCTGTAGCCGGCCGGTGCGGTCAAGTGATCGCGATGACGACTCTCACCGCGCCTGCCGCGCGGTACCGTCCCGCTGCAGAAGTGGGAACAGTGCGAAAAGCACCTGGCCTGCAAAGCCCACCGCGCCCGGGGTGGCGGTGAATTTCCCGGCGTAGTCGCGCGGTGTGTCGCCGAAGAACCACAGCGACAACAGCAACTCCGCCAGCATCAGTAGCGCGAAGGCGCTGACTGCCATCACCACCCACTTGCCCCGGTCGCGGGCAGATCGAAGCCGAGCCACTGCGCGCCAGCCCAGCACCCAGGCTTCTGCGTCACTCTCAGGCTTGTCTCCCTGTAGGCATGCCGCTGCCTCAGCCCACACCCTCCGCGGTTATCACCCGGTCAGAAAGCTCGACGCAGCGGTCACGCCCGCTTGTGCCTTCTTCGGTCGCGGAACTAAGAACTGACGCACCCTGGAATCACCTCGAGGCTGAGCACTAGAACACTTACTCAGAGTGCTCACTCCCTGCATTTACTCTGAGCATTTACTCTGAGCATTTACTCTGAGTAACTACTCAGATTGGTGGTCGTCAGTCCGGATCATGAGAGACCCTGCTTGCCTTCTGCATCTGCGTCGTTAACACACCCTCCCGCAGACTTTGGGTCGTCCACTGCCAGGCTCAGCCCTGGCCTGGCTGGCGGCGGTACATGACGATGGGCTTGAAGCTGAGCACCAGTTCGTCGTTCTGGTTGTAGACTTCATTGTGCATGAAGATCGTGCCCATCTCCGGGCGCGAGCGGGACTCGCGCTTGTCGACGACGGTGCTCTTCACCCGTAGGGTGTCACCGGGGAAGACCGGCCGCGTCCAGCGCAGTTCGTCCAGGCCGGGTGAGCCCAGCGACTGTGACTCCCCCGCGGGCATATTGTCCACCACCATGCGCATGGTCATGGCGCAGGTATGCCAGCCGGAGGCGCACAGGCCGCCGAACAGGGTCTTCTTGCCAGCCTCCTCGGACAGGTGGAAGGGCTGCGGGTCGTATTTTGTCGCGAACTCGATGATCTCTTCTTCGGTGACCGTGTAGGCACCAAACTCGCGGCTGTCCCCGACGCTGAAATCCTCGAAATAAACCGGTGTGCTCATGGTCTGTTGGCTCCGTGGTTGTGCTTGACTCGCTGCTCGTGCCGCCGGGCCCCGGCCGCAGATGAACGGCAGGGCGATGCAGCGGCACTCACTCCGCCGCTTCCGTATCCCTGGTGGCCTGGGTGTCCTGCTTTGGCGCCTCGAGGCCGCCGAAGGCCTTGAACAGGGACTCGAAGAATTTCGCCAGCTCCAGGGTCATCAGGGCGAACTCCTGGTCAAATTTCTGCACCGCGCTCTCCTCCTGGAAGCCTTCGGATTCCTCGCGCATTTCCTCGAAGCGCAGGCGCTTGACGGCGAGTTCGTCGTCGATGACGCAGCTGAGCAGGTTGTTCCAGCTTACGCCCAGGCTCTTAACGCGCTTTCCGGCCTCCAGGTGTACCGAGATCTCGTCGCTCTCGAGGTCCTGCCCCTTGCAGCGCACGACATTGCTGCCGTCCTGTGGATTGTACAGCTCGCAGTCTTCGTTCAGCAGAAAATGATCGCTGCCCTTGCCCTGCTGCAGCCAGCGGGTCATGACGTCGCCGGGGTTGCGTTTGGTCTCGGTCAGGGCCACCGGCAGCGAACCGAGGGCGTCGCGCATCAGAGTGATGATTTCTTCGGCGCGAGTGGCGGTGGCGGCATCCACCACCAGCAGGTTCTCCTGCGGCGCCAGGTAAGCATAGGTGCGCTGGCTACGGGTGAAAGCCTGGGGCAGCAGGGCGGCGGTGACGTCCTCCTGGATCTGCTTGCGTTCCTTGCGGTAGATCTTGCGCGCCTGGCGCTGCTCCAGCTCGGCCACCTTGTCCGCGGTGACCTCGCGCACCACCGAGGCCGGCAGCAGGCGATCCTGGCGCCGGGCGCAGAGCATGGTGTACTGGCCGACTGTGTGGGTCAGCGGCGGCTCCTCCTCGCTGTCCGTCTCCGGCAGGGGGCTCACCCAGCCGAGGCGGGATTTCTCATAGCTGGAGCAGGGTACGAAGGGAATCTGGGCGAGTTTCTCCTCCAGTGCCACGCTGCTGAGGGTGAAGGGCTGGGTAAATCGGTACAGGCGGAGGTTCTTGAACCACATAAAAATCGAGTCCGGTGGCGGGATTGATGGGAAAGCAGGCGATTATGCCGGATTGCGGCGCAACAATTAAGCCGCTATCACCAAGACTTCCTGCGGCTCCCCCAACGCCTGCCCTCTTCCAACTCTCGTTCGCACCCCGCCCACCAACGACTGCACCCGGGAAGCGCCCGGTAGCCCAGGCCCTGCAGGCCAGCAGCCCCGCCAGGCCGCGATCAACAACCACTCGGAGTAATGACTCTGAGTATTTACTCGCTGCATTTACTCTGAGTATTTACTCGCTGTAGTGACTCTGAGTGCTTTTTCTGGGTTGTGGCTCCGCCCGCTCTGCTCTTTTTGGCGGGTTCGACGTACAATGCCTGTCCTCACTCAATGACAATGTTTCCCGACGCGGGAATGCTGGATTGTTATGACCCTAGCCAAACGAATCGCCTCTGAACTGACGCTCACCGACAAGCAGGTGGCCGCCGCCATCGGCCTGCTGGATGAGGGCGCCAGCGTGCCCTTCATCTCCCGCTATCGCAAGGAGGTCACCGGCGGCCTGGATGACCTCCAGCTGCGCGATCTCGAACAGCGACTGATCTATCTGCGGGAGATGGACGCGCGCCTGGAGACCATCCTCGCCAGCATCAACGAGCAAGGCAAACTGACACCGGCGCTGGAGAAACAGATTCGGGCCGCCGCCACCAAGACCGAGCTTGAAGACCTTTACCTGCCCTACAAGCCCAAGCGCCGCACCCGGGCGCAGATTGCCATCGAGGCCGGGCTGGAGCCATTGGCCGACAGCCTTTTCAATGATCCCGGCCTGAATCCGGAGTCGGAGGCCGTGAAGTTTGTCAACGACGCGGAAGGCGATACAGGCGTAGCCGACACCAAGGCTGCCCTGGAAGGCGCCAGGTATATTTTGATGGAGCGCTTTAGTGAGGACGCCGCGCTGGTCGGCCGCCTGCGTCGGCATCTTTGGGAACAGGGGGAACTGCGGGCGCGAGTGATCGAAGACAAGAAGCGCGAGGCCAGCAAGTACAGCGACTACTTCGAATTCAACGAACGCCTGAATCGCATTCCTTCGCACAGGGCACTCGCCGTCTTCCGTGGTCGCAAGGAGGGTTTCCTCACCCTGGAGATCGGTACAGCCGGCACCGAACCCGGCACCACGGACCCCTGCCAGACCATGATTGCGCGGCACTTCGGTATCGAGAACAAAGGCCGGCCGGCGGACACCTGGCTTGCCGAGGTAGTGCGCTGGACCTGGCGGGTGAAACTACTGAGCAGGCTGGAGACCGACCTGCTGGGGCAACTGCGGGAGCAGTCCGACGACGAGGCGATCCGCGTGTTCGGTGCCAACATGAAAGCCATCCTGCTGGCGCCGCCGGCGGGCAACAGGGTGACGCTCGGACTGGACCCGGGTCTGCGAACCGGAGTGAAAGTCTGCGTGGTGGACCGCACCGGCAAATACCTCGAGGACACCGCCATCTACCCCCATGCGCCGAAGAACCAGTGGGACCAGTCCATCGCTACGCTGGCGGCGCTGTGCGCAAAACATGGCGTGGAACTGATCGGCATTGGCAATGGCACCGCCTCGCGGGAAACCGACCGGCTGGTGACGGATCTGATGAAGCGCCACCCGGAACTAACGCTCGACAAGGCGCTGGTGAACGAGTCAGGCGCCTCGGTGTACTCAGCCTCCGATATGGCGCGCGAAGAGTTCCCGGATCTCGATGTCACCGTACGCGGCACCATTTCCATCGCCCGCCGGCTACAAGACCCGCTGGCGGAGCTGGTGAAGCTCGATCCCAAGTCGATCGGTGTGGGCCAGTATCAACACGACGTCAGCCAGGTCAAGTTGGGACAGAGCCTCGACGCCGCGGTGGAGGACTGCGTAAATGCGGTGGGCGTGGATGTGAACATGGCCTCGGCGCCGTTGCTCAGGCGCGTGTCCGGCCTATCGCCGTCCATCGCCAGCAACATCGTCGCCTATCGCAATGAACATGGTGCCTTCCGGTCGCGCCAGGCATTAAAGGCGGTGCCTCGCTTCGGTGAGAAGAGTTTCGAGCAGGCGGCCGGCTTCCTGCGCATCGCCGGCGGCGACAATCCACTGGACGCCTCCGCCGTACACCCGGAGTCCTATGGCGTGGTCGAGAAGATCCTCAGCACACACGGGCGCTCTGTGGACAGCGTCATTGGCGACCGCGCCTTTCTCGGCAGCCTAAATCCGGAAGACTACACCAACGAACGCTTCGGCGTGCCCACGGTCAACGATATCCTGCTGGAACTGGAGAAGCCGGGTCGCGACCCGCGCCCGGAGTTCAAGTCAGCCGCCTTCAAGGAGGGCGTGGAATCACTGGCGGATCTGCGGCCTGGGATGACCCTGGAGGGTGTTGTCACCAACGTCACCAACTTCGGTGCTTTCGTCGATGTCGGCGTCCATCAGGACGGACTGGTGCATATCTCCGCCCTGGCCGATCATTTCGTGAAGGATCCGCACGCAGTGGTGAAAACCGGCGACGTGGTCAAGGTAAAGGTCATGGAGGTGGACGAGCAGCGCCGCCGCATCAGCCTGTCCATGCGCCTGGACGACGCCCCTGCAACGCCTGGCAGTCCCGCCAAACAGAAGCCGGACAGAGGTAGCAAGCGCCAGCAGGCCGCACCACAAAAAGCCGCCACCGGCAGCTTTGGCGAGTTACTGCAGAACGCCGTGAAAGACAAGTCCAACCACCACTGACGCGGCCCGAGCCCGGACTCAGAGTATTTACTCCCTGTATTTGCTCTGAGTATTTACTCGCTGCATTTACTCTGAGTATTTACTCGCTGCATTCACTCTGAGTATTTACTCGCTGCATTTACTCTGAGTATTTACTCGCTGCATTTACT
>JBBDSI010000080.1:0-1607 GCA_040905005.1 Pseudohongiellaceae bacterium
GGGCGCGAGATGGATCAGGGAGCGCGCAGGGAAGCAGGTGCAATAATAAAGGGATAAAGGGATAGATAAAGGGATAAAGGAGAAGAGGCGACGCGGATGATGTGCCGGGGTCTGGCGGAGGACGATGAAAAAACACCAGCGCAGTCTGAGGACTACGCTGGTGTCAGGTCGTGCAAAATTCGGAAGGACTCGGCATGGTGCCTCCTTCTAATAGTCGGTATCAGACGGCGATGTAGACGATAGCGGCCGGAACAGCGAGTGCTGCAAGTACCATTACCACGCTAACTACGGTTGCTTCTACGATTGGCCGTGCTTTCTTTATTGCTTCAGTCATTAGTTTCTCCTTAAACCTTGATGAGTAAAATTTGCTCTGTCGGATGTGATCTCCACAACACGGAGCGAATAGTAACACCATATGTCCGATAAGGTAACAAAAATGAGTGGGAAATCGACAAAGGGCACAGAAAGTAACAATTTGTTGTCATCTTGGTTAAATTAGAGAGGGATATCCTTTTATATCAATTAGTTAAAAAGGATCTCTGTCATATAAATGTCACAAAAAGGCTGCCTGATATAGCGCCTAAGTCCTTGAAGTCTGGTAATACCTTGCCCGGATTCCCACGATAATACAGGAAAATCGCATAATTAATGTGTTACTAAGCGTAACCAATAGCCGCTCTGCAAACTCGGGCTGTGCGGCTTGCGCAGAGAAATCCGCTACAATCCGTCCATGCCCCTTCGTTCCAACCTCGATTCCCCCCTACGAGACCGCACTGTCGCAGTTCCGGAGAGTCGCCAGCTCGATATCCTTGCCGACCTGTTCGAGCGACGGCGGGCCCGGGTGTTGCGCGTACCGCTGGTGGCTATCCATGACGCGCCGGACCAGCGGCCGATCAGCGCCTGGCTGGACGCTTTTATCGCCCGACCGCCGGACCTGTTCATCATCCTGACCGGGGAGGGTCTGCGGCGACTACGCGCCGCGGCCGCCCGGCAAAAGCGGGAGGCCGAGTTCGGGGCAGCCCTGGGCGGCGTGGCGACACTGTGCCGTGGCCCCAAACCGGGCCGCGTGTTGAAAGAAATGGGCCTGCAACCGCAGCACCTGGCCCAGGCGCCCACCACCGCGGGCGTCATCGCCACACTGGACGGCATGGATCTTGTCGGCAAGCGCGTGGCAGTGCAGTTGTATGGCGAAGACCCCAACCCCGCACTGATGGACTACCTGGGCGGACAGGGGCTGGCCGAATGCCTGCCGGTCGCGCCCTATGTCTACAGCGATGACGCCGAGACTACCCGCGTGGTCGCATTGATCGAGTCGCTGGCGGCCGCCGAGATCGATATGCTTGCCTTCACCAGCAAACCCCAGGTGAAGCGCCTGTTCGCCGTCGCCCGGCAACACGGTCTCGAGCAAGCCCTGCGCCAGGGCCTGGCCGTCACCCTTGTTGCCGCCGTCGGCCCGGTGGTACGCGACGAACTTCTGCGCCATGGCTGCCGCGTGGCGGTGATGCCCGAGAGCAGCTATTTCATGAAACCCCTGGTCAGGGCCGCGGAGGCCGCCTTCGCCACGGAGGGTTGAGCACTGGTTGCGGCGGTAGTGGCTCAGTTTGAAA
>JBBDSI010000081.1:0-9688 GCA_040905005.1 Pseudohongiellaceae bacterium
CGCTGCCACACGAGCAACTGATTGTTGGCAGGCATGGCGTTGTCTTCCAGCAGCGCCAGGCCCTGGGATGCGGCGAGCCCGTTCACCCACTCGAAGTCGCGGATGCCGCTGGCGGGATCGCGCGCCTTCAACCAGCCGTCGAAGTTGGCGTTGCTCTCGCTGGTGAATTCGCCGCCATAGCGAAACGGCCCGTAGACGAGGAGTCTGCCGCCGGGCTGCAGCACCCGGCCGACGCCGGAGAAGAAGTTCTCTACCGACGACGCGGCGATGATGTGCAGGCAGTTGGCGCTGAATACCGCCTCGGTAATCTCCACGCCCCAGTCGGGCGCATTCACATCCAGCGGCGCTGGGCCGGGCAGGTTCGGCAGCTCGCTGTCCTCGATGCGCAGCGCCAGGGTATCCATCGCGTGCGGGACGTCGGTGGGCTGCCAGATGAGATGCGGCAGCGCCTCGGCGAAGAACACGGCGTGTTGGCCGGTGCCACCGGCGATCTCGAGGACAGAGGCCGTGTCCCCGAGATGCCGCTGGAGTATCTCGAGGATGGGTAGCTTGTTGTTCTCACAGGCCTGGCTGAAGGGCAGGCCGTCGATCGGGTTCGCGGTCATAGCGGGCTTCCTTCTGCGTCAGGAGCCTGTCCTGGTCAGAGTGAGCGGGAGGCGGATAGCGTGTCAGCCTCGTTGCCGGCGCTTGAACACCGGTTTCGCTGCTGTGGATTCTTCTTCATCGAACCGGTAGCCCTCGACGTCGAACTCCTTGAGCGCGACCGGGGAGTCGATGCGGTGGCGGATGATCCAGGCCGCCATCTCGCCGCGGGCCTTCTTGGCGAAGAAGCTCAGCACCCGGTACTTGCCACTGGCGTAATCCTTGAACACCGGCTGGACGACGTCGGCGTCGAGCTGTTTCGGCCGCAGGGCGCTGAAATATTCATGGGAGGCGAGATTGATGAGCGTCTTGCGTCTCTGCGCAGCGAACTCCGCGTTCAGGGCCTCGGTCAGCTTGTCGCCCCAGAAGTCATAGAGGTTCTTGCCGCGCGGATTTTCCAGTTTGGTGCCCATCTCCAGCCGGTAGGGCAGCATCAGGTCCAGGGGACGGAGGATGCCATAGAGCCCGGACAGGATGCGCAGGTGCTTCTGGGCATAGCTGACATCCGCCGGCGAGAACTCCTGCGCCTTCAGTCCCAGGTAGACATCGCCCTTGAAGGCGAACAGCGCCTGACGGGCCGCGCCGGGCTCGAAGGGGGTGCGCCAGTTGGCGTAGCGGTCGTAGTTCAGCTCGCCCAGCTTGCTGGAGATGTTCATCAGCTCGGACAGATCTTCCGGTGACAGTTGCTTGAGTTGCTTCGTGAGCTGCTTCGCCTCGCCGAGAAACTGCGGCTCGGTGTGCTTGCGGGTGCGTACAGGGGT
This sequence comes from Pseudohongiellaceae bacterium, assembly GCA_040905005.1. GTDB lineage: Bacteria > Pseudomonadota > Gammaproteobacteria > Pseudomonadales > Pseudohongiellaceae > UBA9145. The sequence goes on from JBBDSI010000081.1 coordinate 1,404, forward strand.
CTCGTAGTCCAGAGACTTGGCCGGGGATACAACGATCAACATGGTGTGAGAATTCCTGCTTGAGTAGCTTACGCGGGGCCCCGTGTCATGTCGGGCCGTCGAAGTCCAGCCACCAGCGCAGCGGTGTGACGCCGTCGCTGGGATCGTAGACGTTGCCATAATACCAGACCGTGCCGGGATGCTGCTCACCGGCCTCGTTCAGCAAGCGCTCTACAGGGACGAAGCCGATGGAGAAATGGATGCTGAACACCAGCGCGTGCTCGGTCTCCATGTCGAGTTTGCCGCCCAGCTTTTCCAGCTCGGGTACCAGCTCGTGCGCCACCGCCTCGATGCCGTCCTTGCGCATGACGCGCACGCTGAGATTGCCGCTGCGCTTTTCCAGCGCGTACTCGGCCGTGGCCAGGTTGACTACGCGGACGTGATCGCCCGCCGCCAGGTTGCGCGCGAACAGCGGCGAGTGCAGCAGGCGCACGATTTCCTTGTCCGGGTCCAGGATCTCCACCTTGATGGACTCGAAGACCGGTTGCTCGTTGTCGTCGACGCCGGCGAAGAACGGCAGTTCGGTAGTGGTTGCCAAGGCGGACTCCCATGGCTGCTGGCTTGAGATGTGGCGACGGCGCCGCTAAGCTGGCCCCGCCACCGACGAATAAGGCCGACTATGATAGAGCGCTTGCAGAGAATTGCCAGTTTCCTGGCTCGCCTGCGCCCGCTGATCCTGCTCCTCGGCCTGGGCTTCATGGGGCTGTTCGTGGTCAGCCTGTTCGGGCTCGGCGGTGTCCGCAACGACGCGCTGATGATGCCGGCCATCGCCGGCTTCTGCTGGGCGGCGCTGCTGCTGTCAGTCTCGCACCTGTTTGCGACGGTGCCGGAAAAGCCGACGCCGCAGCACCGTTTCGGCCAGCGCCTGCTGCTACGCCTGCGCCGCGCCGGTGTCGGCTTCATCGCCCTGGTGATGGCGGCGCTGACCGTCACCGTGCTGCTGCTCAGCTATCAGATGCTGCGCCTGTTCTTTACGGCCTGAGCGGTTGTGGTTTAATCGTCCGCTGGCGCCAGTTGCGGGAATAGGGACGCCGGTTGCGGGAATAGAAGAGGACGGCCATGTTGGATAAGGTTTGCTCGGTCATCGACCGGACTAATCACCTGCTGGGGCGCGGAGTCGCCTGGCTGGCCCTGGCAATGGTGCTGCTCATGGCCGCGATCGTGGTGCTGCGCTACTTCTTCCAGTTCGGCTCCATCGCCATGCAGGAAGCGGTGATGTACCTCAATGCCCTGTTGTTCGCCGCGGGCGCGGGCTACACGCTGAAGGAGCAGGGCCATGTGCGCGTGGACATCTTCTACAGCCGCCTGACGTCACGGCAGCAGGCGTGGATCGAGCTGGTCGGTGGCGTGCTGTTCCTGCTGCCCATGACACTGTTCATCCTGGTCACGAGCTGGGACTACGTGGCCCTGTCCTGGCGCATCCGTGAGGGCTCCATCGAGTCCAGCGGGCTGCCCTTCGTCTACCTGCTCAAGTCCATGATTCCGTTACTGGCGGCACTGCTGGCGCTGCAGGGCATCGCCGAGATGCTCAAGGCGATCCGTGTTCTGCGCGCCGGGCCTGCCTCATAATGGAATACCTGGCGCTTCTGTTCTTTGTGGTCGTCTGCCTGGCGCTGATGCTCGGCTATCCCGTGGCGCTGACCCTGACCGGTGTCTCGCTACTGTTCGCCGGCGCGGGCGAGCTGGCGGGCGTGTTCGACACCGCCTACCTGAACCTCATCCCCAATCGCCTGTACGGCATTCTGGTGAATCAGAACCTGCTGGCGGTGCCGCTGTTCGTGTTCATGGGCTCCATGCTGGAGAAGTCGCGCCTGGCGGCGGACCTGCTCAGCAACATGGCCATCGTCTTCCGGCGCCTGCCGGGAGGCCTCGGCATCTCGGTAGTGGTGGTGGGCATGTTATTGGCGGCCTCCACCGGCATCGTCGGCGCCACCGTCGTGACCATGGGCATCCTGTCCCTGCCCACCATGCTGGGGCAGGGCTACCGGCCCTCCCTCGCCTGCGGCACGCTGTGCGCGACCGGCACGCTGGGGCAGATCATTCCGCCGTCCATCTGCCTGGTGCTGCTCGGCGAGGTCATGTCCAATGCCTACCAGCAGGCGCAACTGGACCAGGGTAATTTTGCCCCGGATTTCGTCTCCATCGGCGACCTCTTCGCCGGCGCCATCGTGCCCGGCATGATCCTGGTCGCCGCCTACGGATTCTACGTCTTCGCCATTGCCCTGTGGCGCCCGCAGGAGGCGCCGCGGTCATTGCACGCCAGTCCCGGCGCGCGCGCGGTGCTGCTGGCGCTGGGCAAAGGTCTGCTGCCGCCGGTGTTCCTGATCATCGCCGTGTTGGGATCGATTCTCGGTGGCTTCGCCACACCCACCGAGGCCGCCAGCATCGGTGCGCTGGGGGCGATTCTCCTGGCCGGGCTGCGGCGCAAGCTGACGGGCAGCGTGCTGCACGAGGTCTCCATCGAGACCCTGCGCGTGACCGCCATGGTCTATCTCATCCTGGTGGGCGCCACCATCTTCTCCTCGGTGTTCCGCGGCTTCGGCGGCGACAACTTGATCGAGGAGGTGTTGATGAACCTGCCCGGTGGCGTCGTGGCCGCCACCTTCATCGTCATGCTGCTTATCTTCCTGTTGGGCTTTATCCTCGACTTCATCGAGATCACCTTCATGGTGGTGCCGCTGGTAGGGCCGATCCTGCTGGCCATGGGCGTGGACCCGGTATGGCTTGGCATCATGATCGCGGTAAACTTGCAGACCTCGTTCCTGACTCCGCCCTTCGGCTTCTCCTTGTTCTACCTGCGCAGCGTGGCGCCGAAGTCGGTGGCGACCGCCGAGATCTACCGGGGCGTGCTGCCCTTCGTCGTCATGCAACTGCTACTGCTGTTGCTGCTGGCCTGGCAGCCGGCACTGGCGACCTGGCTCCCTGGCATACTGGGCTGAGCTACACTATAAGCACTAAACAGGACTGGTGAATAATGACTGAAGAGAACAACGAGGCGACAGAGCCCAAGGGCGAGCTGGCCATGCAGACCATCGCCATGCCCAAGGACACCAACGCCAACGGCGACATCTTCGGCGGCTGGCTCGTCTCGCAGATGGACCTGGCCGCCGGCATCATGAGCAAGCGCGTGGCCCAGGGCCGTTCGGTGACGGTGGCCATCAAGGAAGTGAATTTTCTGTTGCCGGTGACGGTGGGCTCGACGGTGACCTGCTACGCCTCGGTGGTACGCACCGGGCGCACCTCGATGCACATCGCCGTCGAAGTATGGATCTCGGCCTTCGCCCTCCACGAGGATCTGCGCAAGGCGGCGGAGGGGCTGTTCGTGTTCGTGGCCATCGACGATGAAGGTAAACCGCGACCGATACCGACGAGCTGATCGAACGGCGCCATTACTCCGGATTGCAGAGTCATGTCGTTCGAAAATGAACAATACCGGCTTTTGCCGCTACTTTTTTCAGGTCTTTATCCAGAGTGGCAAGAGGTAGATTCTTCCTTAGTGCGAGCTCCAGATAAGAGGAATCATAGGCGGATAAACCATATTGCCGAGACAAGTGCAGCGTTTGGGATAATGCCTGCGAACAGGATGCTTCATCTATTTCGATTTCCAGGTCATTAAGTAGGCTAAGAAATACATCACTGCGAGCCTGAGTAACGAGTCCCCTATGTTCCGCTCTGGCTATTACGTTGCAGACCTCGAGATTCCAGACTACCGGGACGTAGGCTTTTGAGTCTGTAATCGCATCGAGGATACTCTCGGCATAGCTTAACTCCTGAGACCTTCCGTCACCGAAGAACCATCGCATTGCCACTGAGTTGTCCAAAACAAAACTCATGCCCTGCCTTCTTCAATCAGGTCCTTTATAGGCGCATCAGGTATCGGCTCCTCGCGCATGAAGGTCTTCATCTTCTTTACTACCAGTGCCTGACTTTTCCTGGCCTCGGGAATCGGGATGAGTTCGGCTATGGCCCTGCCACGATTGGTGATGGTGAATCTTTGGCCTTTTTGCACCTGACGCAGTAGTTCCGGCAGCCGGGTTTTGGCTTCATAGGAACCGATATCCTTCTTCATGACATACTCCTCTTGGACTAATAGACTAGATTATAGACTAGTCTAATACGCTGCGCCAACAAGTTGTACCGAATTCGCGCAATCCGGGAAGTTGCTGAAACTACGCCGGATAATGCGCCAGTGCTCAGTCGCGAGTAATCTGTCGTGCCTCGATGTAGGCCTCCTCGCCCACAGCGTGATAACTCTGCACGCGTTCCTGGAAGGAGCGGTAGGACGCGTAGATGCGGCGCGTGTTGTCGTTGGTCTCGGCCAGTTCCGCCACGACCTGCTCGGACAGGCGCCGCAGCTCCAGCAGCACCTCATCGGGCAGGCGTCGTAGCTGCACCCCGTGCTCCTCCACCAGGACCCTCAGCGCCTCGTTGTTGCGGGCGGTGAACTCATCCAGTAGGCGTTGATTGGACGCTTCGGCGGCGGTGAGCAGGATCGCCTGCAGGTCGGCGGGCAGAGCCTCGAATCTCTCCTTGTTGAACAGCGTCTCCAGGATGGAGCCGGGCTCGTGCCAGCCGGGGTAGTAATAATAGTCGGCCACGGTGTGATAGCCGGCGGCCAGGTCGTTGTAGGCGCTAACGAACTCGGTGGCGTCCAGCGCCCCGGTCTGCATCGCGGTAAACACCTCGCTGGCCTGCATGGTCACGGTGGTGGCGCCGGCGCGGCTCATCACCTCGCCACCGAGCCCGGGGATACGCATGTTCAGCCCGCGCAGGTCGGCCAGGGAATTGATCTCCCGATTGAACCAGCCGAACATCTGCGTGCCGGAGTTGCCGCTACGCACCGGGATCAGATTGAACGGGGCATACAGTTCCTGCCACAACTCGTTGCCGCCGCCGAACTTGAGCCAGGCGTTGGTCTCCTGGGCGGTCATGCCGAAGGGGACGGTGGTGAAGAAGGCAGCGCCAGGTATCTTTCCTTGCCAGTAGTAGGAGGCGGCATTGCCGATCTCCGCCACGCCCTGTGATACCGCGTCGAAGACCTCGAGCCCGCCTACCAGTTCGTTGGCACCGAATACCTCGATGGTCATGCGGCCACCGCTCATCTCCTCGACCAGCTCGGCGAAGTGAACGGGGTTGGTGCCCAGCGCCGGCAGGTTGCGCGGCCAGGCGGTGATCATCTTCCACTCGTACTGCACCTGTTGTGGCGTTGCCGAGGCGGCGTTGCCGCCATTGGCGCCGGTTGGGGCGTCCGAGCAGGCCGACAGCAGGAGGATCGACAGGCCTGCGAGCAGCAGGCGCATAATCGGGAAAATCTTGTTCATCTTGGCAATCTCACGAAGCGTCGGCCCGCTGTGCCGGGCGAATGAATAAGAATGTCATAGGCTACCTGCGCTACTTTTCGCCGTCGAAATAGTCCAGGCTATCTGAAATTCTCGCTATATGCCTGAACGGCTGATCGGCCTGACTCGAATCGAGAGCCAGCATCTTGTCTGAATCGGGGTATTCACAAATCTCGAAGGGTTCATTGGTGCTTAGACAGAGGTACTTCAGGTCCGCTTTGCCGGTGTTGATGATCTGATGGGCGACGCGCCTGTCCCCGGGCGGGCAGGCGATGATGTCCATTGCCTTCATCGAGTACTCAGACTCGCCGAAGCGCAACGTGCCTTCGCCCTCGAGAATCAGAAACATCTCCTCGTTGATGCGGTGATTGTGAAACGGACAGACCTTCTTCCCGGGGGGCACGATCGACAGGCTGTAGCCCAGTTTTCGGGCGCCTATTTTTTCACTGATGGGCGCATAGCGCTCCTGGAAGTCTCCGTGTTCGGATTTGGTGAAGTCTTCCAGGTCATCGATATTGAGGAACGGTTTCATGGATGTCTCTTGGTCTCTTTTGGTCTCTGCCAGTATTGATTGATTGCCTTGCGAAAACATCGGTTCATTGATTATCAAAAATAAGTCGCTCGAAGAGGCGCAGAGCACGGAAAGTTAACGCGGGACACTTGTTCTTCTCTGCGTGCTCCGCGTCTCCGCGAGAGACCCTTACTGATTCGATAAGTCCTCTGTGCCCCAGGCTACCCCAACACTTCGAGTTTCGCATAGGACAGCACCAGCCACTTGCTGCCCACGGCATCGAAGTTGACCTGGACGCGGGCGCTGGAGCCCTGGCCCTCGTAGTTCAACACCACGCCCTCGCCGAATTTACCATGCGCCACCCGCTGGCCCAGGGACAGGTCGGTGTTCGGTATTTCCGCCGCGCTGTCCTTCCACGAGCCATTGCCGGTCGCCTGCCTGAAGCTGCCGTGGCTGATGCTGGTCTTCAGGCGAATCTCTTCCACCAGGTTCTTCGGGATCTCGCGGATAAAGCGTGAGGGACGGCACAGGTTGACGTCGCCGTGCAGGCGCCGCGATTCGGCGTGGCTGAGATACAGTTTGCTCTTGGCGCGGGTGACGCCGACGTAGCAGAGCCTGCGCTCCTCTTCCAGGCCGGTGAGGTTGTCCATGGACATCTTGTGCGGGAACAGGCCCTCTTCCATGCCGGTAATGAACACGAGCTGGAATTCCAGGCCCTTGGCCGAGTGCATCGTCATGAGCTGCACGGCGTCGTCGCTCTCGGCGGCCTGGGTGTCGCCGGCGTCCAGGGAGGCCTGGTCCAGGAAGGCCGCGAGCATGGTCTTCGATTTCGGGTCGGTGTCGTCGTCGATGTCGGGATGATCGAAGCTGGCGCAGGCGCTGATCAGTTCGTCGAGGTTCTCGATGCGGGCCCGGGCCTTCTCGCCGCCCTCCTTCTCATGATGGGGGATCAGACCGGTCTGGCGAATGATGTGGTCGGCCTTCTCATGCAACTCCAGTGTCTCGCAGGCCTTGTCCAGCTCGTCGATCAGCTCGAGGAATGCCAATACGGCCTTGGCGGCGCGGGCGGCCAGGTGGCCGTCGTTGACGGCGCTGACGCAGGCCTGCCACAGTGAGGTGTTCTGCTCGCGCGCCACGCGGCGCACGAGATCGATGGTGCGCCCGCCGATGCCGCGGACCGGCACGTTGATCACCCGCTCCATGGCGGTGTCGTCGTCGCGGTTGATGATGAGGCGCAGGTAGGACAGGGCGTTCTTGATCTCCAGGCGCTCGTAGAAGCGGTGGCCGCCGTAGATGCGGTAGGGCATGCCCACGCGCAGCAGGGCCTCCTCCAGTTCCCGCGACTGGGCGTTGGAGCGATACAGCACGGCCGCGTCGCGGCGCCGGTTGCCGGCATTGAACCAGTCCTGCAGGCGGTCGACGATGAAGCGCGCCTCGTCCTGCTCGTTGAAGGCCGCGTACAGGCTGATGGGCTCGCCCTCGGCGCCCTCGGTCCACAGGTTCTTGCCGAGGCGGCCCTGGTTGTGGGCGATCAGCTCGTTGGCGGCCTTGAGGATGTTGGCGGTGGAGCGGTAGTTCTGCTCCAGGCGGATGATCTCGGCGCCGGGGAAGTCGCTGGAGAACTGTTGGATGTTCTCGATGCGGGCGCCGCGCCAGCCGTAGATGGACTGGTCGTCGTCGCCCACCACCATCAGGGTGTTGTCGCCGCCGGCCAGTACTCGCAGCCAGGCATACTGGATAGTGTTGGTGTCCTGGAACTCGTCCACCAGGATGTGCTGGAAGCGCTTGCGGTAGTGATCGAGGATCTGCGGGTTGTTGAGCCACAGCTCGTGGGCGCGCAGCAGGATCTCGCCAAAATCGATCATGCCGCCACGCTCGCAGGCCTCCTGATAGGCCTTGTACACCTGCAGCATGGTCTTCGTGTAGTCGTCCTCGAAGGCCTCGATGTTGTCGGCGCGCAGGCCCTCGTCCTTCTGGCTGTTGATGAACCACTGGCACTGCCGCGCCGGCCAGCGTTCCTCGTCGATGTGCAGTGAGCGGTTAAGACGCTTGATCAGGCGCAGCTGATCGTCGGCATCGAGGATCTGGAAGTCTTCGGGCAGCCCGGCTTCCTGCCAGTGTGAGCGCAGCAGCCGGTGCGCCAGGCCGTGAAAGGTACCCACCCACATGCCGCCGAAGGGCTGACCCAGCAGAGTCTCGATGCGCCCGCGCATCTCCCGGGCCGCCTTGTTGGTAAAGGTCACCGCGAGCACGGCGAAGGGCGAGACCTGCTCGGCCTGCAGCAGCCAGGCCACCCGGTGCACCAGCACCCGCGTCTTGCCGCTACCGGCCCCGGCCAGGACGAGCTGGTGCCGGGCCGGCTCGGCGACGGCCTGGCGCTGGGGGTCGTTCAGGGA
>JBBDSI010000082.1:0-9683 GCA_040905005.1 Pseudohongiellaceae bacterium
GGTGGTTCCGGCTGCGGTGCCGTGGCCTCGAAGATCATGCCCTGACCGTTCTCTTTCGCGTAGATTCCCATCACCGCTTCCATGGGCACAAAGACTCGCTGCGGAATGCCGGCGAAGCGGCCATCGAAGTCGATCGCATCGTTCTGGAGGAGCAGGTTATGTACGGCCGAGGGAGAGATATTCAGAATGATCTGGCCATCCTTGACATGCTCCAGAGGAACCTCCACGCCTGAGGCCATGGCGTTCACCAGAATATAGGGCGTACAGTCGTTATCGAGGATCCATTCGTACAGCGCGCGCACGAGATAGGGTCGGCTCGAATTCATTTCCATAGCGTTATCGCTTGCCGGCGCTGGCCGACGGATCAGACCATTTCCTTTTCCTGTTCCGACAGGCTTGCCAGGACGGAATCACGCTCGAACAGGCGATCTCGATATTCCAACAGAGGCTTGGTCGTCTTGTTCTTGGGCAGATCAACACCCATGACCTGCAGACGCCAAAGGATGGGCGTGACGCAGCAATCCACGATGGTGAATTCGTCACTCATGAAAAACGGTTTCTCGGCAAAAATGGGAGCAATGGCGACCAGGCCTTCGCGCAACTCCTTGCGCTTCTTGTCCAACTGCGCCGGCGTTCCCTCACCCGCCATGATGGAATCAACCAGCGTGCACCAGTCCTTCTTGATACGATAAATCCAGAGTCGGCTCTGTGCCCGGGCCACGGGGTACACCGGGAAAAGGGGCGGATGGGGAAAGCGCTCGTCGAGGTACTCCATCATGATATCCGGCTCGTATAGCACCAGATCCCGATCGACCAGAGTTGGCAGCGTGTTGTAGGGATTCAGGCTGGCGAGGTCCTCGGGCTTGTTGTCCGGATCGACATCGATGGTCTCAACGGTAACGCCCTTTTCCGCCAGCACTATGCGGACACGGTGGCTGTATTGACTGGTGCCATCCGAGTAAAAAGTCATAGATGATCTTTTAGCAACTACGCCCATGGTAATCCCTCTAATCCGCTCATATTCTTGTCAGACTGCATGTGCGTCAGTGAAAGTCTTTGGAGAACTCGCGACCCATCAGGGTTGCAAGGACGAAGAAAACCGCCAGAAATGCGAGCACCCAGAAACCGATCTCCCGGCGGCGGTCACGTACAGGCTCACCGATGTAATAGAGGAAATTGACCAGGTCCGCCATAGCGGTATCGAATTCCTCTTCACTCATGCTGCCCGTGCCTTGCACGTGGGTGAGTTCGCAAGCCGTCGGATCGCCGCTGCCGTGATCGTCACAGAGCACATCGCCCTGCAGATCGTGCAATACGTGCGGCATGCCGACATTGGGGAACAGCTTGTTATTGACCCCCCATGGCCTCGCGTCGTCCAGATAAAATGACGTCAGATAGGTATACAGCCAATCGGGACTGTGCACCCTGCCTGCCAGAGTGAGGTCCGGCGGTGCCACACCAAACCAGTTACTGGCGTTCTCCTCGTCCATCGCGTTGGTGATGAGATCGCCAATCAGGGATTCACCAAAAATCAGGTTTTCTGTCACCAGGTCCGCTGCAAGCTCCAGGTCATCCGCAGTGCGCTGGTAGCGCGCATAGCCGAGCGCGTGGCAGCTCGCACAGTAGTTCATATAGTATTTGAAGCCGCGCTGCAGCGAGGGCTTGTCATCGAAGTCGGTTTCCACATGCTCCAGCTCGACGTTGCTCGCCTCGGCCGCCTCGGCGCTACCGGATACCAACATCAGCGGCACCAGGACCAGGAAGATCAGGAGCAGGATGCTGCCGATCAGCTGCGGGATCGAAATGAACCTGCCGGTCAGTCGCTCGGGCGGTTGCGTGGTCTTCTCCGCCCGCGTGTACCAGGGCATGAGAATGAAATACAGGAAGTAGACCACGGTCATGATCTGTGCCAGCAGAATCCTGCCGGGGCTCACCGCCTGGGTGCCCAGCACGCCGAGGATGAAGAAGCTGACGAGAAACATGAACAGCGCGATGCGGCTGAACCAGCCCTTGTAACGCATCGAGCGTACCGGACTCTTGTCCAGCCAGGGCAGCACGAACAGGATGGCGATGGCGCCGACCATCACCAGCATGCCCCAGAACTTCGCATCGATGCCGAACAGCGGCACGGTAACGGCCCGCAGCATGGAGTAGAACGGTGTGTAGTACCACACCGGCGGCACATGCTCGGGCGTCTTCAGTGAGTTCGCTTCCTGAAAATTGGCGATCTCGAGGAAGTACCCGCCCATCTCCGGCGCGAAGAAGACGATGGCGAAAAACACGAAGAAGAACAGAATGACTGCGGCGAAGTCGTGGTACATGGTGTAGTAAGGGTGGAACGGAACACCATCCACCGGCTTGCCGTCAGGCCCCTTGTTGGCCTTGATCTCGACACCGTCCGGGTTGTTCGAGCCAACTTCGTGCAGGGCCAGGATGTGCAGCACCACCAGGGCGATGAGCACGATCGGCAGGGCCACCACGTGCAGGGCGAAGAAGCGATTCAGCGTAGCCCCGGAGATCAGGAAGTCGCCGCGCACCCAGACCAGGAGATCCTCGCCGATCACGGGGATGGCGCCGGCCAGTGACACGATCACGTTGGCGCCCCAGTAGGACATCTGCCCCCAGGGCAGCACGTAGCCCAGGAAGCCCTCCATCATCAGCACGAAATAGATCGCCATGCCGAAGACCCAGATCAGCTCGCGTGGCCGCTTGTAGGAGCCATACATGAGGCCGCGGAACATGTGGATATACACCACGAAGAAGAAGGCGGAGGCGCCGGTGGAGTGCATGTAGCGCAGGAGCCAGCCGTAAGGCACATCGCGCATGATGTATTCGACGGAGGCGAACGCGGCCTCGGCGCTGGGTGTGTAGTGCATGGTCAACCAGATGCCGGTCAGTAGCTGGATGACCAGAACGACCATGGAGAGCACACCGAAGAAGTACCAGAAGTTGAAATTCTTCGGCGCGTAATACTCGCTGAGGTGCTTGCGCCAGGCCTCCATGATCGGCAGCCTTGCATCGACCCAGTCACGCAAGCCGATCATGCCCGCCATGAAGCGCCCGCGCTGCCTGCCGCCTGAAGCCCGCACGTCACTGCCTGGACTGCTGATATCGGTCATGCGGCGCTCTCCTCGTCTTCACCAATTACCAGGACGCTTTCTTCCTCGTAAAAGTGCGGTGGCACTTCCATGTTGCGCGAGGCCGGTGAGCCGGCATAGACGCGCCCGGCCAGATCGAAACGCGAGCCGTGGCAAGGACAGAAAAAACCACCCTGCCAGTTGCCATCGAACGGCTCGGGCTCGACGGCGATGTACGGTGTGGGGGAACAGAACAGGTGTGGGCACAGCCCTACCAGCACCAGCATATCGGGACGGCGGGAACGGGTTTCGTTGGCCGCGTAAGCAGGCTGCTCCGGGTCTTCGGAGTCGGGATCTGCCAGGCGATCCAGATTGTCGTTGAGCACGCTCAGCGCCTCGTCACTGCGGCGCACGATAAAGATCGGGCGTCCGCGCCAGGCGGGAACCGGTCCCAGCATTTCTCCGGGCTGCAGTCGGCTGACGTCAATGCGTACAGGTGCGCCGGCGGCTCGTGCCCGGGCGCTGGGCGACCAGGAGCCTACGAATGGCACGGCGGCGGCCACGACACCGGCAGCGCCCAGCGCAGAAGTTGAACCCACTAAAAATCGTCGGCGGCCAGTATTGGTACTGTCGTCAGTCACCGTTCAGTTCTCCTTTCGGACAAGCAAATTACTTAAGAATTTCCACCAGGCGGCGAAAAAGCGTTTTTCTCAAACAGGGGTCTGGGAGATGCGGCCTTTGCAGGGCGGCAAAACCGTCGCAATGTTAGTCAATTTCGTCAATTTTGGCAAGTGCAAGAGTCTGTCAATAATGACATAGCTCATTGAATCAAAAGAGAAAAATACCATCATTCGAGCAAAAAAAACGCCAACCTCCTGTCGAAGGTTGGCGTGTGGATGCTATCGATTTCTCAGCGCTTCGAGAACTGTGGCTTCTTGCGCGCCTTGCGCAGGCCCACTTTCTTGCGCTCCACCTCGCGGGCGTCGCGGGTCACGAACCCGGCCTTGCGCAGGGTGGGTTTCAACTCCTCATCGTAGTCCATCAACGCCCGGGTGATGCCATGGCGGATGGCGCCGGCCTGGCCGAAGCTGCCGCCGCCGCGGACGGTGACCTTGATGTCGAACTTGTCGACCATCTCCACCAATTCCAGAGGCTGGCGGACAATCATGCGCGCAACCTCACGACCGAAATAGCCATCGAGGGTGCGCTGATTGACGGTGATCGCGCCGCTGCCACTGGTCAGGTAGACCCGCGCGGTGGACGTCTTGCGACGACCGGTGCCGTAGTATTGCTGAGTTGCCATGGGCTGGGAAATCCTCGCTAGAGTTGCACGGGCTAGAGTTGCAAGGTCTGTGGCTGCTGCGCCCCGTGGGGATGCTCGGATCCCGCGTAGACCTTGAGTTTCTTGAACATGGCCCGGCCCAGCGGGGTTCGCGGGAGCATGCCCTTGACGGCCAACTGGATGATTTTCTCGGGGGCCTTCGCCTGCATTTGATTGAAGGAGGCGCTCTTGATGCCGCCGATGTAGCCGGTGTGGTGGTGGTATATCTTGTCGTTTGCCTTCTTGCCGGTGACCTGCACCTTTTCGGCATTGATGACAACGATGAAATCGCCGGTGTCCACGTGGGGCGTGTACTCGGCCTTGTGTTTACCGCGCAGCCGGGTAGCGATGGCGGTGGCCATGCGGCCCAGCGTCTGACCTTCGGCATCGATCAGAAGCCAGTTCTGCTCCACTTCGCGGGGTTTGGCACTGTATGTTTTCATGGTGCTACTGGGGCTTAAGTTCAAGGAGCGCGAATACTACCGAAGCGACGGCCAATATTCAAGGGATTTTCGGGTTCCGAACACTGATTGCGGCGCCGTGCGAAAGAACCTGCCGGCCCCATCGTGCGTGGCCCGGGACAGCAGGCCGCCGCGCTCAGCCACGATGCCCGCTCCCGAGATAGTCGTGGGATTGCATTTCGATCAGCCGCGAACGGGTTCGTTCGAACTCGAAGGCCAGCGCCTGACCCCGGTAAAGGGCCTCCAGAGGGACCGCGGCGGCCAGAATCAGCTTCACCCGGCGATCGTAGAATTCATCGACCAGATTGATGAAGCGCCGGGTCTGTTCCGGGGGCACCCCGGTCAGCGCCGGCACGCCGCTGAGGATGACGGCATGGAACAGGCGCGCGATCTCGACATAGTCGAAGGCACTGCGCGGGCCATCGCAGAGCGCCTGGAATGTGAACCAGGCAACGTCTCCGGCACAGCACCGACACTCAATCTCCCGCCCCAGTATGCTCAGCACTGTATTTTCCTCCAGCTCGAGGCGATCCGGAGCCAGCGCCAACAGGCTCTGCCGCAGGGTAGCCTCCGTGTCGACTCCCGGGGGATAGTGATAGAGCGTCGCCTGACTGAGCTGGCGCAGCCGGTAATCGGTGCCTTTGCCCAGTTCGATCACCCGCGTGCAGGATTTGATCAACTCGATCGCGGGGAGAAACCTGGCGCGCTGCAAACCGTTCTCATAGAGCCCATCCGGGTGGATGTTGGATGTCGCCACCAGCACCACGCCGCGTTCGAACAGGGCCTCCAGGAGCCCGGCCAGGATCATGGCGTCACCGATATCGAGGACGAAAAACTCATCGAAGCACAACAGGACCGCCTCGTCGGCGATCTCATCGGCCACCGTCTGCAACGGATTCTTGCGCCCCTGATAGCGCGCCAGTCCCTGGTGCACACGCTGCATGAAGCGGTGAAAGTGAGTACGCAGCTTCCTGTCCGAGGGCACCGTCCCGAAGAAAAGGTCCATGAGGTAGGTCTTGCCCCGCCCTACTCCTCCCCAGAGATAGATACCCCGGGGCGCGGGCACCGCCGCGTCCGCCAATCCCAGCCGCTGCAGCAGACGCCGCAATGGAGATCGCCGTCCTGGCCGCTGCTGCAACTGCTGGTGCAGCCGGTTCAGGGATTCGACCACCCGCAGTTGCTGTGCATCGGCACTGATGGTGCCGCTGTCCAGGTCGGACTGATATTTTTCGAGGGGAGTCATCGCCTGCACGGTCCTTCAATAATCCGGGTCAGGCGCCTGTCGGACAGGCTCCTGGACGCCGCATTGTAGGTAACCTCTGCCCGATTAGGTAGCAGGCCGCTCATGCCGGCTCAAGCGCTAGCCTTGATTCGGTCCCGATGGTACAGCGCGGGGATGATTTTACGGTATACTTGCGCCCTGTTTTTTCAATCCAGCAATTCGGTATCCCCGGAGGAGCAAGAGCTTTCATGATTTGGTTAGTGGCGATAGGTTGTTTCGCAATTGGTGTTGTAATGGGTGTACTCGTAGCAGGCCGACTCAACGCCAGCCCTTCACGAGTAAAGGAACTGGAGAACCAGATTCGCCAGCTCAAGGAGAACCAGCGCGAATATAAGGACAGCGTCAGCGACCACTTCGGCATGACCGCTGAGTTGATCCAGCATCTCACGGAGAGTTATCGCGAGGTCTACCAGCACCTGGCCGCGGGTGCTCAGGACCTGTGTTCCTCCGAGGTCGCGAACAAGTTGCTGCCCGCCGACTCCGATGCCGTGTTCGAAACCGCCACTGCCCAGGACGACAATAATGAACTCTCCCCGCCCCGGGACTATGCTGCCAAGCAGAGCCCGGACCAGAAGGGGGCGCTTTCCGAAGACTTCGGAATAGAAAAGCAGAAGCCGGCAGAAGACGACGAAGAGTCCGATCGCGCATCCTGAAGCGACTTTCGACTTTCGACATTCGATATTCGATATTCGATATTGATAGTCGTCACGCACGCTACAGCCCCACTCAACCCGATTGCAGACGATTGCAGAGACAGCCAGGAACTCTAATGGCCGATTATAGCCTGACCCATCTCAAGCAGCTGGAAGCCGAGAGCATCCATATCATCCGCGAAGTGGCTGCCGAATTCGAGCGCCCGGTCATGCTCTATTCCATCGGCAAGGACTCGTCGGTCATGTTGCACCTTGCGCTGAAGGCGTTCTACCCGGGTAAGCCGCCGTTTCCCCTCATGCATGTGGATACCACATGGAAATTCCGGGAGATGATCGAATTTCGGGACCGCCTGGCCGAGAAACTGGGCCTGGAGATGATCATCCACATCAATGAGGAAGGGGTGAAAGCCGGTGTCGGCCCGTTTAGCCACGGCAGCGAAAAGCATACCGACATCATGAAGACCCAGTCGCTGAAACAGGCACTCGACAAGTACAAGTTCGATGCCGCCTTCGGCGGGGCACGCCGGGACGAGGAGAAATCCCGGGCCAAGGAGCGCGTGTTTTCGTTTCGCGACAAGAATCATGTCTGGGATCCGAAGAATCAACGTCCCGAGCTGTGGAACATCTTCAACAGCAAGGTCAACAAGGGAGAAAGCATCCGGGTATTCCCGCTATCCAACTGGACCGAGCTCGATATCTGGCAGTACATCTATCTGAACAAGATCGACATCGTGCCACTCTATTTCGCCAAGCCCCGGCCCGTGGTGAACATCGATGGCACCGACATCATGGTCGATGACGAGCGCATGCCCATCGGCCCGGGGCAGAAAGTGGAAACCAAAACCGTGCGTTTCCGCACCCTGGGCTGCTATCCCCTGACCGGCGCCGTGGAGTCGACCGCCACGACGTTGCCCGAGATCATCCAGGAAATGCTGCTGACTACCAGCTCGGAGCGCCAGGGGCGGCTAATCGACTCCGACAAGGCGGGGTCCATGGAAGACAAGAAACGCAAGGGATATTTCTAGATGTCGCACCAGTCGGAGCTTATCAGCACGGATATCCACGCCTACCTGGCGCAGCACGAGCGCAAGGAACTGCTCAGGCTGCTCACCTGCGGCAGCGTCGACGACGGCAAGAGTACGCTCATCGGTCGCCTGCTGCACGATTCCAAGATGATCTACGAGGATCAGTTAAGGGCGATCGAGGCAGACAGCGTCAAGTCGGGCACTACCGGCGGCAAGCTGGATCTGGCGCTGCTGGTGGATGGCCTGCAGGCGGAACGCGAGCAGGGCATCACCATCGATGTCGCCTACCGCTATTTCTCCACCGCCAGGCGCAAGTTCATCATCGCCGACACACCGGGTCACGAACAATACACGCGTAATATGGCTACCGGCGCCTCGACCGCCGACCTGGCTATCATCCTGATAGATGCCCGCTACGGCGTCCAGGTACAGACCCGACGTCACAGCTTCATCGCCTCCCTGCTCGGTATCCGGCACATCATCGTCGCGATAAACAAGATGGACCTGGTGGACTACAGCGAGAAGGTATTCGATGAGATTCGCCAGGACTACCTGGCGTTCACGAAGAAGCTGGACCCGGCGGATTTCTACTTCATCCCACTGTCCGCGCTCAATGGCGATAACGTCGTCAACCCCAGCAGCAACATGCCCTGGTACAGCGGCAAGCCGCTCATGCCCATCCTGGAAGAGGTGGAGAGCACCGCCGACAGGAACTTCGATGACTTCCGCTTCCCGGTGCAATACGTCAATCGCCCCAACCTCAATTTCCGCGGCTTCTGCGGCACCATCGCCTCCGGTGTCGTGCGCAAGGGTGACGAGATCATCGTGCTGCCTTCCGCCAAGACCAGCCGCATCAAGTCCATCGTCACCTTCGATGAGGAGTTGGAACTGGCCTACGCGGACATGGCCGTCACACTGACTCTTGAAGACGAGATCGATGTCAGCCGTGGCGATCTGATCGTGCACATCGACAACCTGCCCAGCAGCGGCGATACCTTCGAGGCCACTATGGTGTGGATGGCCGACGCGCCGCTGTTGCCCGGCAAGCTCTACGACTTCAAGCTGGGCACGAAAGCCATCACCGGCAGAGTGACTTCGCTACGACACCGCATCGATGTGAACAGTCTGGAGACACAGCCGGCGCCGAGCCTTGAGCTCAACGAAATCGGCCTCGTCGAAATCGCGGTAGAGCAGCAGGTCTGCTTCGACGCCTACAAGGAAAATCGCGCCACCGGCAGCTTCATCGTCATCGACCGGCTGAGCAACGTGACCGTGGGCGCCGGCATGGTGGCGGGGGAGCACCTGCAGCGAGAACCGGGTCGCGAGCGCCAGAACGTCCACGTGACCAGGGAAGAACGCGCGGCGCGCTATGGCCAGAAACCGGCCACGATCATGTTTGTCGGTGTCTCCGGCTCCGGCAAGTCCACCCTGGCGCACGGCCTGGAACGCAGGCTCTTTGACCTTGGCCGGGTCGGCACCGTGCTCGATGGCAAGACCATGCGCCTGGGTATTTCCAGGGACCTGCCCCACGATGCCGAGGGTCGGGCTGAGAACCTGCGGCGCAGTGCCCATATCGCCCGCTTCCTGAATGATTCCGGCCTGATCTGCTGCGCCTCGTTCGTGGCTCCCAGTGCCGAATCACGGGAACATGCCCGCAGTGTCATCGGCAAGGATAACTGCTACATCGTCTACCTGAATCCCCCCATGGAAGTGTGCATCGAGCGTGACCCCAGCGGCCTCTACGCATCGGCCGAGGGCTCTGAGTCCTCGGATATTCCGGGCCTGTCCTTTCCCTATGAGGCGCCCGAACTGACCCACCTGGAACTGGATACTTCCGTCCTTGATGTCGAGGAGTGCCTGGACA
>JBBDSI010000083.1:0-3580 GCA_040905005.1 Pseudohongiellaceae bacterium
AGCGCGGGACGGGGCCAGGGATGGCCCCACCGAACGGAGCAACCCACGCCGCTTCCCTCGCCTCGGCACTGACCGATCAAGAGAGATCAAGAGAGGCTGTCAATATCGGCTGAAATTTCCTAAAGTCCCGGAGCTTGGTATAGACTTGCGGGCTAGTGAAAGAGCAACCGATCCAGACGATCCAGACGATCCAGGGAGAAGAGCGTGGCCAGTCGAGGAGTGAACAAGGTAATTTTAGTGGGGAACGTGGGTAATGACCCGGAAGTGCGGTACATGCCCAATGGTAATGCCGTCGCCAATGTGTCGTTGGCCACCAGTGATTCCTGGAAAGACAAGAATACCGGGGAGCAGCAGGAGCGCACCGAGTGGCATCGGCTGGTGTTCTTCAACCGCCTGGCGGAGATCGTCGAGCAGTATGTGAAGAAGGGCGGCAAGCTCTACGTCGAGGGACGACTGCAGACCCGCTCCTGGGAGCAGGACGGCGTCAAGCGCTACTCCACCGAGATCGTCGTCGGCGAGATGCAGATGCTCGATTCCCGCGGCAGCCAGTCCAACGATCAGGACTTCGGGCAACCCCAGCGTGCGCCGGCGGCGCAGTCTGCCGGTGGGGGTGGTGGCCAGGGTGGTGGCGGTCAGAGCGGCGGCGGCCAGAGCGGTAGCTCCAACTTCGACAACTTCGACGACGACATCCCCTTTTAGACGGAGCGCGAGAGCACTGCGCTGGACTTTGTTGGCAGGGCTCCGGCAATGCTCACGTACTGGTCGTGTACGCTCCGCTTGCCGCAGCCCTGCCGCCTCGCCAGCCCAGCGCTCTCGCACTCCTCGAGTGAGTGCCGGATTCTTGGCGTTGTTCAGGCTCCAGTGTTGGTTCTTTATTTTATCTTCGTGTTTTTTTGCCCTTCTGATTGCTGGCTCTTCCGTTTTCCGATTCGCCGCAAGTCCTTAAATTTGCTGGGGACTTCCCCTGCTCGTGCTTGACTTCGTCCGGGCTATGGCTGAAGTTTAGGGGCTTATCCTGAGTTGGATCGAGGGAAGGGTCTGCGTCGACGTGAAACTGTTTGTAGTGGGGGCCAATAGCCCAACGGGTAAGCATTTCGTGGAGTTGCTGCGCAAGCGGCGGGTGTCGTTCCTGGCGCCGCCGCGGCATCAGTTTTTCCCCGAGAACGCCATGACCATCGCCAAGATGGTGACGGAGTATGCGCCGACCCAGTTGGTGAACCTGACCGACTTCATCTCGGGCAACCACAGCGCCCTGCGCCGGGCCGAGTCGGTCGAGGACCGCTGCCGCGACGTCAATACGCTGTTGCCGGCGACGCTGGCGGAGATCTGCAATCACCTGAACGTGCCCATGCTGCACCTGTCCAACGCCTATGTGTTCGACGGCGAGAAGAAGCTTGGCTACAACGAGAACGACGAAGCCAATCCGCTGGGGGTGTACGGCAGGGCGACGCTCGATGGCGAGCAGATCGTCGCCGAACACAACGCGCACATCATCATTCGCTCCGGCTGGCTGTTCGGCCCCTGGAAAAAGGGGCTGATCAAGTCCTGGATCCGCTCCTGCAAGCGCAATGACGGTCAGCTCAATGTGACCCGGCGGCGCTTCAGCCCGACTCACACCGGTGATCTGGCGGCGGCGATCCTGGCCGTGTGCCGGCAGGTGGACTGCGATGCCAGCGTCTGGGGCACTTATCACTACAGTGGGCTCGAGACCAAGCGCGAGATCGAATTCGTGCAACAGACGCTGAAATATGCCGCCAGCCATGATGAGGATGTCTACCAGCTACTGGACAGCCTGATACTGAATGAGAAGGAAGCCCGGCCGCCGGAGATTCTTAATTCCACCCTGTCCAGCAAGAAGATATTCGACACCTTCGGCATCAAGCAGAAGTCCTGGCATGGTCACCTGCAGGATGTCATCAAGTCACTCTATGAGGGGCGCGCGAGCAAGGAAGCCGCGCGGCGCAGGCCCCGGCAGTCCGCGGCGTCGGACGCCGCCTGAGGGGCCGACGACGATGACTGCCAACAACTCCCCGCAACTGACCCCCATCGAGCAGGCACTCGAATCCCTGCTGGCCGCCATGAAGGTGGTCACACAGGAGCAGATAGTGCCCACCGCCCGGGCCAGCGGCCGGGTGCTGGCCCGGGCAATGGTGTCGCCCATCGACGTGCCGCCGCAGGCCAACAGCGCCATGGATGGTTACGCCGTGCGCAGCGCCGACCTCGCCGGCGCGCCGCTGCGGCTTGCGGTCAGCCAGCGTATTGCCGCCGGGGCGGTCGGGACCGAGCTCTCTACCGGCACTGTCGCGCGTATCTTTACCGGCGCGCCACTGCCGCCGGGCGCGGATGCGGTGGTGATGCAGGAGAACAGCGAGCCCCACGAGGAGGCGGTCACGCTGTTGCAGGCGGTCGCGGCGGGGGAGAATGTGCGTCCCGCTGGCGAGGACCTCAGGCAGGGCCAGGAGCTGTTTCCCGCCGGACATCGTCTGCGCCCCCAGGACCTGGGTGTGTTGGCCACGGCCGGTATAGACGAGGTGACCGTGACACGGCCATTGCGGGCCGCGGTCATGACCACTGGCGATGAATTGGTGAGACCTGGCACGCCTCTGCGACCCGGGCAGATCTACAACGCCAACGTCTACACCCTGACTGCGCTGCTACAGGCGCTCGGCGTCGAGGTGATCGATCTCGGCATCGTCCCGGATGACGAGGAGCAGACCCGACGCGCCCTGGTGAATGCCGCCAAGTCCGCCGATTGCATCATTAGCACCGGTGGCGTATCGGTGGGTGAGGAGGATTACGTCAGAAAAGCGGTTATGGCAAGCGGCAGCCTGGCGCTGTGGAAGCTGGCCATCAAACCGGGCAAGCCCTTCGCCTTCGGTGAGGTGGGGGGCGCCTGCTTCTTCGGGCTGCCGGGCAATCCGGTCTCCACCTTCGTGACCTTCGTGCTGCTGGTCAGGCCCTGCCTGCTGGCGATGTCCGGCTGCCGGCGGCTGGCGCCACTGAGCCTGCGTGTCGCGGCCGGTTTCTCGCGACCGCGTTCGGCAGAACGCCAGGAGTACCTGCGCGTGGCGCTAACGGCAGCGAACGGGCAGGAACCCCGCCTGCAGCCCTATGACAACCAGAGTTCCGGCGTCAGTGCTTCCTTGAGTGGCGCCGACGGACTTGCCATAATTCCTCCTCATACGGCCGTGGCCCAGGATGATCGCCTGGTCTTCATTCCATTCTCCGAACTGCTTCACTGAGGCGCCATGCGCACTATCCAGTCGTTGTTTTTCGTCATGCCATTGCTGCTGACGGCTTGCGCGACGCCGGAGACCGAGCCGGAAGCGCCCGCCAGCCGCGCTGATGATCGCGCCACCGTGCGTGTATTGTCGGAGGCCGAGGTCTATCGCGGCCAGCGTGTACCCGAGCTGGAACGGACGATCGCCGACCTGCTTTATGAGGGTCTGCAGGCGCTGGATGAAGATCGCCTGTTGACGCCGGTGGACGACAACGCCCATGCCCGTTTCCAGCGCGTACTGGCCTACGAACCCGACAATCAGCTGGCGCTCGAGGGGCTGGAGGACATCGTCCTGCGCTA
>JBBDSI010000083.1:3680-7558 GCA_040905005.1 Pseudohongiellaceae bacterium
GACGCCCATGCCCGCTGGATGTTCAGCGTGATGCGGGAGGCCGTGCCCGGCTTCCGCCTGCGCGGCAACATCGAGCTGGCGCGCCGCTACAGCGTGCGTCTGCGTCTGCCGGATGCGCGCTTATGAGCACCGAGGCGACGCCCAGCCGCTTTAGCCGGCTACGCGGCAGCCCGCGGCGCACGCTGGCCGCGGTGCTCGTCGCTGTCGTCGTGGTGGGGATCCTGCTGTTGGGCATCTACTGGAGCGCCGAGCCCGATGCCTTCGCTATCCGCGCCAATACCGACGCCAAGCTGGCTGTCTCCGGCCATGACTATGTGGTGGGCAGCGCCATGACGGCCGCCCTGATCGAGACTGCCGAGACCCTGCTGGACAAGCCGGGCGGGTATCTCAGCAACGACATCATGCCGCCCGGCCTCTATCTCGACAATATCCCCAACTGGGAATTCGGGGTACTGGTACAGGTGCGTGACCTGGCGCGGGCATTCCGCGAAAACTTCAGCCGCTCTCAGTCCCAGTCCACCGAAGACCCGGACCTCATCGTCGCCGAACCGTTGTTCAGTTTCGACAACGAGAGCTGGCTGTTTCCGCCCACCGAGAGCGAATACCGTGAGGCGACCGGCCGCCTGTATTCCTACCTGGAACGCATCTCCGATGCGGACAATCCCGGCGCCCAGTTCTTCGCCCGCGCCGATAATCTGTCCGCCTGGTTGTCGAACGCGGAGTCCAGGCTCGGCAGCCTGTCACAAAGGCTCAGCGCCAGCGTCGGCCAGGCGCGTATCGATACCAATACTTCCGGAGAACGCGGCGCCTCCCAGTCCACGCGGACGGACGGCGAGACGACCGTGCGCACACCGCGGCTGCAGGTCGATGACGTGTTCTACGAGGCGCGCGGCGCGACCTGGGCATTGCTCCACTTCCTGCGTGCCGTGGAAGCGGACTTTGCGCCGGTGCTCGAGGACAAGAACGCGACCGCCAGCCTGCGCCAGATCATCCGCGAGATGGAGGCGAGCCAGCGCACGATCTTCTCCCCCATCATTCTCAATGGCTCCGGCTTCGGCCTGATGGCCAATCACTCGCTGACCATGGCCAACTACATCTCCCGCGCCAATGCCGCCATCATCGATCTGCGGAACCTGCTGGCGCAGGGATAGGCTGGCGCCGGCGGGGGCGCGAGGGAGAGAATGAGGAAGATGGGGAGAGAGGGAGAGCACAGCGCTTGAGTCAGGGATTTTCCTTTAAACGCTATCTGCCGGTGCTGGTGTGGGGGCCGCGTTACGGTCGGCGTCAGTTCAGCGATGACACGATTGCTGCATTCATCGTCGCCATCATGATCGTCCCCCAGGCACTGGCCTACGCGCTCATCGCCGGCGTGCCGGCACAGACCGGTCTGTATGCGGCCCTGCTGGCGTTGTCCCTCTATACTCTGTTCGGTACCAGCAATGCGCTCTCGGTCGGTCCCGTGGCGGTGTTGTCCCTGATGACGGCCGCGGCCCTGGGTAAATTGTCCCTGTCCTCGCCGGAGGAGTACGCCGCGGCGGCGATGGCCCTGGCCTTCATGGTCGGGCTCATCTTGCTGGCGCTGGGCCTGCTGCGGCTTGGCTTCATGGCCAATTTCATCTCCCATCCCGTGATCAGCGCCTTCATCACCGCCTCGGCCATCATCATCGCCGTGAGTCAGTTGCGCTATCTGCTCGGTGTCGATGCCAATGGCGAAAACCTGATCGAACTGATTCTCTCAATGGTGGGCACGATCGACGAGGTTAATGTCCGGTCGCTAGGTCTGGGACTGGGCGCCATTTTGCTCATTGTCTGGTGTCGCACGGGGCTGAAGCACGCGCTGCAGCAACTCGGTGTGAATGAACGCATCGCGACCATGTTGTCCCGCGCCGGGCCACTCTTCGCTTCGCTCATCAGCGCCATACTGGCCTGGTCGCTGGCGCTGGACGATTACGGCGTGGCGCTGCTGGGGGAGGTTCCTGCCGGGTTGCCGCGACTGGCAATGCCGCCCCTGGACTTCGACCTGGTGCGTAGCCTCTGGGGGTCGGCCCTGCTAATCGCCATCATCGGCTTCGTGGAGTCGGTCTCGGTGGCGCAGGTCATGGCGGCGCGCCGCCGCGAACACATCAACCTCGACCAGGAGCTGGTGGGTCTGGGCGTGGCCAATATCGGCAGTGCCGTCGGCGGCGGCTTTCCTGTCTGCGGCGGCTTCTCCCGCTCAATCGTCAACTTCGACGCCGGCGCGGCGACTCCCGCGGCGGGCCTGTTCACCGCCGTGCTCATCGCGCTGGTGGTCCTGTTCCTGACGCCGCTGCTGTACTGGCTGCCACAGGTGACCCTGGCGGCCATCATTCTGGTGGCAGTCTGGTCGCTGATTGATTTCTCCATGCTGGTTACCTCCTTTCGCTATTCGAAGGCGGACTTCACCGCCGTGTTCCTGACGCTGGTGCTGACCCTGGCGATCGGAGTGGAGATCGGCATCGCCGCGGGCGTGCTCGCCTCGATCGGCATTCATCTTTACAAGACTTCCAAGCCCCATGTGGCCGTCGTGGGGCGCGTCGCCGGGACCGAACATTTCCGCAACGTGAAGCGGCATAAGGTGGAAACCTTCGAGGGCCTGCTCTCCATTCGCGTGGACGAGAGCCTGTTTTTTGCCAACAGCCGCTACCTGGAGGAGCTGATCTACAAGCTGACGGCGAAGAAGCCGAACCTGAAGCACGTCATCCTGATGTGCGGCGCGGTCAATGAGATTGATCTCAGCGCCCTGGGCGCGCTGGAGAAGATCAATGAGACGCTGAAGGAACTGGACATCAAGCTGCATCTGTCGGAGGTGAAGGGGCCTATCATGGACAAGCTGGCCCACACCGGCTTCTTCGCCAGGCTGACGGGTAACAACTACATGAGTCACAACCAGGCCGTGGAAGACCTGCGGGTACCTGCCTGAAGTCTCAGGCGGCGGTGGTTCCCAGATAGCCGATGTAGCCGGCGTAGCCGGTAAGCAGCAGCGCGCCCTCGAAGCGGGAAAGTACCAGCCCGCTGCGGGCAATCGGCAGCAGCACCAGGGCGAAGATCATCATGACCCCGAAGTCGACCAGGGAGAACTGGTCGGCATAGATAGTGCCGACAATGCCGGTGATACCCAGCACAGAGAGAATGTTGAATATATTGGAGCCAACGACATTGCCGATGGCGATATCTGCCTGTTTACGCAGGGCCGCCGCCACCGAGGTGGCGAGTTCGGGCACGCTGGTGCCCACCGCCACCAGGGTCAGGCCGATGATGGCCTCGCTGATGCCGAGCGCGCGGGCCAGGGTGATCGTGTTGTTGACGAAGACCTGGCTGCCGGCTATCAGGAATCCCAACCCGGCGATGACGAGCACGACGTGCAGCAGCGTGCGTCCGGTGTGCTTCTTCGCGATGGCGGGAGATTCCCTGTTGCCGATAAGCGGCACCATGCCGGGGTCGCCCTGGTCTTCTTCCTTTGCCACCTGGCGATAGCTCAGGTAGGTATAGACGATCAGGCCGAGCACCAGCAGGATGCCGTCGATGCGGCTGATCTCGCCGTCGAGAACCAGGAGCCCCATGACGACGGAGCAGCCGATCATGATCGGAATCTGCTTGCGCACCACCTCGTGCTGAATGTTGATGGGATTGATGATGGCAGTGATCCCCAGGATCAGGCCGATGTTGGCGATGTTGGAGCCCACCACGTTGCCGAGCGCCAGGCCGCTGAGGCCGTTGAGCGTGGCATCCACACTGACGGCCAGTTCCGGCGCGCTGGTGGCGAAGGCGACGATGGTCAGACCCACCACCAGGGGTGTCACCCCCAGGCGCAGGGCGAGGCGACTGGCACCGTTCACCAGCATCTCGGCGCCGACGCC
>JBBDSI010000083.1:7658-9664 GCA_040905005.1 Pseudohongiellaceae bacterium
GCTCACGATGTCTGCTCTCCAGGGGTCGCCGGTGCAGTCGGCTGCTCTGTCCGTTGCCGGCGTTGATAGACGATGACGCCGATCAGGATCGCCAGGCCGGTCAGGTGCACATAGAACGGCTGGCCGGTCCACATTAACAGGAAGGCGGCGACGAGCAGCAGCGCCGCGGTGATGATGTTCATGCGTGTCTCCAGGTGCCAGTGCAGCACGCCGGCGAGGGCATAGAGGCCGAAGCAGGCCCAGAAGAACACCTCGAGGCGCTCGGGCCAGGTGCCGGCGATCAGCGGCGAATAGGCGAACAATATCGGTATCAGGTACAGGCCCTTGGCCACCTTCCAGCTGGTCATGCCGGTGGCCATCGGCCGCGTCCCGGCGATGCCGGCGGCGGCGAAAGCAGCCAGGCAGACCGGGGGCGTGACGTTGCTGTCCTGGGACAGCCAGAAGATGATCAGGTGGGCGCTGAGCAACATGCCGGTCAGCAGTTCCGGCGCCAGCATCTCCTGGCGCATGAGCTGTTTCATCTGCAGCGGCATCTGTTCCAGGGCGGCGGCCGGGCCGCCGTCGAACAGGCTCAGGGTGGCGGCCACGCTGGACGGCAGTTCGCCGGCGGCGACGGCGGTCTGGATGGCCTCCAGCAACGCCGACTGGCTGATCAGGTCGAAGATCAGCGGCGCCGACAGCGTCGCCAGCACAATATAGGAGGCGGTCACCGGCAGGCCCATGCCCAACACCAGTGAGGCCAGGGCCACCAGCGCCAGAGTGATCAACAGGTTGCCCTGGGCCCATTCCACGATCATCAGGGAGAAGGCGTTACCGACGCCGGTGGTGGTCACCACATTAATGACGATGCCCACGGCCACCAGCAGCAGCGCCGTGGAGACCATGTTGCCGACGCCCTCCACCGTGGCATCGAAGATGTCCTTGATGCCCATGGGCTTCTTCGACAGCCAGGAGGCGGCGATCACGCTGAGGATGGCGAAGGCGGCGGCATAGACGGGCGAGCGGCCGGACACCAGTAAGGCGACCAGCACCGACAGGGGAATGATGAAGTGCCAGCCTTCCTTCAGCACTTCCGAGACTTTTTCCGCCTCTGCCGTGCCGGTGGGTTGCAGGCCGAGGCGCTTGGCCTCGATGCGCACGAAATAGGACACGGTGAGGAAGTAGAGGATGGCCGGCAGGGTGGAGGCGGCGATCACGGTCAGGTAGTTGATCTGGGTGTAGCTGGCGAGCACGAAGGCGCCGGCGCCCATGACCGGAGGCATCAGCGCGCCGCCGGTGGAGGCCGCGGCCTCGACGCCGGCGGCGAAGCGGCCGGAGAAGCCCGATTTTTTCATCATGGGGATGGTGATGACGCCGATGGAGACGGTGTTGGCGACGGCGGAGCCGGTGACCGAACCCATCAGGCCGGAGCCTACGACCGAGACCAGGCCGGCGCCTCCCGTCAGCCGCCCGGTGAGGCAGCGCGCCAGGCGCACGATGAAATCGCCGGCGCCCGAGTACAGCAGGAAGGAACCGAAGATGATGAACATAAACACGAAGGTCGAGGAGATGTTGGCGGTCAGGCCGAACATGCCTTCGCTGGTAAAAAACGATCGATACAGAACCGTCTCCAGGCTCAGGCCGGGAAAGGCGAAGACGCCGGAAATATAACGCCCCAGGAACAGGATGTAGGACAGGCTGACCAGGATAAGCACCGGCATGAACCAGCCGGTCGTCCGGCGGGTGAACTCGATGGCCAGGCCTATCGCCAGCAGGGAGAAGACATAGTCGCTGAGAATATACTCCGTCTCCCTGGCGTACAGCGCGGTCTCGAACAGGATCAGGTAGGCCGAGGTGGCAATGGCGATGCCGGCCAGAGCGATATTGACAAGGTAGCGCGGCGACAGCCGCCGCACATCCTCGCGCTCATTGTCCATGAGGGCGCAGATGACGACGAAGCCGCCGAAGTGAATGGCCGACAGCCACAACTCCGAGATGCTGGCGAACACATTGCAGTAGATATGAAA
>JBBDSI010000084.1:0-1596 GCA_040905005.1 Pseudohongiellaceae bacterium
GCGGTTCACTTCAGCGTGTGCGCCGACCGTACACTTATAATTGCCCGAGGAGGCATTCCTTGGCGCCATTGATCTTCTTCGCCAGATAATCATTGCCACCCCGGTCGGGATGCAGTTTCTGCATCAGCTTGCGGTGAGCCTTGACGATCTCTTCCCGGGTCGCGTCCCCGGTCAGGCCGAGGATCTCCAGGGCCAGTTCGCGGGTCATGGTCGACTCGTCGGCGTCCCCGTCGCCTGCCTGCTCGTTCCCCGCCGCGCCGGCCTGATCGCGCCAGCCGTCATGCATGCGATCGAGGTAGGCTTCCAGCACCTGCAGCGAATCAGCATCGCCGGCACACTCGCCGTGGACCTGTAGCAGGTCGGCAAGTGCCAGGTCACTCAATTTCATGCCGGCATGACTTCCCTTGAGGATCTCCCCGTCCATGTTGCCGCTGGCGTGCTGCAATTCCATCTCGAAGTAAGCGGTGCGGATGCGCGAGGACTGGTTGCCGGACCGATTGGAGGCGCTGGCGCTCCGGCTCCTGAACATGTGCCACAGGGGAGCCAGGCGTAACAGAGCGGGCAGAAATCGCAACAGGAAGGCGCCGGCGGCTCCCAGCGGCGCGAAGATGAAATGTGCCGGCAGGCGCCCCATGACCACCAGCATGCCGATGACCAGCAGGGCTGCCGTGATGACGAAGAGAATGCGATTCTGCCGACGCGTCAGGGAAAAGCGTCTGGAGACGGAAACAGCGAGGTACCAAGCCAGGACTGGCAGGGCCAGAAGGGCCAACAAGCGCAGAATCATGGTCGTCTATTTCTTCAATTGTTGCTGCAGCAGCTGCACCGATTGCGTCGAACCCTTGCTGAAATCCTGCAAGGCCTTGAGCCCACCGGCGGCATAGACCGCCACCGCCCGCAGCAGCTCCTTGAGCTGGTCGGCACTGGCGCTGTCGAACTGCGAATAGGCACCGCCGGAGAGCCGACACATCTCGACGAACGCCTGCCGCGCCAGCGGATCGCCCCGCTCCTGGAAGATGAACAGCGGAATGTTCATCAGGCCCAGCTTGCCCGCCTGCTGCGCCAGTTGGTCCAGACTCTCTTCCATGGCGTCGCCGATGAACACCACGGCCTTGAGCTTCTGTCTCTCGTTCTCCTTCAGCGCATGCCCCAGCAAGCGCCGCAATTGCGTCGCACCCGCCTGGCAATAGATGCCGGACATGATGCGCAACAGATCGTCGGCATTGCTCTGCCAGTCGCTGTGAAAAAACTCACCGAAGCCGCGAAAGTAACAAAGCTGCACATTGAGCCCACCGAGCGACTGCGTGGACAGAAACATCTCGGTCTGCAGCTGCGAGGCCGCGTCCCAGGTCCCCTGCCGCGAGGCGGTGGCATCCAGCGCAAAGATCAAGCGCGCCTCCTGACCCGAGGGCACAACCGACTTCGGCATGGCCGCCACCTTCGACAGAAACGCCTGCACATCCTTGTTGCTGGAGGCCGGATGCCGATCCCCGGCACCAGTTTTTACCGGTGCTCTGTCGCGAGTCTTGAACGGATTCTTCATAAGATTCAGCATAGCCACTTACAACAACCCAGGCAACCAACCCAGCAGAATCA
>JBBDSI010000085.1:0-1577 GCA_040905005.1 Pseudohongiellaceae bacterium
ACCACCCCGTCTTCAGCGACCGCGTCCACCAGTACCTGGATGCGGGTGCCGACCCTGGCCTGCAGGCGCCGCGCGCTGATGGTCTGCTGCGTCGCCATGAAACGCGCATAGCGTTCCTGCTTCAGTTCGTCGGGCACATGATTGGGCAGGGCATTGGCGCCGGCGCCGGCGACGGGCGAGTACTTGAAGCAGCCCACGCGGTCCAGCTGCGCCTCCCCGAGAAAATCCAGCAGCTCCTGAAAGTCCGCTTCGGTCTCCCCCGGGAAGCCAACGATGAAGGTGCTGCGCAGGGTTAGCTCCGGGCACTGTCGGCGCCAGTCGGCGATGCGCCTGAGGGTGTTCTCGGTGGCGGCCGGACGCTTCATCGCCTTGAGTAACTTCAGGCTCGCATGCTGAAAGGGAATGTCGAGGTAGGGCAGGATGCGGCCGTCAGCCATCAGCGGGATGATGCGATCGACGTGGGGATAGGGGTAGACGTAGTGCAGGCGAATCCAGATGCCCAGTTCCGCGAGCGCCTCGCACAGGCCGATCATGTCGGACTTCAGCGGCCGTCCCTGCCAGAAGCCCGTGCGGTACTTGATGTCCACGCCATAGGCGCTGGTGTCCTGGGAGATGACCAGCAGCTCCTTCACGCCGGCATTCACCAGCCTCTCGGCCTCGTCCATTACCTCGCCCAGTGGCCGGCTCACCAGCTTCCCGCGCATGGAGGGGATGATGCAGAAGCTGCAGGAGTGGTTGCAGCCCTCGGAGATCTTCAGGTAGGCGTAGTGGCGTGGCGTCAGGCGGATGCCCTGGGGTGGCACGAGGTCGATAAACGGGTCATGTGTCTTCTGTGGTGGCAGGTATTGATGCACCTGTCCGACCACCGCTTCGTAGGCCTGCGGTCCGGTCACGCCCAGCACCTTGGGGTGCGCCTGGGTGATGGTCTCCGCCTGGGCGCCCAGACAGCCGGTGACCAGGACTTTGCCGTTTTCCGCCAGTGCCTCGCCGATGGCATCCAGCGATTCCTGTTTGGCGCTGTCGATGAAGCCGCAGGTGTTGACCACCACGATGTCGGCGTCCTCGTAGGTGGGCACGATTTCGTAACCCTCGGTGCGTAGCTGCGTGAGGATGCGCTCGGAATCCACCAGAGCCTTCGGACAGCCGAGCGAGACGAAGCCGACCCGCCCGGGGCGGGTGCGGCTGGATGCGGAATGCTTGGGTGCAGACATGGGGCCGCCTCGAAAAATCAGGGCGGCGATTATAACGACTTACGGTTGGATTGGCATGGGTGCCGGCCGTCGTTTGCGTTCTCTCTTTATGCCGCTTTCTCGCTATCTATGCCGCTTTCTCGCCTCTGTGATATTGAGGGCGGTCATCCAGGCCTTGCCGACCAACGGCCCTTACCAGATGCCGCCGACGATGGCTCCTCCGCAAAATCTGTGGGTAGATGTTTCGCTCGGAGAGGGTGCCAAGTGTATGATGTACAGGGAAAATAACGGTGACTGAGCACATTTTTTGGGTTGATTTTTTCCGGATCAATTTTTTTTGCTCTCGCCAAGACGCAAAGACGCCAAGAAAACCAATTGACACTGGCG
>JBBDSI010000086.1:0-1576 GCA_040905005.1 Pseudohongiellaceae bacterium
GCGTAGTCAGCTTGTCGACGAAATTGCAGGGCTTGTGCGCGCTGTCGAGCTGTTCGGCAATGATTCTGTCCCAGCCTGTCCGGCAAGCGCCAGGTGACCCAGGCAGGCAGAAAATGATGGTGTGATTAGCCAGCCCGGCGAAGACCCGGGACTGGATCGTGGAAGAGCCGATCTCCTCAAAGGACAGTTGCCGAAACAACTCCCCGAACCCCTCGATATCCACGTCGAACAGCGGCTTCAGGGCAAGGGTGGTATTGTCCCGGGCGGTAAAACCGGTGCCGCCCGTCGTCAGGATCGCCTGGACCTCCGGATCGGCGATGAGCGCCGAGACGGTCGCCCGCAACTGATACACGTCGTCCTTCACTATGGTCTTTGAGTGCAGGTGGTGTCCTGCCTTTTCGAGACTGCTCACGAGCTGGGCGCCGGACTTGTCGGTCTCCTCGGTCCGGGTATCCGAGACCGTCACTACGGCGATGGACAGGGCTGTTGCCACCGACATGGTCAGAGTCCTTTACTGTCGAACAGGGGCAAAAGGAGTGTAGTAGTAAACATCGAGACCAGGTGCATTGGGATTAGCCACCGGTCATGTTCATCAGGCGCACGGGCTGTGCATGATCCTTGTCGTAGAAGTAATGCCTCTCGGGCTTGAGGTCCATGGCAGCGACAATAGCCTGCTTCAGATCCTGTTCGTCCATGGCGGGATCACGCATCACGGCGCGCAGGTCCACCGAATGCTCGTTGCCCAGGCACAGCAACAGGCGACCCTCTACGGTAACACGCACACGATTACAGTCCGCGCAGAAATTATGGGATACCGGCGAGATGAATCCGATACGACTCTTGTGCCCGACTACCTGCACATAGCGAGAGGGGCCTGCGGTGCGCTCGGTGCTGCCCAGCAACTCAAAGTGTTGTTCGATGACGCCGCGCACCCAGTCATTGCTGCAGGTTGTCTCTTCACGATCGTGATCGGAAACCTCGCCGAGCGGCATTTCCTCAATGAAGGCGATATCGATGTCTCTGTCCAGGGCATAACGGGTCAGGGGTAACACTTCATCTTCGTTGTACCCGCGCATGATTACTGCGTTGAGGCGAATACGATCGAAGCCTGCCTCCCTGGCGGCGTCGATGCCGGCCAGCACTTTCTCCAGCTTCCCCACCCGGGAAATGCGCCGGAAGCGTTCGGGGTCGAGGCTGTCGATGCTGATATTGAGGCGATTGACACCGGCGGACTTGAGGGGACCGGCATACTTGTCGAGCTGCGCACCGTTGGTAGTAAGCAGGAGTTCCTCGAGCCCCGGCAGCTCGCCCAGCTTGTCGATCAGCGTCATGACGTCATTGCGCACCATGGGCTCACCACCGGTCAGGCGTATCTTCTTCACGCCGAGCTCAGTGAACGCCCTGGCGACCTCGTAAAGCTCTTCCAGAGACAGAATCTGCTTGCGTGGCAGGAAAGTCATGTCTTCGGTCATGCAGTAGACGCAGCGAAAATCACAACGGTCCGTCACCGACAGCCGAATGTAGTCGATATGGCGCCCGAAGCGGTCGATCAGCTTATCGGGCAATGTCGTCGTTT
>JBBDSI010000087.1:0-1535 GCA_040905005.1 Pseudohongiellaceae bacterium
ACCACTGCCACATCCTCGAGCACGAGGATCTGGGCATGATGGGGCAGTTCGTGCTCGTCTGAATTGATAAGAGGTTCCTCAGGCTTTAAAGGGGGCTGGTATGAGAAACGAAATGCCAATCACGAATCGCTTGTGTGTCCTGGGCGGACTGCTGCTGATTTTACCGTGCGTTACGGCAACGGGTGCTGAGAATGAGCTGCGCCGGCAAGCAGAGACCTTGTTCGGCACGCTCGATCCCGTCACGGCGGAGGAGAAAAACGACCCTGTGGTGGACCTCGGCCGCGCCCTGTTCTGGGACGAGAGTCTGTCGCTCAACGGCGGGATCGCCTGCGCCAGTTGCCACCTGGCGGAGGACTGGGGCGCCGACCGGCGGCTTCGCTCCATCGACGCGCGCGGCAATCCGACTCGGCGCCATTCGCAGACGGTGTTCAATACCCAGGCCGCCGCGGCTGGACTGCGCTGGTTGGGGGATCGCGCTTCCGGGGCAGCGCAGGCTCGCGGCTCTGTGACCGGTTCCATGGGCTTCGCCGGGCACGAGGATCTAATTCCGGCGCTTCGAAGCGGCAATTACGCCGTCCGTTTCGAGGCGGCGTATCCGGAGCAGACACAGCCACTGACGGTGGACAACTATGCACGGGCGCTGCAGGCCTACCAGGAAACACTGCGAACCCCGGCTCCCTTCGATGACTGGCTGCGCGGCGATGCAGAGGCGATGTCCGAACAACAGCAACGCGGCTTGCGCCACTTCATCGAAATCGGCTGCGCCGGTTGTCACGACGGCGCGCTCCTTGGTGGCAATCGCCTGGCTAAATTCGGCTTGCTGAATGACTTCCGTCCACTCACCGGCTCCAGCGAGGAGGATGTAGGTCTGATGTTGAGTACCGGTGAAGAGGCCGATCGCGACATGTTTCGGATTCAGCCACTGCGCAACGTGGCGGCAACGGCGCCTTACTTTCACGATGGCTCGGTACAGTCCCTGGAGCGGGCCGTCGCCGTGATGGCCGAGCTGCAGTTGGGAGAGGATCTCAACGCCGGGGTCATTGGTGATATTGTCGCATTTCTCCATGCCCTGAGCGGCGAGGTGCCGTCCCATTACGGTCCGCCCTGAAGCGTCGGGAGACTCTGCATTGATACTATCGCGGTTGGCGATGTGCCACATAATGTGAACCACACGCCGGGCACGAACCTGGTTCTGGTCACCAACAAAAACGTAAACATCGCCACTGCGCCAACGCTGTCACTAATCGACCCGTGAAATGATCAGTTGGTGGACCAGATTGAGAATCTGGGTGGCCGTATTGAGCATGTTGATACTGGCCCATCCTGGGCATATGTTTGGCATATCAATTGTGGCTCGTCCGCGGAATTTATGGGCTCACAGAGAAGATATTTCCTCTCGCCAAGCCGCCAAGAACGCCAAGGATTCAGCGGCTCTCTTCGGGCGAGATTTCAAGCCCCAGTGTCAATTGGTTTTCTTGGCGTCTTTGCGTCTTGGCGAGAGCAAAAAAAATTGATCCGGAAAAAATCAACCCAAA
>JBBDSI010000088.1:0-1533 GCA_040905005.1 Pseudohongiellaceae bacterium
CGAATGGCACTAACTTAAGGGAAGCATCTTACCGATCATAGGGATAGAAATGGGCTGAGAGCCTCGTAGCGTTATTATTCGGGTGTCGAATCCGTGATCCATAACGCAGGAGGAACAGCCCAAATGGATAATAGCAAGAAACGGCATATTGCCGAACAAATAAGACGGTTACGAGCTCGATTTGTACAGACGATGGACTCGGTGTTGGGTGATGTCCTGCCCACGCCACTGCTGATGCAGTGGGTAGTCGAAGAAGTCGGCAGCTACAGGCAGCGCATCTATGATCCGCTGCAAACACTCATGCTGTTTATCGAGCAAGTATTGAGCGCGGATCACAGTTGTCAGGATGCGGTCGCGCGTGGCGTGAGCGGGCGGGTAGCGCAGGAACAAGTTCCATGCAGCCTGAATACGGCAGCGTACAGCAAGGCGCGCAAGCGGTTGCCACTGGAGCTGATCGGGCGCTTGGGGCAGGAGACGGGCGAGACGCTATGTGCACAGCAGCCCCGTGCATGGCGCTGGCGCGGTCGGGAGTTGAAGCTCGTGGATGGCACGACCGTATCCATGCCCGACACGGCAGCCAACCAGGCGAGCTTTCCGCAAAGCCCGACGCAGAAACCGGAGCTGGGTTTCCCGCTCGCCCGGCTGGTGGCGGTCGTGTCGCTATCCTGCGGCGCGGTGCTCGATTGGGCGGTCGGCCCCTGCGAGGGCAAACAGACGGGAGAGACGGCAATACTATGGAAGCTCGCGCGGAATCTGCGCCCCGGCGACGTGGTGATCGCGGACCGCTACTACGCGGGCTACTTCCTGATCGCGCTGTTGGTCCAATTGGGCGTTGACGTGGTCATCCGGCAGCATCAACGCCGGCGCACGGATTTCCGGCGCGGCCAACGCTTGGGCGCGAAGGATCACATCGTGGATTGGCCGCGGCTCCAGCGCCCGAGCTGGATGGATGCGGCAACCTATGCGGCGATGCCGGAAATGCTCAGGATGCGCGAGGTGCGTGTCGGCGGATGGACGCTGGTGACCACGCTGGTTGATGCGAAAGAAGTGAGCAAGCCGGAATTGCTCGAACTGTATCGCGCCCGCTGGCAGATCGAACTGGACCTGCGTTCGATCAAGACGGTGATGCAAATGGAAGTGCTGCGCTGCAAGAGTCCGCAGATGGTGTGCAAGGAGATTGCGGTGCATATGCTCGCCTACAATCTGGTGCGCGCGGTGATGGCGCAGGCGGCTCATCTGGGCAAGGTGCTGGTGCGGCAGTTGAGCTTCAAAGGTGCGCTGCAATTGCTCAATGCATTTGAAGTGAGTCTGCGCCACTGTCCGCAAGGGCGGCTCGCGTTGCGTCACGAACACCTGCTCGCAGGCATCGCGCAAATGAAGCTGCCCCATCGCCCCGGACGTGTGGAGCCACGGGCGGTGAAACGAAGACCGAAGCCGCAACAGATGCTCACAAAGCCGCGTCAAGTTTTACGTGCGATACTTTTGGAGCAGCGGCAGCGATATGGGGCGGAATGCTAAAGTTAGTGCCATTGG
>JBBDSI010000089.1:0-1533 GCA_040905005.1 Pseudohongiellaceae bacterium
GTGATGCTGCGCTGGTCTTCCATCATGTAGGTGATCATCGAGCGCATGGCGCTGGCGTATTCCTCGTCAACTTCGCGATCCGCCTGTGCGACTTTCAGCGCCGCCTCCGCATCAAAACGGGCGAAGGCATCGAGCGAGTCGTGCACCATGATGCTGACCCGGTCACCCAGGTGCTTAAATTCGACGAAGCCGTCGGGGAATTCCCCTTCTTCGCTCAGCTTCACTGCCATGCGCGCGATCTTTGAGGATTCGTCGCCGATGCGTTCGAGATCACGCACGGTCTTGATGATGGCGAGCACGAGGCGTAAATCACTGGCCGCCGGTTGCCGGCGCGCGATAATCAGGCTGCATTCCTCATCGATAGAGACTTCCAACTCATCGATGATGTCATCCTCCTGCGCGACTCTGGAGCCAAGGCCGCTGTCGGCACTGATGATGGATACCATGGCATCGGCCAGTTGTTGTTCGACCGCGCCCCCCATCTCCAGCATCCGTTTCTTGATATCTTCAAGCTCGGCATTGAACCGCTGGGAGATGTGGTGACTGTGATTGTCCGCTTTCGAATTCATTGGAATACCTAGCCGTAGCGACCGGTGACATAATCCTCAGTCTGTTTATCGGCGGGATTGGTGAAAATCTGATCAGTGGAGGCGAATTCGACCATGCTTCCCATGTACATGAAAGCCGTATAGTCCGACACCCGCGCCGCCTGTTGCATGTTGTGAGTGACAATAATAATCGTATAGCGCTTTTTCAATTCAGTGATCAATTCCTCGATCTTCAGGGTCGAGATAGGATCCAGCGCGGAGGCCGGTTCATCCAGTAACAGCACTTCCGGTTCCACGGCGATTGTCCGGGCGATTACCAGCCGCTGCTGCTGACCGCCGGACATGCCCAGGGCGCTGTCGTGCAGGCGGTCCTTGACCTCGTCCCACAGCGCCGCCGCCTTCAGCGACGATTCGACGACCTCGTCCAGAACACGCTTGCGGTTGATGCCCTGGATACGCAGGCCATAGGCCACATTCTCATAAATCGACTTGGGGAACGGGTTCGGCTTCTGGAACACCATGCCGACGCGGCGCCGCAGATCGGCGACATCCACAGAGCGCTGATAGATATCAAGACCGTCCAACTCGATGGTTCCTTCAATGGAGCAGTCGTCCACGAGGTCGTTCATGCGGTTGAAGCAACGCAGCAGGCTGGACTTGCCGCAACCGCTGGGGCCGATGAAAGCCGTCACGCGCTGGCGGGGAATGGACAGATTGACGTCCTTGAGTGCCTGTATGTCGGAACCATAGAACAGATTGACGTCCCGCACCTCGATACAGGTCTCTTCTTCGCTGTCCCGCGGCTCGGCCGCCGCCAGCGCCCCGGACACGCTCAGCCTGTCCGCGGAGGGCTTGCCGGTGTTTTTCTGTTTCGTCATCTCATTCATCTTTCACATCCAGTTTTACATCCAGCCACAAGCAGCGGTTTATATCCAGTCCGCCGATCGATTCACACTCCTGCTGTCCCACAAACTGACCGGCCTCC
>JBBDSI010000090.1:0-9202 GCA_040905005.1 Pseudohongiellaceae bacterium
AGCAGGGCGCGCTGTCCGCCACGGAAATTGATGCTGCGGCCGAACAGGTTGTCGGCGTCTATCAGCCCCTGCAGGGTATTATTGCGGACCATGACCGGGTGTGCCGTCTCTTCCAGTACCGGGCGGGTGTCTTCAAATGTCGGCTCGACCTCCATGCTCAGGTAGCCGGGTATCTGCACAGCCATGTCGGCCATCAGTTCCCAGCGACCACCGCGTCTGCGCCACACCGACACGAGGTGACCGTACTGATCGAGATCGTCGTCGCCGGAAGGATCGATGATGACCAGCGGGCCTGCCGTCAGCCCGAGATCGCCGTCGCGGGACACGTCGATATAATGCGATTCCCAGGAAATGTCCCGTCCCTGAAAATCGGGCGAGGAGTAGAGCGCAAGGGCATCCACTGGCCCATCGCGAAACACGACCGACCCCTCGCCGAGGAATTCGAGGAAGGCCCGATTGCGTCCTATCTCCGCGGAGCGATCCGCATAGGTCTGGTCCGCCGCGGCAAGTTCGAGCCAGTGCTGATACTGGTCACGTTCCTGCGCCAGGGCGGCCGTAGCCAGCATCAACCAGGGCCACAATAACCAGGGCCGCAATAATCCTGTGACAACGCTTCGCCGCATGCTTGTTAAAAACCTGTGCAAATTTGTCGGCATGGTAATCGGATTCCTTGTGCAATGACAGGGCTGCCCGGCACGCCCTCCGCCAGCGCGCGCAAGTGTCTGATCTGGCAGCCTATCTTGCCTCACTGCGTGATTCCTGTAATTGTTATGAACAAGCCGACAGGCTAGAATCCACCCACGTTTCGATAAACTGCTTGCAGCCTCTCAAACGGCGCCCGGCGCCACGGAAACACACAATCGACATCGTGTCCCGACGCATACCTATCCTTCTCGCGCTGCTGTGGATCGGCGTCTGCCTGACCCCGGCGGCGCGGGCGCAGCCGGTGCCCCTGGACCCCTCGATCGAGCGCCTGCCCGTAGGCTTCCATGTTGAATTCTACGAGGACAGCTCCGAGTCTCTCTCGATCGATGACGTGCTGGAACCCGGTTTCGGCGTCAACTTCATCCCGCACGATAATGAGCTTCTGAACTTTGGCATCACGTCGTCGGCCTACTGGATTCGCTTCACCCTCGACTGGTCCGCCATGGACGAGTCCAGCCTGGTATTGGAAATAGGCCCGCCCAAGATCGTCGGCGGTATCGTCCGTGCAGGGACACAGCTTTTCGTCGTGAATGCCGCACGCCAGCTCCAGGAATCGTTCTTTCTTGGGACAATCAATAATTCGCGGGAGATCAAGACCCTCGCCGCCGGTTACGCCCTGACCATCGACGAATCTTTCGGCGAACAGATATACCTGCGGGTTTCCAGCTCGCGACCGTTGCGCCTCCCGATCACCATCTGGAGCGAGCAGGCGTTCTATCAACACAGCATCGTCTCCAACAGCCTGCTCGGCATGCAGTACGGCATTCTGCTGGCTATGGTGTTCTATAACCTGTTCCTGTTGTTCTCCATTCGCGAGCCCAGTTATCTCTACTACGTCATCATGATCGGCACCCAGGCGGTGTTCATCCTGCTGGACTCCAAACACCTGCGCTATCTGCTGGATCAGTTGTACAGCAGCAGTTGGTCGGTAGACATGGCCGAACGCCTGATCTATCCGCTCATGGTCATCACCGCCCTGCTCTTCCAGCGCTCT
Organism: Pseudohongiellaceae bacterium; assembly: GCA_040905005.1. Taxonomy (GTDB): domain Bacteria; phylum Pseudomonadota; class Gammaproteobacteria; order Pseudomonadales; family Pseudohongiellaceae; genus UBA9145. Next base: position 1,700 of record JBBDSI010000090.1, read on the forward strand.
CTGTTGCGCATCGCGAATCACAATCCGAAGCTGGACAGGACCATCAAGATGGTGATCGCCAGTTTCGGCCTCGTAGTCGTCCTCAGCTTCCTTCCCAATGAAAAGTTTTTTCAGTACCCGTTCATTCTTTTACTGATGGGCACGATACTGCTGGCCTTTTACAACAACTACGATGCCATCAAGCGCGGCGACGTCACGGCAGTTGTGCACATGGTCGGCATGGGCGTATTCCTGTTCGGAACCGTGATTCTGATGCTGTTGAACCTGTGGCCCGCGTTCCCCCACAACCTCTTCACCACGAACGCCTACGATATCAGCCTGATCATCCAGGCCCTGCTCATGTCCCTGAGCCTCGCCTTCCGCTATAACCAGATCAAGCAGGAAAAGGAAGACGCCCAGCTCCTGGCCATCAACAACCTGGTGCGCTCGGAACAGTTCAAGGACGATCTCCTGGCTAACGTCTCCCATGAATTGCGCACACCGCTATATGGCATCAACGGCCTGGCCGAGACGGCCCGTGAGGAATTCGAGAAGGACAAGCCCGACAAGGACCTGATCACTAAAAACCTGGAGCTGATCCGCACCAGCGGTGACCGCCTCACCAAGCTGGTCAACGACCTGCTGGATTTCTCCAGCGCCCAGGACGATGCGACCTACATCAAATTCAAGCCGGTCGACATGAGCAGCGTGATCACCCTGGTCATCGCCGTGTGTCGACCGCTGATCGGCGACAAGAATCTCGAGCTGCGCGCCGAGGTGGACCCGGACCTGCCTCTGGTGGCGGGCGACGAGGACCGGCTGCAGCAGATTCTTGTCAACCTGACCTCGAACGCGATCAAGTTCACCTACAGTGGCGAGGTGGTCATCGCGGCCAGACTCACTTCGGATTACTCCGTCACCGTCTCGGTTCGCGATACCGGCATCGGCATTCACAAGACCGACCACGAGACCATTTTCAAGACCTTCGAAAAACTGCCATCGCAGCAAATGAACGCCTCCGGCATCGGCCTCGGCCTGCCCCTGGCCAAGCGCATGGTGGAGATGCACCGCAGCAAGCTGAGACTGGAGAGCGAGCTGGACCTCGGCTCGACCTTCAGCTTCGATTTGCGCGTATCGCTGGACCAGACGCGGGCCATCAAGTCTCCCTCTATCGACAAGCAGATGATTCGCCGCGCCGACTATCTCGCCGATGCCAATCGCGTAGAGCCGGCGCCAAGACTGCGCAGCAACCAGGAGACGACAATCCTGGTTGTGGATGATGACGAGATCAATCGCATCGTCATGAGCCAACAACTCGAGGACTACAACATCGTCGAGTGTTCCAATGGCCTCGACGCGCTGACGCTGATCGAGGAGGAGAAACCCGATCTTGTGCTGCTCGACCTGATGATGCCGGGACTGAACGGCTACGAGGTCTGTCAGAAGCTGCGCCAGAAACACAGCCCGATCGAGCTACCGATCATTCTGGTCACGGCGAAAAATCACCTGGAGGACCTGACCCAGGGATTTCAGACCGGCGCCAACGATTATCTCGCCAAGCCGTTCCATAACGAGGAGCTCCGCTCACGCGTGGAAAATCAGCTGCGCTTAAGCATGCTCCACAGAGTCAATGAAGATAATATCCGGCTCAAGGCACAGATCGAATCCTATGCCGAGGCCGATACCGAACTGCGTGCATCGCGCATGCGCCTGCAACAGATACTGGAGTCAGTGCAGGCAGGGTTTATCGCGTTCGAGCTACCCGGGCGGATATTCACCGTGAACGACCGTGCCGCCGAACTGCTCGCGACAGAACCCGGACGCCTGCTTGATCAGGACATCCGCAGCCTGCTGGCGGATGTCGAGGGCAACGAACCGTTCCTTGAGGAACTGCGCCGCTGGGAAGACGGCGAACTTGTGACTGAGGATGACCACGAGCAGGATAGCAAATCCATAAGTATCACCATCGAGGTTGCCCATCCCTACGCCAGTCACGACAGACCCTCTTCGCAGCAAGTGATATTCAACTGCAAGCTGAACCTGTTTGGCAGCGATGAGGGAACCGGCGTGTTGTTTCTCGAGGACACTGAACCTCTTGCCCACGCCGCCAACACGGAGCTTGCCCGCGATACCGTGGAACTGGTCAGCTTCCTCGGCCAGGCACAGCAGAATATCCGCCGTGTCGGCACCCGCCTGAATGTCATGACGCCCGATGAACTCGCGGAGTACCCGCAACTCCTGGAGAAGCTTTCCGGCATCAGCGAGCTTGTCGAATTCATCGATGAACAGCTACCAACCGTAAGCAACGAGGGCGAGTACCGCCAGCAGTTGGTAACACTCATGCGCGCGGCACTGCACACCTGGGAGGTCACGACCCAGAAGTCGAAGATCGAGCTCGCCGAGGACAGCAATATCTGGGCCGTCAGTATCGATGACGGTCGCCTGCGCACCCGTACTTTCGACCGCTACCTGCGCCTGGAACAATTACCCAAGATCCCCCGCTGGCGCGAGGTGATCCGTACCGCCTATTTCGTGCTATCGAATCCGACCATCGAGCCGGAAATGCGGCAATCACTGGAGAGAGAACTGGAGAAGACCAAGGCTATCCTGAAGAAAGCGGCGATTAACTGACCCCTCTGCGAGTTCCGAAGTCGATGAATCTGTGGCAACATAGTGTTGTTGCCCGGCTTGCCAGTCCCGACTGCCGGCACAGACTCTCATCGCGGGCACTCTGGAACCATGTACCTGGAACACTTCGGCCTCGCCCAACACCCGTTCTCACTGACTCCCAACACCCGCTTTTTCCTCAAGTTGCCGAGTCACCAGCAGGCGTTTTCCGGGATAATCTCGGCGCTGAGAGAGGAAGGTCATTTCTCCAAAGTCATTGGCGAGGTTGGCACGGGCAAGACCATGCTCTGCCGCAAGGTTCTCAATGCCCTGGAGGCGCACCCCGACAAGTTCGCCACCGCCTATATCCCCCAGCCGATTCTGGATGAAGACAGCGTCATGTACGCTATTGCCGAAGAGCTCGGCCTCGAGTGTGCGAGCAACATCAGTTACTACGATCTACTCAAGACGATCAGCACACATCTCGTGCAGCTTGCGGGAGAAAAGCGCCGCCTCATCCTGTTCATCGATGAGGCCCAGGCCATGCCCGAAGAAAGCCTGAAGGCCGTCTATCTGCTGACCCAGGTGAAGCTGGCGCGAGCCCGGCGCATGCACGTTATCCTCTTCGGCCAGCCGGAGTTGGATGAACTGCTCGAGCGCAATGCCCTGCAGCCGGTGCAGGATGACATCGTCTTCAGCTTCCTGCTCCCGGCATTGGACCTCGAGGGCGCCAGGGCCTATGTGGAGCACAGGCTCAGCCGGGCTGGCTATTGCGGCCCCAGGCTGTTTACCGAAGAGGCTCTCGAAGCACTGTTCCATGCCAGCCATGGCACGCCGCGCCTGATCAACATACTCTGCAACAAGTCATTGATGGTCGCCTTCGGCAAAGGTGACCGCGCCATCAGCGACGCCCACATGGCCAGCGCCATTAGCGACACGGAGAGCTCGCATAGCGAAAAGCGCTGGACGGACCGGCTGCTGGGCCAGTGATCCAGGACTCTGCGCGACAAAAGCCGATCGTCCCGCGACTTTCCCGCATCGAGACTCACGACCCGAAAGATTATCGCTGCCGGCCCGGTCACGCGCTTGTAAGTGAACAATGAGCTCGTATAATCGGCACTCCTGACAAGCCAGAGCCGCACTGATTGAGCCAGGCGGGTCTCTGTGAGAGCTCATCAAGGATATCGACATGACGAAAGAACTGTGGCAAACGCTGCGCGCGGAAGCGGAAGAAGTCATCCGGCAGGAGCCCCTGTTGGCCAGCTATGTGTATGCCTGCGTCCTGAATCACGACAGCCTGGAAGGCGCGCTCAGTTTCATCCTGGCCTATAAACTCACCGACAATGTCATGCCCGCGGTCACCGTCCGCGAACTGTTCGAGCATGCGTTCGTCCACTCACCGGAGTTGATCGAGAAGGCCGTGTTCGATCTGAAGGCCGTCTACGAGCGGGATGCCGCGACGAGCACTTATCTGCCGGTCATCCTCTATCTCAAGGGCTTTCAATCGATCCAGGTCCACCGCTTCGCGCATTTCCTGTGGCAGAACGGCCGCCGCAACCTGGCACAATTCTTCCAGAGCCGCAATTCCGAGGTCTTCAGCGTGGACATCCACCCTGCCTGCGTCATGGGCAAGGGGATCATGTTCGATCATGCTACCGGCATCGTCATCGGTGAAACCACGGTCATCGATGACAATGTCTCGATACTGCAACAGGTCACCCTCGGCGGCACCGGCAACGAACAGGGCGATCGCCACCCCAAGATCAAGTCGGGCGTACTTATTGCCGCCGGCGCCAAGGTACTGGGCAATATCACTATCGGTGAAGGCGCCAAGATTGGCGCCGGCAGCGTGGTGCTCGGCGACGTTCCCGCTCACACCACGGTGGTAGGCGTCCCCGCCAGGGCGGTCGGTAAACCCTGTACGGAGGCGCCTTCGCAGACCATGAATCAGAACTTCTTCGACGAATGATCGTCGCCGAACTCCTGCACCGGCAATAAAGTCAAAGCGCTCCTCTGGGAGCCCTTTTCTGTCGATCCTGCGGTGTTACAGGTTTTCTTCGGCAAAGGCGGCAAGCACGGAGCGCGGCACACCCCTGAGCAGTATGTTGCCACCCTGCTGGAAACCCTTGAAGCGCTCGGTCAGGTAGGTCAGCCCTGAACTGATCGGTGTCAGGTAAGGCGTGTCGATCTGCGCCAGGTTGCCGAGGCAGATGACTTTCGAGCCGTTACCCGCCCGGGTGACAATGGTCTTGATCTGGTGTGGCGTCAGATTCTGACACTCATCGATGATGATGAGACTACTCTGGAAGGAACGCCCACGGATGTAATTCAGCGACTTGAACATTAGCGGCACTTTGTTGAGCACGTACTCCACGCTACTGCTACAGTTTTCATCCTCCCAGTGCAGCGCCTCCAGGTTGTCGGTAATGGCGCCCAGCCAGGGCTCCATCTTCTCCTCCTCGGTACCGGGCAGGAACCCAATGTCCTCGTCCAGGCCCTGCGTGCTGCGAGTGACAATGATGCGGCGGTATAACTTGTTGGGCACAGTCTGCTCGATGGCGGCCGCCAGGGCCAGAATGGTCTTGCCCGATCCGGCCGACCCGGTCAGATTGACCAGATGCACTTCCGGATCGAGCAACAGGTTCAGCGCCATGGCCTGATGAAGATCGCGCGGCCGCAGCCCCCAGGCCTCAGTGTCCATCAGTGTGGAAATATTCAGATGTAACAGCGATACCGAATCGATGTTGACGGAGATGACCCGCGCAACGAATCCCTGGTCGTCCGTTATGAACTGATTGGGATAAATTCCCTGCTCGAACAGATTGCGGGCAACACGGTGTATGGTGCGTCCATCCTGTTGCTCGGTCTCCACGTTGTCCACCCGATCCCAGAACGATCCCTCGAACTCGAGATAGCCCTTATTCAGATGCTCGATATCGTTGAGCAACTGGTCACTGTGGTAGTCCTGAGACTCGATGCCACAGCCACGGGCCTTCAGGCGCACATTGATGTCCTTGGTGACCAGTACCACGCGGCGATCCGGATTTCGCTGCTTGAGGAAACCCACGTCATTGAGGATCTTGTTATCGTTCAAATGCGTAGGCAGCAGTACCAGGTTTTCCGGAGTCTCCGTCATCATGACCGACAGACGACCCATGCGTTCACCGCTGTCGCTGCGCTGAATGTCCACCCCCTCTTCTACCTCGACGGGACTGGCCCGGCCGAGTTGACGATCCAGTTCGCGAATGGCCTGACGGCAATCGGCGGCGATGGCATGGCGGCCGCTCTTGAGAGAGTCAAGCTCTTCCAGGACCGTGATGGGGATGACTACGTGGTGTTCGTCGAAATTGAGAATGGAGGTGGGATCGTGAATCAGGACATTCGTGTCTAGCACATAAAAGATCGGGTTAGAGGAGGTACTGCTGTCAACCGCATTCTTGACAAGTTTCACTTCGCTCATGATCAATGGAACCCCTTGTGAATCGAGATGAATGTGTGGTTTCGCTATTGGCCGAAAGCCGTGTTTTGCCTACCTCCCTGGTGACTGGTTGAAAGAACGCTGTTACTTAATAGCGTCGGCCGTGAATTGCAAAAGCTTAGAAGCTCTCTGGCTGGCCTGCTATTCCACCCCTTGATAACAGACCAATATGACAGGCGTGTGTATTTCCGTTGGCACTTCTGCAACATCGGCGACAGGATGAAGGATCACGGCATGCACAGGAGGTGGCGTTACCTGGGCAACTCGCCGGCCATTTGGTACATGAGCGTGCCGGCGGCATCCGTGGGCACGCCCCCCTCGAGACGTGGCCTGAAGCGCAAGGACTCCAGCCGCTTCATCAGCAGTTCCTCCTGGTCTGGCGAATCGAGTTGCGGTTGCACCAAGCGGGCCTGCTGGACGCTGGAGAACTCCTGCTTGCGGCGATCGTCCAGCCAACGGGAGATATCACTGATGCCGGCCAGGTTGAACGAGAACAGCGCCAGGTGGGATTCCAGTGGCCGACCGTAGTCCAGTTGAAAGGGCGGACGCACGAAGGGAAAAGCCGGACTCCACTCGACAAAGAACAGGGTCTCGGGCGATGACACCGACGCGAATCGGGGTAGCGATTCGGGGGTCCGGACACGGGCCTGTAGCGCCCCGGACAATGCCGGGTGGAATACCGGTTCCGGCACCAGACTCGGCTTGCTGAAGAATTCACTAAGCTGGGCCGCGTCGACCTCGGCATCCTGCAAACCCCGGTAGGCAAGCTGGTAACTCTCCAGCGCCTCTTCCTGGCGGCCGAACAGGACCTGCCAGTCGGCGAGATACAGGTTGGCCATCGCGGCCGCCTCCGCGTCCGGCGCCTCGCCAGTGGTATAGATAGACTGTATGCGCCGCAGGGCCCGCAAGCCGGAGAAATAGAAGAAGCGCCTGGCGTCGAGCCGGTCGCGCATCAGGTTCGCTCCGGGCGTGACCTGACGCAGTTCATACGCCACACGGCCGCCGCCCTGAATGGCCGCCGCCTGAATATGATAGTGCTTGGCCAGTTCATAGAGCATCGGCGCCAGACGGTGATCGCTGTCGCTCCAGATCGCCTCCCCCACCAGCAGGGCCCAGCGGTTGGCACTCTCGGCCCGACGCAGGTGAAAAGTCTGATATTCGGCGCTGTCCCCGGCCACGGCGCGCAGGTGCATTGCCGAGAGATCCATGAAATCGGCCACCAGGGTGGAGTCTACCTCTATCTTGGTACGATAGAGCCAGTACATGTGTTGCAGCTGATCACGGGCTGGAGCCCAGTTGCCCCAGCGGGCATAGTTCTCCAGTTTCAGCTTGAGCAGGGGCACCTGGGTGGGCGTGTACAGGCCTTCGTTCACGCGCACGACCTGCATGGCACGATCGATGGCGGCGTGGGCTTCGGGGTACTGGCCGAGACGCATGAG
>JBBDSI010000091.1:0-9173 GCA_040905005.1 Pseudohongiellaceae bacterium
GACTATATTCCTCTCCACGCGACACAAGGAGGATGAACTATGGGTGACGAACCCGATGCGGGAATATCGGAGGACGAGTGTTGGCAGACCTACGTGGGCCAGGGGGTGCGTCTCGAGATCAATGCCCACAGGATCACTGAGGGTGAGTGGGCACTGGCGGTTGTCAACGAGGCCGGGGTTGCCTCTAACTGGCTTGAGTTTTTCGCCACGGGCGAGGCGGCGCTGGCGGCCGGACTGAAGGCGATCGAGGAAGAAGGCGTCGAGGCTTTTACCTCGATCGAGGGCTTCGACTATTTACAGGACGGCAGCAAGGACGGGGAGCGGCACTAGTGCCCCTCCGGCCGAATCCGATGCCGAATAAGAGTCCGAATAAGAGGCCGAATAAGAGAGCCCCTACTGCTTCGGCGCGGCCAGGTGTTTCGCGGCGATCTCGTGCACCGCCGCGAACCACGCCGGGTCGTCGTTGAGGTTGGGCACCAGGGCGAAGTTCTCGCCGCCGGCTTCCAGGTATTGCTCGCGGTATTCCACGCCGATCTCGAACAGGGTCTCCAGGCAGTCGGAGACGAAGGATGGTGTGACTACCGCCACACGCCTGACGCCGTCTTTCACCAGTTGCTCCAGGTGTTCGTCGAGATAGGGCTGCAGCCAGGGCAGCGGGCCGAAGCGGGACTGGAAGGCGATGGAGTAGTCGTCCTTCTTCCAGCCCAGGGCGCGGGCGATGTTCTCGGTGGTCTGCACGCACTGGGCGCGGTAGCAGTAGCGGTTGTCGGGCCCGATCTGTTCGCAGCAGGCACCGAACTCGCAGACGCCGGCCTTGTCCTCTTTCCTGATGGTCTTCTCGGGCACGCCGTGATAGCTGAAGATCACGTGATCCACGGCGTCGCCTTCCAGGTAACCGGCGATCACGATGGACCAGGCGCGCACGAAGGCCGGCTCGGCGTAGAGGTCGTTGACGAAGTACAGTTGCGGAGCGACGTGCCAGCGCTGCGCGGCTTCGCGCACCTGTGCGAAGATGGACGCGGTCGTCGCGGAGGAGTACTGGGGATACATGGGCAGCACCAGGATCTCCCTGACGCCGGCGGCCTCCAGGTCGGCCATGACGTCGCGCACTAGGGGCTGGCTGTAGTTCATGGCCGTGCACACCTTCACATCTTCACCGACCTCGTCGAAGGCGGCCTGCACGCTGGCCTCCAGGCGCTCGGCATAGACCTTCAGCGGCGAGCCTCCCTCCATCCAGATCTTCTCGTAGTCCTTCGCCACCCGTGGCGCCCGGAACGGCAGGATGATCAGGTTTCTCAGCAGCCAGCGGCCCAGGGGATTGAAGTCGAAGACGTAGGGGTCGGCGAAGAAATGACGGTAGTACTCGCGCAGGCCTTTGGTGGTGGGCGCGGCGGGGGTGCCGAGATTGAGAAGGAGGACTGCTTTGCTCATTAGGAAGAAAATCCGGTGGCGGCGTCAGCGCGCGACGTTGATGTCCGCCACGCTCATGGCATCGACCTGTTTCACGAAGAACGCCATGAACCTGGCCATACGTTCCATACCCGGTATCGAGATCACTTCGCGCACCTCGCCGCTGGCCATAAAGCAATCATGGCGAGGCTTTGCGTTGTTATTTTTCATGGCACGAAGTCTACGGTGTCTGCGTTGGGTTGACCAGTATTGGGACTATCCGTAAGGGGGAGTACACTTCGGGTAAACAACGAAAGGAGGAACGGAAATGTACACAGGTATCGCATTGAACCGCTTCAGCTCAGCCGCGGGCGCCCTGGCGTGGCTGCTCATCGCCCTGCCACTGCAGGCGCAGCCGAATGATCCGGTCGCCGCCGGCGCGCAGGTGCAACTGGTCGAGGATGGCTTCGGCTTCCTCGAGGGCCCCGTTCGCACCCCCGACGGCGGGCTCTATTTCACCGACATCACCAATAACCGCATTCACCGGCTGGCGCCGTCCGGGCGCATCACGGTAGCGCGCGAACCCAGCAATCGCGCCAACGGGCTGACGCTTGACATCGACGGCAGCCTGCTGATCTGTGAGCAGTCCGCGCAGCGGCTGACGAAGATGGATGCCGATGGCAATGTGAGCGTCGTCGTGGGCGAATACAACGGCGCGCCGTTCAACAGCCCCAATGACGTCTGGGTGCATCGCAACGGCAGCCTCTATTTCACCGACCCGCGCTACAACTGGCCCGATGGCGAGCCCACCCAGCCCGGCGAGTATGTCTACCGGGTCGGCGCCGACCGTGAGACGGTTGAGGCGGTGGTGACCGACGTGCCCAAGCCCAACGGCGTGATCGGCACCGAGAGCGGCGCTCATCTCTATGTGGCCAGCACCGAGCTGCTCAAGGTGTTCCGTTACGACATCGACAGGGACGGCAGCCTGATCAACCGCATCGAGTTTGCCGACCAGGGCTCCGACGGCATGGAACTGGACGAACGCGGCAACGTCTATCTGACCTGGGCCGGCAGGGTCAGCATCTACAATCCCGCCGGCGACCTGATCCGCGAGGTCGAGGTGCCGCAGAGTCCGGCTAACGTCGCCTTCGGTGGAGTCGACGGCCAGACCCTCTATATCACGGCACGCACCGGGCTCTATTCCCTGCGCATGGACGTGACCTCCAGCCGGCTGGACTACGGTATGCTGGGCCGCTGAGCCGATTGTGGAGGGCCCGGGTCGTGCCCCTGCCCGCCACCGCCGCGTCAGGCCGAGATGGGCTTCTTCCTGTCTTCCTCGAACAGGGCCTGTAGTTCCTTGCGCCCTTCCCGTGCGATATTGAGCAGTTCCGGCAGGTCGTCCTTGTGCCCCACCGAGCGCTGCAGCAGATCCTCGTCGTGCTGACGAAAGCGCTCCTGCATGGCGAGCGCCTGGAACTCGGTGAAGCCGAGGAACTCCAGCGTGCTGGTGGCCGCCTCCAGGCTGCTGGGGAAGGTCTCCCGGATCACGGTGTTGGCCTTGCGGTTGTGCAGCTCGTAGGCGTGAAAACGATCGATCGCCCGGGCCACGATCTTGATATTCGGATTGAGCTCACGTGCCAGGTCTACTATTTTCAAAGAGTGCTCGCGCACGTCAGCCGCCACCACCAGGATCTTCGCCTCGCGAATTCCCGCTGATTCGAGAATGTCCATCCGCGTCAGGTCGCCATAGAACAGCCGGTTGCCGAACTGCTGCACGAATTCGACGTGGGCGGGGTTCTTGTCCAGCGCGGTAAAGGGAATATGGCTGGCGGTGAGCATGCGGCCCACGACCTGGCCGAAGCGGCCGAAGCCGGCAATGATGACCTCCGGCTCGTGGCTGTCCCAGTGCGCGTCCTGATCCGGCTGCGACTCGCTGCGGCCGTGCCACAGCCGGCGCTGCGCCACCACCAGGGGCGAGGTCAGCGCCATGGACAGGCCCACCACCAGCGTGACCCGGTCCGCCAGTGCGCCATCGAACAGGCCCAGTCCGGTGGCCTGGGAGAGCACGACGAAGGCGAACTCGCCGCCCTGGGACAGCATCAGGCCGAGCTGGAACCCCTCTCGCCAGGAAATCCTCTGCATCCGCAGTATGCCGACGATGATCAGGGTCTTTAATAGCACCAGCGCGATCGCGGCCCCCAGCATCAGCAGCGGTTCGCTGAGCAACAGGCCGAGATTGATGCTCATGCCCACGGCAATGAAGAACAGGCCCAGCAGGATACCCTTGAACGGTTCGATGTCGGATTCGAGCTGATGCCGGTAATTGGAATTGGCCAGCATGATGCCGGCGAGGAAGGCGCCCAGGCCCATGGACAGGCCAACCACGTCCATCAGCACGGCGACGCCGATGACGATCAGCAGGCTGGCCGCGGTCATGACCTCCCTGCTCTGTGAATCGGCGACGATGCGCAGGATCCGATTGAGACCGAATTGCCCGAACACCAGCACGCCCGCCACCGCCGCCAGTCCCACATACCAGGGCGGACCTTCTTCCGCATTGCCGGCCTGCGCCAGCAGGCCCACCAGCAACAGAATCGGAATCACGGCCAGGTCCTGCAGCAGCAGGATGGAGAAGCCCTTGCGGCCAAGCGGCGTGGCGAGGATATGTTCCTCGCTCATTAGCTGGATGGCAAAGGCCGTGGAGGACAGGCCCAGGGCCAGGCCCAACACAATGGCCGTCGCCGGGCCCAGATCCAGCAGCAGGAAGAACCCAGCCAGCAGTCCTGCAGACAGCAGCAGTTGGCTGCCGCCCGTGAGCATGATCTGGTTGCGCATGCTCCACAGCTTCTCCGGCGCCAGTTCCAGACCGATGAGAAACAGCAGCAAGATCACCCCGTATTCGGCGAAATGCAGCAACTCCTCCGGGTCATCCACAATCCCGAGAACACCGGGGCCAAGCAGGATGCCGGCGAAGAGGTAGCCGAGGATGGATCCGAGGCCCAGGGCCCTGAACAGCGGCACGGCGATGACGGCCGCCGTGAGGAAATACAGGGCGTTGCTGAGCAGACTGTCGGTATACATGCGGATTCCTGCTGAATGATTCGATGACGTGCCGGCGCGGGCAGGCATTGCGGACTGTGGTCCGACACCATTATGCGAGGGAATCCCCGGGCTGTGTAGGCTTTCCTCATGGCTTGAGCCATGCGCCGGATGGCGCCTGCATGGAGGCAGATGCCACATTGCAGAAGTCAGTAACTATCTTCGGCGCTGTTGAAATTTGTAACAGATGCGGGAAATTCCCCGCCTTATCGCTGGAGGGCACGGAATACACGGCCTTGCCGCTAACTGGGTAGGTTCGTAACAAAAATTCGATAAAAGGGCTGCAATCTACGTCATTGCGCTTAGACTCGAGTCAAAAGCTTGATCCGAATTCTACTCATCAACGATTGACCAACAATCAAAGCCAGGAGAGTTTCTCGTGAAATATTCTCTAAATCTCGCCATGACGGCGATACTTTCCCTAGCCGCCTGCAACGTCAGTGCCGGCGAGCGCGTCGGTGATTTCGCCCTGATCGATCACGCCGGTGCGCAGCATCACATGGGCTGGTATGACGACCATGCGGCCATCGTGCTGCTGCCCCAGGCCGTCGGGGCCACCGATGCCGGCGCCGTGTCCGCCCTGAACAACCTCAGGGCCGAATACGAGGCCCGCGGCGTGGCCTTCTTCCTCATCAATCCCGGCCTGCAGAGCGACCGCGACGCCGTCGCCGCCGCGCTTGGCGATGTGGACTTGCCAGTGCTGATGGACGACGCCCAGCTGGTGTCAACGGCCCTGGGGATGGCCCACATGGATCAGGCCGTGGTCTACGACCCGAGACGCTTTGAAGTGGTCTACCGGGGTCCGGTGCAGTCCGAGCTCGAACAGGCCGTTGCGGCGCTGCTGGCCGGCGACAGTCCCGAACTGGTGAGCGTTGCCGCCGGCGGTAGCGCCATCCACTACGGCGGGGTTGCGGGCAGCGAGCTGTCCTACGTCAACGACATCGCTCCGATCATCGCCGAGAACTGCGCCGAGTGTCACCGCGAGGGCGGCATCGCCCCCTTCGCCATGGACAGCAAGATGGCGGTGCAGGGCTGGTCCCCCATGATCCGCGAAGTGGTCATGACCAAACGCATGCCCCCCGGCCAGATCGACAACAAGGTCGGTTACAAGATGGCCAACGAGATGAACCTCGCCGATGACGAGATGCAGAAGCTGGTGCGCTGGGTCGAGGCCGGTTCCCCGGTCGATGGTGACAGTGAGAGAGACCCACTGACCGCGCTGAGCTGGCCCGACACCAAGTGGAAGCTGGCGGACGAGTTGGGCGAGCCCGACCTGGTCGTGAAGATTCCGCCGCAGTCCATTCCCGCCACCGGCGTGGTCGACTACATGGACATACCCATCGATCTCGGCCTGACCGAGGACAAATGGGTACGCGCCAGTGAGGTCACCCCGGACAAGGCCGAGGTGCTGCACCACATCATCACCACCGTGGTGCCGCCTGAGGGCCAGGCGGATCCGCAGACCGCATTCATTCAGGCCATCAACAGCCTGCCGGAAGAACGCGCCCAGGCCATCCGCGCCGAGATGTTCGCCGCCATGGCCGCCGGCGAGCGGCCGGACATCGACAAGATCTTCCGTGAGAACCCGGACATCGACGTTGGCGTCCTGCTGGGCGGCGGTGACCCGGACCAGGCCTCCATCGCAGGTTATGCCCCGGGCAACAGCTTCCAGCTGAACCCCAAGGGTGTTGGCGGTCTGCTGAAGGCCGGCTCCGGCCTGAACCTGCAGATGCACTACACCACCTCCGGCAAGGAAGTGACGGATGCCACCGAGATCGGCATCTACTTCTACCCCGAGGGCGTGGTGCCGGAAGAGCGCATGTCCGGCGGCGTCGGCAATGCCTTCACCATCAGCATTCCGCCGGGCGCCAAGGACCACGAGATGGAACTGGTGACCTATGTGAAGAATGAGGCGGAGATCCAGAGCCTGATGCCGCACATGCACTTCCGCGGCAAGCGCATGGCCTTCACCGCCCGCTACCCCGATGGCAGCGAGGAGATGATCCTGTCCGTGCCCGCCTACTCCTTCAACTGGCAGCTGGCGCATGAGCTGGCCGAGCCGCTGAAGGTCCCGGCCGGAACGCAGATCGTCGCCCGTGGCGCCTTCGACAATTCGGCCCAGAACGCATTTAACCCGGACCCCTCCATCGAGGTGAACTGGGGTGAGCAGAGCTGGGAGGAGATGTTCATGGGGTTCTACACCTGGAAGGAAACCAATCAGGGAGGGGGTGAGGACTAAGCATCGACCCTACCGAAAAAAAGGCGAGTCCTCGGACTCGCCTTTTTTTTGCGCGGTATTTGCCGGGCGCGTTCGCAATTTCAGCTGTGGTACTCTTTGGGTGCGTGGCATGGAGCTTGCGTATCATTGGGATGAGTCTTACCCGAAACCTGTCGTTGGAAGAACCTTGCTATGAGAATTTTGCTACCCCTCGTCCTGGCGGCCTGGCTGGCCGCCTGTTCCGAATCGCCCGAGACGGCACCAGCGCCGCCAATTGAATCGCAGCCGGTCTCCTTTGCGCCTGCGCAGGACCAGGCTGAAGCTTCACTGCCGGCGAGCGACTGGCCCCATGGCTTCATGGCGGTTGTCGCCAATCCCTACGCCACCGACGCCGCCGCGGCAATGCTGGCGCGGAGCGGTCACGCCGTGGACGCGGCCATCGCCGCTCATGCGGTGTTGGGCCTCGTGGAGCCGGAGAGCTCCGGGCTCGGCGGGGGTGGCTTCATGCTGGTCTACGAGCAGGATTCACGGGCGGTGCACTTTTATGACGGCCGTGAGACCGCGCCGGCAGGCGCCACCGCCGACATGTTTATGGACGGCGATGAATCCATGGGCTTCCTCAATGCCTGGCAGAGCGGCCGCTCCGTCGGGGTGCCGGGCGCCGTCGCCCTGTACAAGATGGTGCACGACGCCTACGGCAAACTGGAATGGGCGGAGCTATTCCAGCCCGCCATCGAGTTGGCCAGCGAGGGATTCATCGTCTCGGAGAAGCTGGCCGGGTTGCTGCCCGGTATCGCGCGCGTCTCGCGCCTGGACGACAATCCCGGCAGCGCCGGGTATTTCTATCCCGATGGCGAGCCCCTGCAGGCGGGCCAGGAGATACGCAATCCCGAGTACGCCGCGACGCTGCGGCGTATAGCCGAGGAAGGCCCGTCGGCGTTCTACTCCGGCGAGATAGCCGAGGCGGTCGTCGCCGCGGCGCGGGCGGAACCCAACGGCGGCAGCATGACCGTCGCAGACATCGCCAACTACCGGGCGGTACGCCGCGATGCGGTCTGTGGCGATTGGCGCCAGCTCAGTATCTGCTCGGCCAACCCGCCCTCCTCCGGCGCCATGCAGATCATGGTAGCGAGACTCTACGATAACCTGGTACCGGAGAATCCGACCCGGTTCGAGCAAGTGCGGGCCTTCGTCGATGCCCAGCGCCTTGCCTATGCCGATCGCGACTACTACTTCGGCGATCCGGATCAGGTAGAGGTGCCAGTGCAGGATCTGTTGGACCCCCGCTATCTCGAGTCCCGCGCCGCGAATCCGGTGGCGCCGGGCGCCCTACCCTCGCATGGAGACCCCGGAGAGGTACTCGGCAATACGAGTGCGGCTATCTGGGGTCCTGACAGAACCGTTGAACCTGCCGGCACGAGCCACTTTTCCATTGTCGATGACGAGGGTAATGCCGTGTCCGCCACGATGACCGTGGAGTCCGCCTTCGGTTCTTCGCGCTGGGCCGCCGGCTTTCTGCTGAACAACGAGCTTACCGATTTCGCGCGCGAGTATGATGCCGCGGCGCCGGAGCCGGCCAACACGGTGCGACCCGGCGCGCGGCCCCGTTCCTCCATGTCTCCCACCGTCGTGCTCGATGCGGCGGGCGAACTCTACATGGTGACCGGCTCCCCCGGTGGCAATTCCATCCCGGCGTATACCGCCAAGTCGGTATTGGGCATCGTCGACTGGGGCCTGTCCGTTCAGGAGGCGGTGGATTTCCCCAACATCATCGCCCGTGGCCAGTCCGTGCGCATTGAGGTCAACCGGCAGCCGGGTGACAGCCTGGCCGAGGAACTGGTCGCGGCAGGGTACGATGTACAGGAGAGCGACGGCGAGAATTCCGGGCTCCATGTCATCCTCGTCGAAGATTCCGGTCTGCTCGGCGCCGCCGATCCGCGGCGTGAGGGGACGGTGATGACGACCGCGCCCATGGACTGATACCGTGGTGGCGTGGAGCCTCGTTAAAATTAACTCTTGTTAATTTGACGGGACTGCTTGAGAATCGGGGTATCAGCCTGCCGAATAACAAGAACAGGCCTGCGTAAGCACGCCGCGAGGACGCGCCCACTATGAAACCCCGAGAGCCCAGTGATGCCACCGTGCTGGTCGTCGACGACGACCAGCGTGTGCGGGAGATCGCCGTGATGACCCTGGAGGCCGAGGGTTACAAGATCCTGGAGGCCAACAATGGCCAGACGGCGCTACAGCTTATCGGCGGCAACCCCGATATCGACCTCGTCTTTTCGGACGTGATCATGCCCGGTGCCATGTCGGGTGTAGACCTGGTGAAGGAAATCCTGCGCCTGCGTCCCGGCCTGAAGGTCATCCTGGTGACGGGCTATCGCGACAAGGCGGCGGCGCTGAAGGAAGGCCTCGCCTATTCCAGTTCCGTGGGCCTGGTCATCAAGCCCTACGATGTCGACGC
>JBBDSI010000092.1:0-2529 GCA_040905005.1 Pseudohongiellaceae bacterium
ATCGCTGCCGCCAGTTGAAGTTTGCGCCTGATTGGCCTATTCTCCGCCGGTCATGATAATTACTGCTCCGCGCATCGGTCAGCGCCGGCATGGCCCGTCCGGGCCGTTGCCTGGGGCGCTAGCTGGATGCGGTAAACAGCAGCAAACAGGAGTCATTATGCCCACGCGTCGCCAGGCGGCCAGCACAGAACTCAGGCTCGGGATCAGGAGAGATCAGCCCCGCAAGCGCCTGTTCGCAGTCTTCCTCTGCGGCTGTCTCTGGCTCGCACCGGGTTTCTCTATGGCGGGTACTATCGTTCGGGTCAGTACCTCCATCGGCGACTACTCCATCGAGCTTCTGGACGAAGTGGCGCCGCTAACGGTGGAAAACTTTCTCAACTACGTCGAACGCAATGCCTATAACGGTACCTACCTGCACCGGGTTGTGGATGATTTCGTGGTGCAGGGTGGTGCCTACCGATTCGAACTGTTCGTCGGTCCTGTCGATGTGCCGACCGACCCACCGATCCCCAACGAGTTCAGCACCTCCAACACGCTTGGTACCGTGGCCATGGCCAAGCTGGAAGGCGATCCGGACAGCGCCACCAGCCAGTGGTTCGTCAACCTGACGGACAATACCGATCTAGACAACACTAACGGTGGCTTCACCGTGTTCGGTAACGTACTCGGCGAGGGAATGGCCATACTCGAGGGAATCGATGAGCTGGGCACGCGTAACCTGGGATTCAAGGCTCCCAGCGCACCATTTTTCACGGAGAGCTACCGCAATCCGCTCGATTTCGTCTACATGAACGTGGAACAGGTCAACCGCTTCAGCTCGGCGCCGCATCTGTTCGAGAGCGCATCGGGGCTGCTCATCACTTCTGTCGATGTCGATAACGGTGAGGAACGGATCGCCCTCAATTTCAGTGTCGTGCCGGACAGCGAAGACTTCATAATCCAGGCCAATCTGGAGAGTGTGATCCCGCGGCGTGAGTTCGATGGCATGGCCACTTATGCTAGCGGCGACACCAGGCTCCGCATCCCCACCCTGGAAGTGAACGACCAGGGTGATGTCTACCTGGTCAACAATGTCGTGTTCAGTCTGGTAAACACCAACCCCGTGCAGTTCGTGCTGGAGTCCTACGAACTACCCTAGCCCGGCTGGGCCACACAACAACAAGGCAGCTTCTCAAGAAACTGGAGCATATGGCAGAACCGCGGGGAGAGTTTTCATCCAGATTCGGATTTCTGATGGCCGCCGCCGGCTCGGCCGTGGGGCTGGGCAACATCTGGGGTTTCCCTACCAACGCCGCTTCCAACGGTGGCGCCGCCTTTCTCTTCGCCTACCTTGTTCTGGCCTTCGCCCTAGCCTATCCGGCACTGATGGCCGAACTCATCATCGGTCGTCATGCCCGGGCTAATGCGGTCAGCGCGCTGAAGTCGATTTCCCCCCGGCCCGCTACGCGCTATGCGGCAATAGCCGTCGGCTTCATCGGCCTCGTTACGGTCAGCTTCATCCTGAGTTTCTATGCCATCGTCAGTGGCTGGATGCTCGCCTTCTTTCTCGATGCCGCGGCGCGCATGGTTGGGCTGGAACAGTTGTCCCTGTGGCTGACCACCGACGCGGTGCTCCGTAACAGCCTGTTTCTCATTGTCTTCATGGCGCTGACCGTCACGATCATCTCGGCCGGCGTGAAGAACGGCATCGAGAAATGGGCCTCGCGTCTGATGCCATCGCTGATCGTCATTCTGCTCCTGCTGACACTCTATGTCTTCACGCTTCCGGGCGCCATGGACGGCCTGCGTGCCTACCTGGTACCGGACTTCTCGCGTATCACCGACCCCGCGCTCCTGGTCGACGCCATGGGGCAGGCCTTCTTCTCCCTGTCCCTAGGGGTGGGCACGATGCTGATCTACGGTTCCTATATCAACAAGCGTGAGAACCTGCCGGTGATCGGTTCGCTGGTCGCCCTGCTGGATGTCGGCATCGCGGTTCTGGCCGGCATGCTGATTCTGCCCGCCATGTACGTCGCGCTGAATAACGGCGTACAGATCTACGATGCCAGCGGCGGCCTGATAGCCGGCCCCGGGTTGATCGTCTCGGTGTTGCCGGCCCTGTTCGATACCATGGGCGTCGTCGGCATCCTGGTGGCACTGGCGTTCTTCGCCCTGATGACCATCGCCTCGCTGACCAGTTCCATCTCCATGCTCGAGGTCCCGGTAGCCTACAGTGTCGAGAATCACGGCGTGGAGCGGCGCCTGGCCGCGATGGTACTGGGCGGGATCATCACCGTGATCTCCCTGCTTATCGTGTTCAACTTCGATCCCTGGTTTGATCGCGTCGTGACCTGGACCACCGAGGTCAGCCAGCCCTTGCTGGGATTTGCGTTCTGTATTTTCGTCGCCTGGATCTGGCATCGCGACGGCGTGCTGGCGGAGATCAGGCAGGGTAGTCCGGAGGCGGAGTCAGGGCTCTTCTGGCGGGTCTGGCCGTTCTATGTGAAGTTCATCTGCCCGGTGGCCATCCTGCTGGTCTACTTTTACTAG
>JBBDSI010000092.1:2629-9158 GCA_040905005.1 Pseudohongiellaceae bacterium
TCTATCTCGGTCTCGGTGTTGTAGTAGTGCAGCGACGCGCGATTGACGTCGCCGCGGCCCTCGGCACCCAGGTCCAGCCAGGCATTGGCCTGGCGCGCTACCGAGGTATTGATGCCAGCGGCCTGCAGCCGCTGTTGCAGCGCCGGCGCCGTCTCTCTTGCGCTGGTGAAGGTGACGATGCCGGAACAATCGGCAGACCGTTCCAGCACGGTGATGCCGGGCAGGGCGCTGAGGGCCTCGCGCAGCCTGGTCGCCAGTGTCTGTATTCGACGCTGAGCAGGCGCCAGACCCAGCGTGTTGGCGTAACTCACGGCCCGGGCCAGGCCCAACTGCCCGGCCAGGGAGCGCTCGAAGGTCTCGAAGCGCACTGCGCCCGGGACCCACTCGTATCTCTCGGGAGCGATCCAGCGCGCCGCGTGCAAGTCGATGAAGACCGGATCGAGGTCGTCCAGGCGCGACTTGCGTACGTAAAGGAATCCCGTGCCTCTCGGGCCGCGCAGGTACTTGCGTCCGGTGCCGGCAAGAAAGTCGCAGCCGAGGCTTTCGACATCGAGTTCCATCTGCCCGGCCGACTGGCAGGCGTCCAGCAAGTACAGCAGGCCGTGTTTACGTGCCAGCTGTCCCGCGCTGGCCGCGGGCTGAATGTCGCCGCGCTGGCTGGCGACGTGAGTCAGGGCGAGGGCGCGGGTGCGATCGTTGATGGACGCCTCGAGGGCGGCCAGGTCGAGGCGCCCGCAATCATCCAGGGGAGTAACACGCAGGACCACTCCCCGACGTCGGGCGAGGTGCAGCAGGGCGAGGTAGTTGCTGGCATACTCGTTGCTGGCGGTGATGATCTCATCACCGGCGCGCCAGTCGATCGCGTGCAGGGCCATGTCCCAGGCGCGCGTGGCGTTTTCCATGAAGGCGATTTCGTCCTCGCGACAGTGCAGCAGGCGCGCCAGGGCCGGGTAGAATGCAGCGAGATCGGCGGCGCACTGCCGCGCCGCTTCATAACCCCCCACCCGCTGCTCGAGGCGCAGGTAATCGATCACCGCCTCCAGTACCGATTGTGGGCTCAGGGCGGCGCCGGCATTATTGAAATGGATGCGTTCCTCGCAGGCCGGGCAGTCCGCACGGACGCGGTCGATATCGATTTCGCTTGTCATCGTGTCAGGCATGCTTTGTGTCAGGCATGAAGGGCAGGCGGCGCCGTCTGGCTGGCTTCCGCGGATGATAGTAGCAGGAAGCTGTGCTAACGTCATAGGGACCCTCTGACCTGACCAGAGGGGTCAGCCCAACACGGCGCGGCATCACCCCGTCAGCGCCCCAGCGAGGTGTCGCGCATGACCTTCCCGGAACCGCTCACGGTCTCTTCCGACCCCGATATAGATCATCGCCGCCGCCTGCTGCTGCGGGCCGCGCTCGGGGGCAGTCTGCTGCTGGCGCTGCCGTGGTCCGCGGTGCACGCGCAACGCGGCGTCGCCGATCAGGTCAAGGCCCTGACTTTCGATGTGTTCGGCACTGTGGTTGACTGGCGCGGGTCCATCATCCGCGAGGGGCAATTGCTGGCGGCGCGTAAAGGCTACGATATCGACTGGGCCGAGTTCGCCGACCGCTGGCGCTCCGGCTACGGACCGGCGATGAATCGGGTGCGCAGCGGCGAGCTGCCGTGGACTAAACTGGACGACCTGCACCGCATGATACTGGACGAACTGGTAGTGGAGTTCGGACTCACCGGTTTGAGTGAAGCCGAACTGGCGGACTTCAACCGCGTCTGGCACCGGCTGATGCCATGGCCCGATACTGTCGCCGGGCTGAACCGCCTGAAGACGCGATACGTCATCACCACGCTCTCCAACGGCAACGTATCCCTGCTGACCAATATGGCGAAGAACGCCGGACTACCCTGGGATGCGGTGCTATCGGCGGAATTGGCCGGCCACTACAAGCCCGACCCGGAGGCCTATCTCAAGGCCGCCGATCTGCTGAGTCTGCCGCCAGAGCAGGTGATGATGGTGGCGGCACACCCCGGCGACCTGCGCGCCGCCGCCCGCGCCGGCCTGCGTACTGCCTATGTGATCCGTCCGCTCGAGCGGGGTCCGGGCCGACCGGTCGATACCAATCCCGACGGTGATTTTGACTATACCGCCAGCGATTTTCTCGATCTTGCGCGGCAACTGGGCGCGTGAGCGAATGGCGATAGAACTGGATTATAATCCCCGACAGGCTCCTAGTCCGTCACGACACGCAGAGGCAGGCGAATGAAGAACTGGGTCCCTTCGCCGAGGGAGGAGGAAAAACTGATCTCGCCCCCCAGCTTCTCCATGACACGCCTGACGATCACCATGCCGAGCCCAGTACCTTGCGGGTCTTTCTCCGACTCCTGCTGTTCCCTGGCGAATTCCTCGAACATGCGCTTCTGGAAATCCTGACTCATGCCGCGCCCGGTATCACTGATAATGATCTCGATGCCGAGGCGGCGGCGAAAGTAAACTGCCTTGTAGGCGATGGTGATGGATCCCTTGTCCGTGTACTTGATGGCGTTGGTCAGTATGTTAATGAGTGCGTGCTGCAGGCGGGGGCGATCGGTCTGCACCAGGAGTTTCGCCGAGGCATAACTGGTACATAGCTCCAGTCCCTTCTCCATGGCGGACGGCAGCATCATGTCTTTCACTTCGGCCAGGAAGTGCGGCATATCCACCAGCTCGAACCGGGGCTCGAAGCTCTCGGACTCCAGTTCAGCCATTTCCAGCAGATCGTTTATCAGGTTGTGCAGATGGTCGCTCTGCTTGATCACCGTATCCATGTGTTGCCTGGTGGGAGCGTCAAGCTTGTTGGACTGCGCGGCCATCAGGCGCTTGGAATTGGCCAGGATCAGATGGACCGGCGTCAGGAATTCCCGGGATACATTGCGCAGGAAGTCGGCCTTGGCGCGAGTCTCCAGGCGCACCTGCCTGAGCTCATCATTCTTGCTGCGCACAACCTCATAGAGCGACATCAGTAACATGAATCCGGCCACCACTACGAGCACTTCGGCGACTATCGGATTGTTGCTGGTTCGTTCCAGGAAAACCAGTTTATAAACCAGGAATGAACTGTAGGCGATAATGACGAGCAGATAGCTGAGGAAGAGGTAGAGTGCCGCGCGCGAGCCCTGAAAGGCGGTGACGCCGGTCATCACGGATACTGTGACGGCAACGAGGAATCCCGCCGCCATCAGTGTCAGCACGATCTCCGAACCGATCTGGTCGATGGGGATGACGAGAAAATACAGCGCCGTCGGCAGCATCAGCCAGCAGATGAAGCGGAGAACGAGGTTAACCGAGTCGCGAAATCTCCAATCCAGACTCAGCGCTGTACCGAGCTGACACAGGCTAACGATAAGCAGGGTGGCGGAGAGATAGGCGATGCGGTTATTGGCCTGGGCGAACTCTCCCCAGAGCCAGACGCGACCCATGCCTGTCTGGGCAAGGAAGAAGGGGATAGCGCTGCCGAAGAACAGTGTATAGCCGAGAAACTTGCGGTCGTTGAGGTTGTAATACAGGATGGCGCAGGCACAGAAGCTGATGAAGAAGAAGGCGAAGAAGGCACCGAAGAAGGTCAGTTCCGATTGCTGTTGCATGGCCAGCAAACGCATGGTCGTGAGGCTCAGGGGCATCTCGATACCGGAGCGGGACTGGGCGCGCAGATAGACCCGGGTCGGGTTGCCGTCCTCTGCGAGTGCAAACGGAACCAGTGGAATCCGGTAGGGCTGGTCCAGTTCCGAGAAACTGATGGTATCGCCGACGCGAGTCTGTGCGACAACGCGGCTGTCGCGTACGATATAAAATTCCACCTGATCCAGCGTGGCCGACTGTAGTGTCAGGACCACCTCGCTAGCGAAAGTGCGCGTATTAGTGAGTTCAACGTAGAACCAATGTGCGGAAGAGGAAAAACCCAGTGTAGGGATAGCCTGGGTCGAACGTTGCCAGGGGAGGTCGCCATCGATTACCTCGGTGATGGTCAGGTCGCCGCCCGCGTCTTCGTAGTGATCGAGATACTGACCCAGGTTCACGGGAAGCTGGTTCTCGGTGATATTGAGTTCCGCCGCTAGGACGGTCTGGCTGAGAGCGAACGAGAGACCGAAGAGCAGGCCGACAAGCAGGCAGGTAAGGCGTGGGGTTAGAATTCTTGAAGGCATGACAGAGCAGTGAGCCGGCGCCGCAGACAGGCGTCCCTTGAGAAATCGAGACACGCATTATACGGCATGACTGCGACGACGCGAGGGTGGGCGGGAGCCTTTGTTGACTATGGCTGGAATTCCGTGTGAGATAGGCGATTCGGATCATTCGCGGAAACCTGTCACCATGAAAGCCCCCAGGACCCTGATTACAACCCTTATACGAACCCTGATTCTTGTCCCGGCTATCGGTCTCTACGCCTGCTCGGACCCGGCTCCGGATTCTCAATCCATGGAAACTGTAAGCGAGGAAGCGTCGATGCAAGATGTTCAGCAAGACGCAGCGGAGTTCAATCCCTTCTTCGCGGAGAGTCCGCTGTATCTGAACTACCCACAGTTCGACCGGATCGAAAATGCCCATTACCTGCCGGCTTTCGCGCGTGGCATGGCGGAACAGCTCACGGAAGTCGAAGCGATCGCCAACCAGGATGCCGCACCGACCTTCGCCAATACCATCGTGCCCCTGGAACTCTCCGGCCAGCTTCTCGATCGCGTCGCCAATGTGTTCTACGCCCTCTCCAGCGCCCATACCAATGATGCTATCCGCGCGCTGGAGCAGGAACTCGCCCCACGCCTGGCGTCCCATGACGATAGTATTCTGTTGAACCGGGAGCTGTTCGCGCGCATCGAGTCCCTGTACGAGCGTCGCGACAGCCTGGCACTCGACCCCGAGTCACAGCGCCTGCTGGAGCGCTATTTCGTCGATTTCGTGCGCGCCGGCGCCGCGCTGACCCCGGAGCAACAGCAGCGCATGAAGGAGATCAATGGCGAGATTGCCACGCTGGAGACCGACTTCAGTCAAAACGTACTCAGTGAGGTAAACGACCTGGCCATCGTCGTGGAATCCCGGGAGGAACTGACCGGGCTGTCGCCGGCACGCATCGAGGCGGCCGCAGAGGAGGCGGCTGCGCGGGGTCTGCAGGGCAGTTATGTCATCCCGCTCCTGAACACGTCGGGCCAACCGGTGCTGTCGAGCCTGCAGAACCGCGACTTGCGCGAGCGTATTCTGCAGACGTCAATGTCCCGGGGTAGCCGCGGCGGCGACTTCGACAATCGCGAGATACTCGTGAACGTCCTGCGCCTGCGCGCCGAAAGGGCACAGTTACTGGGCTACGCCAACCATGCCGAGTACATACTCGAAAACCAGACGGCGCAGACCATCGCCGCGGTCAACCAGCGCCTGGCGGGGCTGACCGGCCCGGCCATGGCCAACGCCAAGCGCGAGGCGGCGGATCTGCAGGAGATGATCGATGCCGCGGAAGCCGACTTCGAACTGGAGGCCTGGGACTGGGCCTATTACACCGACCGGCTGCGGCAGCAGCGCTTTCAGTATGACGAGAATCAGCTGCGCCCGTACCTGGAATTGAACAATGTACTGCAACGCGGCGTGTTCCATGCGGCGGAGCAATTATTCGGTCTCCGCTTCGAGGAGCGCTTCGATCTGCCCGTCTACCAGGAGGACGTGCGCGTGTTCGAAGTATTCGATAACGTCGGCACGACGCTGGGGCTGTTCATCGCCGACTTCTATGCCAGGCCCAGCAAGCGGGGCGGGGCATGGATGAATGCCTATATCTCCCAGAGTGATCTGCTCAATACCCAGCCGGTTGTGGCCAATCACCTGAACATCACCGAGCCGCCCGAGGGCGAGCCGACACTGTTGACCTTCGATGAGGTCACGACCATGTTCCACGAGTTCGGGCACGCGCTGCATGGCCTGTTTTCCAGTGTCGAATACCCGTACTTCGCCGGCACACGCGTGCCCAGGGACTTCGTGGAATATCCCAGTCAGGTCAATGAAATGTGGGCTACCTGGCCTGAGGTGCTGGAGAACTATGCGGTCCATCACGAGACCGGCGAGCCCATGCCCCGTGACCTGCTCGAGCGTGTATTGTCCATCCGCACCTTCAATCAGGGTTTTGCCACGACGGAGTACCTGGCCGCGTCCATCGTCGACCAGGCGCTGCACCAGCTGGCGCCGGACGCAGTGCCCACGGCCGAGGAAGTCATGAATTTTGAAGCCGAGGCCCTGCAGCAGGCCAGCATCGCCCACGACGACATTCCGCCGCGCTATCGGGTCACTTATTTTTCACACATCATGGGTGGCTATTCCGCCGGGTATTATTCCTATATCTGGAGCGAGGTTCTGGATGCCGACACCGTGGAGTGGTTCCGTGAGAATGGCGGTCTCACACGCGACAATGGCAGTCACTTCCGCCAGACCCTGCTGTCCCGGGGCGGTAGCGAGGAAGCGATGACACTGTTCCGGAACTTCCGCGGCCGCGATCCCGAGATCGGTCCGCTGCTGGAGCGTCGTGGACTGAATTAGGA
>JBBDSI010000093.1:0-2866 GCA_040905005.1 Pseudohongiellaceae bacterium
AGAAGAAGGTAGCCAAGAAGAAGGTAGCCAAGAAGAAGGTAGCCAAGAAGAAGGTAGCCAAGAAGAAGGTGGCCAAGAAGAAAGGGGCCAGGAAAAAGGTTGCCAAGAAGAAGGCTGTGAGGAAGAAGGCTGCCAGGAAGACAGCGGCTGCGCCCGCCCAGTCTGCGGCAGCCAGGAAACGAGCGGCTCGCCGGAGAGTGGCGCGCAAATAACGCCACTGGCTGTACCACAGTTACTTTAGCCATAACATCCGGCGCCTGCTGCCCGCGCAGGCGCCGGATGTCCTCTCGCTGATCCCTCTTGCCTGCAAGGGGGATTTTTGCGTTTAATGCGTGGCCACTTTCAATGCCACTTTCAATGCCACTTTCAATGCCACTTTCAATGCGACCTCGACTGCACTCACCATGACCCGATTACTGGCCATCAACACGGCATCCACCCCCTGCAGCGTCGCGCTCAGTCTGGACGGGATGTGCCACTTCCGGAAGAGTAAGGCCGAGCGCCAGGCCGCCCAGCAGGTGTTGCCGCTGATCCAGGAACTGCTGGACGCGAGTGGCGTCTCCCTGTCCGGGCTTGACGCCGTCGCAGTCGTCACCGGCCCGGGTTCCTTCACCGGTATGCGCATAGGTGTCGGTGTCGCCCAGGGTCTGGCGCTGGCCAACGAGTTGCCGATCATCCCCTTGTCGGCATTGGCCGTGATCGCGAAGGAAGCCGCCATGCAGGCCCCCGCAAGCGAATACTGGCTGGTCGCGATGCCGGCGCGCGCTCCGGAGATCTACCTCGGAGCCTATCGCTGCGCGCCCGGCGAGGAAGTCACGGCGCTGCATAAGGAATGGATCGGGGAACCACAAGAATTGGCTGCCGCAGTGGCGACGCTGGGCATTCGCGAGTGGGGAGCTGCAGGCACTGCCTGGACGAAGCGCTTGGGCGAGTTGCTCGGCGTCGAACCGGTCACCTGCCAAAGCGAGCTACTTGGCGCTATCGACGCTGTCTGTGAATTGGCTCGGGAGCGTTGGCGCGAGGAGCGCTATGTGCCCGCGGAGCAGGCCCTGCCCAATTACATCAAGGAGGAGATGGATTACTCCTGACTGCGCTCATGACCCCTCTACAACTCGAATACTGGCAAATCTCTCTGTTGGCCGTGGTACAGGGCATCACGGAGTTCCTGCCGATCTCATCCTCGGCCCATCTGCTGTTGCCCGCCATCCTGCTGGACTGGCCTGACCAGGGACTGACCTTTGATGTGGCGGTGCATGTCGGTACGCTGGTGGCGGTGCTCGCGTATTTTCGCCGCGACGTTCAGACGCTGTTTCTGGCCTGGTGCGGCAGTCTTGGCGGTGAACGCTCGCCACAGGCGCGCCTGGCCTGGCTGCTCATCGCGGCGACGATTCCCGCCGGTATCGCCGGGTTGCTGCTCAATGACTGGATCGAGCAGTACGCCCGCTCGGCCCTGGTCATCGGTGCTACGTCGATCCTGTTCGCTCTGCTGCTGTGGCTGGCGGACCGAGTGCGTACTCCGGAGCGGAGTCTGGAGGACGTTGGCTGGCGCACAGCGCTGTTCATCGGCGCCGCGCAGGTACTCGCGCTCATTCCCGGGACGTCCCGCTCCGGCATCACCATGACCGCCGGGCTGCTCTGTGGTCTGGGCAGGCGCGATGCCGCGCGCTTTTCCTTCCTGTTGGCGATTCCCATCATCCTCGCCTCCGGCGCCCTGCGCGGCGTCGATCTGCTGGCTTCGGGGGCTGCCACCGCAGACTGGCCGCTGTTGTTGTACGCCGCGAGCCTGGCGGCCGTGGTCGCCTATGCCTGTATTCATTTCTTCCTGCGCCTGATCGAGCGCATCGGCTTTCTGCCCTTCGTGCTGTATCGGGTCGTGCTCGGCATTATCCTGCTGGGTCTCTACTGGCTGCCGTGACTACCGGCGACGTGATCATCGTCAGCCGGGGCGAGCAGGCCGATGCCGTGGAACGCGCTCTGCAGCAGGAGCTCGGCCTGCCGCTGCTGGCGCCGCAGCAGAGTGTGCACGCGGAGTTTTTCCTGCGCTTCGAACAGGGCCGCCTGACCCTGTACCGTCATGGTGAGAAGACGACCGGCGTGACCGTGGATTTCTCCAGTCCGGCGCTGACCCGGCGTCGGCGTCAGGGCCTGAAGAGCCAGGGTCTCGGCAAGGCGGTCGGGCTCAAGGGCGCCAGGCGGCCACGGGTCCTCGATGCCACCGCCGGGCTCGGTACCGACGCCTTCCTGCTGGCCAGTCACGGTTGCCGGGTTCTGACCTTTGAGCGCGTGCCCGTGGTGGCCGCGCTCCTGCGCGACGCCATGCGCCGGGCGGCTGCCCATGCGGAACTGGCGCCGGTCATGGAGAGGCTGGAGCTGCGGAGTGAGGACGTGCGCCAGGCGACGCTGACGGGGCTGGACTTCGATGTGGTGTATCTGGACCCGATGTTTCCACCGCGCCGCAAGTCGGCGCGCGTGAAGAAGGGCATGTCGGCCCTGCAGCGGTTACTGGGCGAGAGTGAGCTGCTGCCGGGCGAGAATGAAGAGAACGCGGGACTGATGGCTCTGGCGCGCGGCATCGCGCTGCGCCGTGTGGTGGTCAAGCGGGGGCGGCATTCCCCGTATCTGGAAGCGCAAGAGCCGGATCTGCAGTTCAGCGGACGCAGCAACCGCTACGATGTGTATTTTACCCACCGCGCCAATGCCGCGGATGCGCAGGAAGATTGAGTAGAGATTGAGTAGACACCCCCGTCTCGCGCGGAGGGTACTTACCCGGATGATTCCTGGACGCGCAGCAGCTTCTCCATGAGCGCCTCATAGATTTGCGACAGGGGCTCCAGGTCGGCGATGCGCACGCGTTCGTTCACCTTGT
>JBBDSI010000093.1:2966-9086 GCA_040905005.1 Pseudohongiellaceae bacterium
TAGATTTGCGACAGGGGCTCCAGGTCGGCGATGCGCACGCGTTCGTTCACCTTGTGGATAGTTGCATTGACCGGGCCCAGTTCCACCACCTGGGCCCCTGTAGGCGCGATGAAACGACCGTCGGAGGTGCCGCCGGCCGTGGAGGACTCGGTCGTGACGCCCGTGATGTCGGCGATGCTCTCCGTCGCCGCAGCGATCAGCTCCGGGGCGCGGGTCAGGAAGGGCTCGCCGGAGAGTTGCCAGTCGATCTCATAGCGATAGCCATGCCGGTCCAGCAGCTCGCCGACGCGCTGCCTGATGGTGGCGGCGTCGGTCTCGGTGGAGAAGCGCAGGTTGAAGTCCACCTCCATGCGCCCGGGGATGACGTTGCCGGCACCGACGCCGGCGCGCACGTTGGAGATCTGCAGGGACGTCGGCGGAAAGTATGCGTTGCCCCGATCCCACTCCAGGACAATCAGCTCGTTGAGAGCGGACAGACCACCGTGGACGGCGTTGTCGGCCAACTGCGGGTAGGCGACGTGACCCTTGCTGCCGAGGAAGCGCAGCCGGCCGCTGAGCGAGCCGCGCCGGCCGACCTTGATGGTGTCGCCCAGGGTTGCGCTGCTGCTCGGCTCGCCCACGACGCAGTAATCGATCTGCACGGCGCGCTCGAGCAAGGTCTGCATCACCCTGACCGTGCCGTCGACGGCGACGCCTTCCTCGTCGCTGGTGATGAGAAAGCCGAGCCTGCCCGCGGGCTGGCCGCGGGCGCAGAAGCGCTCGGCGGCGGTCACCATGGCGGCCAGACTGCTCTTCATGTCGGCGGCGCCACGGCCGTACAGGTAACCGTCGCGCTCGCTCGCTTGAAAGGGGTCGGAGTCCCACTCGGCGGGATCGCCTGCGGGCACCACGTCGGTATGGCCGGCGAACACCAGCAGCGGGCCGTGCGTACCGATCTCGGCCCAGAGATTGCTCACCGCGCCGAAGGGCATGCGCTCGACGCGAAATCCCAGCGTCTCGAGGCGCGCGCCGATGATGTCCTGGCAGCCGCCATCCTCGGGCGTGACCGAAGCCCGTTCGATGAGCGATCTGGCGAGGGCGAGGGTATCCGTCATGTTCTGTCTCGCAACTGACCTGGTTGTGACTGACCTGGTTGTGACTGAACTAGTTGTGACTGTGTAATTCTTCGTTGAGTGCCACCTGGCTCTTCAGGGGCAGGCACTCCACCGCGCCGCTCATGGAGTTGCGCCGGTACAGATGATTGGTCAGCGTCGTCAGTTCGCGGGCCTTGGCGGTGCGTACCAGGTCGCCTCTGTCATCGAGGATGCTGATCTTGGTGCCGGCCGTGACGTACAGGCCGGCCTCGATGACACAGCCGTCGGGCAGCGGAAAGCCGATGCCGGCGTTGGCGCCGATCAGGCAATTGCGACCCACCGAGATGATCTCGGTGCCGCCGCCGGAGAGCGTGCCCATGGTGCTGCAACCGCCGCCCAGGTCGCTGTCTTCACCGACCACCACACCCGCCGAGATGCGGCCCTCGATCATGGCCTTGCCCAGGGTGCCGGCGTTGAAGTTGACGAAGCCCTCGTGCATGACCGTCGTGCCCTCGCCGATGTAGGCGCCGAGGCGTACCCGGGCCGTGTCGGCGATGCGCACGCCCCGCGGCACCACGTAGTTGGTCATCTTCGGAAACTTGTCCACGCATTGCACGTCGAGCACTTTGCCCTGGCGGCGCGCGGCGATCTGCCGCGCCGGCAGTTCATCCAGCGCGATGGCGCCCTCATTGGTCCAGGCCAGGTTATGCAATACGCCGAACAGGCCCTGAAGGTTGACCTCGTGCGGCCGCAGCAGACGGTGCGAGAGCAGGTGCAGCTTGAGGTATGCCTCGGGCACCGATTGCGGTGGCTGGTCGCTGTGCAGCGTGCACAGGAGCACCGGCTGTTCGCTGTCGCGTAACTGGCTCAGCACGCCCACCACCTCGCTCTGGCCGGCATCGCCCAGTGCCTGCAGCAGGCTGTTCTGTTGTGACTGGTCGAGCTGTACATAGCCGTTGTCGCCGATCGCCGGGCCGTGTTCGTTCAACACCGCGACCAGGGCCGCGTCCGGCTTGATTTGCGGCTGCGGGTAGAAGACCTCGATGATCTCCGCGCGTGAATTCTGGGTCGCCAGGCCGAAGCCGTAACTGTGTAGGGTAGTTGCACTCATGTCCGGGTCCATTCGCTCGGTTTATGTTCGGTGTATGTCGGTTCAGGTTAACAGGGCTGCCAGGCGTTCCTCGTCGAAGCCTGACAGCCATTGTTTGTCGATGCGCAGCAGCGGGCGCCTGATCAGTGCCGGATGTGCCACCATCAGTTCTATGGCGCGTGCGTCGTCCAGATCGGCACGCGCACTCTCGGGTAACTGTCGCCAGGTGCTGCCGCGCCGATTGATCAGCGCCTCGGCTTCGAAATGGCGCAGGAACTCGCGCACAAGAGCCGCGTCACAGCCGTCCTTGCGGTAGTCGTGAAAGCGGTAGTCGATGTGCCGCGCGTCCAGCCACTTGCGTGTCTTGCGCATGGTATCGCAATTGGCGATGCCGTAGAGAATGCAGGGTCCTTTGATCAATGTCATCAGTCGCTCAGTCTTTCTTCCAGTGCTTCCTTGATGGCGGCCAGTAGTGCATCGCGGTCCGCCTGCTCCGTCACTTGCCGGCCATTGCGATCGGTGATGAAGAACAAGTCCTCGACCCGCTCGCCCAGCGTGGTGATACGCGCATCCTTGAGATTGATGTCGCGTTCGGCCAGCACCTTGCCGACACTGGCCAGGATGCCGGGCTGGTCGGGGCAGTTCACTTCCAGCGCGGAGAACGCCTTGTTGGCCGGGTTGCTGAGGCTGACTTCGATCGGCTTGGCGAAATAGCGCTCCTTGCGCGTACGCCGCACCCGCGACGGGGCCATGGGCCGGTGGCCGGCCGCGAGATTGCGGCGCAGCACCTCGCGGATCTGTTCCAGGCGCTGCGGCTTGTCACCCACCGGCTGACCGTCGTTCTCCAGGACCGCGTAGGTGTCCATGCAGTAGTCGTTGGTGGAGGTGAAGATGCGGGCGCCGTGGATGTTCAGGTGCAGTTGCTCGAACGCCGCGGTCGAGTTGGCGAACAGGAAGTCGGCGTTGCGCGTGTAGATGAAGACCTGGGTGATGCCGGCATTGACCTGACCCTGTGCCATCTCCCGGAAGGAGATCAGTGGTTCGGCGGAATCATGGGTGGCGATCGCCTCGGTATGCCAGGCGATATTGTCCGCCGACTCGCGCACGAAGTACTCGTCATCGGCATTGGCCCAGACGGCATCGATCTGTGAGTCGCTCAGGCCGACGCCATGCAGCCGGCCGCGGGCCGACTCCTTGCGGTCGGCGATACGCTCCTCGCGGTCGACGGTGTTGTCCAGGCCCTGGCGCAGCGCGCGCCGCGTGTTGTAGTAGAGCTGGTGCATCAGCGCCGCCCGCCAGCTATTCCACAGCTCCGGGTTGGTGGCGCAGATGTCGGCCACGGTCATGGAGTACAGGTAATCGAGGTGCAGCTTGTCGCCGACAAGTTCGGCGAATTCCCGCACCACGTCCGGGTCGCTGATGTCCTTGCGCTGGGCGGTCATGGACATCAGCAGGTGCTTGTCCACCAGCCAGGACACCAGCTTCATGTCCCAGTTGCTGAGGTGGTGGCGGCGACAGAAATTCTCCGCATCGACCCTGCCGAGCTCCGAGTGGTCGCCGCCCCGGCCCTTGGCGATATCGTGATAGAGGCCGGCGATGTAAAGCAGCTCGATCTTCGGCAGGTTACGCGCCAGTTGCGCGGCGATGGGATAGCGTTCCTCGGCCTCCGGCAACAGAAAACGGCGCATGTTCTCCACCACCTGCAGGGTGTGGGCATCCACCGTGTAGATGTGGAACAGGTCATGCTGCATCTGCCCGGTGATCTGGCCGAACTCCGGCAGATAGCGACCGAGCAGTCCGTAGCGGGCCATGCGGCGCAGATGCAGGGTCATCTGGTGCGGCGAGCGCAGCAGTTCCATGAACAGGCTGACGTTGCGGATATCGGTGCGAAAGTCGTCGTCGATCAGGCGCCGGTTGTCCCTGATCAGGCGGATGGTGGAGGCGCGGATGCCCAGTATGTCCGGGTTCTGCGCCATCAACACGAAGATCTCCAGCAGCGCGAACGGGAAGCGCTGGAAAACCTCCGGGTATTTCACCTCGATGTAGTCGTTGTGCATCTGGAAGCGATTGTTCAGCGGTTTGATGGTCTCGCGCTCGCCGGCGCGCAGGATGGCCTCGTCGAAGTGCTGCAACAGCACATCATTGAGCTCGCGCAGGTTGGCCACGGCGCGATAGTACTGCTGCATGAGCTTCTCCACGCCCAGGCTCTTGTCGTCGTCCTCGTAGCCAAACAGGCGCGCCAGTTCCCGCTGCTTGTCGAACAGCAGGCGATCCTCGCAGCGGCCCTCAAGATAGTGCAGCCCGTAGCGCAGCTTCCACAGGAACTGCTGCCCCTTGTTGATCATCGCTTCCTCGGCGGGCTTGAGGAAACCCAGTTCCACCAGATCCTTGAAGGAGCTGGCGCCGAAGTGGCGCTTCGCCACCCAGGCGATGGTCTGGATATCGCGCAGGCCGCCGGGCGAGGTCTTGACGTTGGGTTCCAGCGCGTGATCGACGTCGTGGTACTTGCGGTGCCGCGCGGCCTGTTCCTCCAGCTTGGCGCGCACGAATTTCTTGGTCGGCCACACCCGCTTGTTGCTGATGGCGACCAGCATCTCGTCCCGTAGCTGCTCGGGACCCGTCAGGGTGCGTGACTCCATCAGCGCCGTCACCACGGTAAGGTCCTTCGCGGCCTCCTGTCGGCACTGCTTGATGGAGCGCACGCTCTGGCCAATCTCCAGGCCGATGTCCCAGCACAGGGTCAGGAAGCTGCCGATGGAGTCCTTGTATTTCTGGTTGCGGTCGCGGCGGGTGAGAAGCAGCAGGTCGATGTCGGAGTGGGGCAGCAGCTCGCCGCGGCCGTAGCCACCGACGGCCACCAGGGCGATGTCCTTGCGGTCGGGCCAGTCCTGCAGTTGCCAGGCCAGGCGCAGTACCTCATCGACGACCCAGGCCCGGCCCCTGACGATGTCGGTGATGTTGAGATTCTGCAGATAGCGGTTATCGAGGATCTTGCCCGCCTGCATGATGGCGTCGCGCAACACCGGGATGGGATTACCCGCCGCGGCCACCGCCGCCGAGAGGGCATCGAGATCCAGCAGCTCGCGGTCGGGCTGAGAGTCGGCCTGCACTTCGAGGTCGGTGATGGAGAGGCTGTCGAAACTCACAGGCTCTCTTCCAGGTTCTCTTCGCTGCGCCGGGTGAACACCTCATGGCCGTCGGCCGTTACTGCGAGGGTGTGTTCCCACTGGGCGGACAGGCGTCGATCCCTGGTGGTGACGGTCCAGCCATCGTGCCTGGACAGCTTGGTGTAGCGGCTGCCGGCATTGAGCATGGGCTCGATGGTAAAGGCCATGCCTTCCACCAGGCGCAGGCCGGTGTTGGGCTGCCCGTAATGCAGCACCTGGGGTTCTTCGTGAAAGACGCGGCCGATGCCGTGGCCGCAGTATTCGCGGACGATGGCGTAGTTATGCGCCTCGCCGTGCTGCTGAATGATGTGGCCGATGTCGCCCAGGGTGATGCCCGGCCTGACGATGGCAATGGCCTTGTACATACACTCCTGGGCGACCCGGATCAGCCGCCTGGCGTGCTCCGGCACGTCGCCGACGCAGAACATCTTGCTGGTGTCGCCGTG
This sequence comes from Pseudohongiellaceae bacterium, assembly GCA_040905005.1. Taxonomy (GTDB): domain Bacteria; phylum Pseudomonadota; class Gammaproteobacteria; order Pseudomonadales; family Pseudohongiellaceae; genus UBA9145. The sequence continues at coordinate 8,743 of JBBDSI010000093.1, forward strand.
ATAGCCGTCCTTGATGACGGTGACGTCGATATTGAGGATGTCGCCGGATTTCAGCGTCTTGTCATCGCTGGGAATGCCGTGGCAGATGACGTGGTTGACCGAGGTGCAGATGGACTTGGGAAAGCCGTTGTAGTTCAGCGGCGCCGGGGTCGCCTGCTGCACTTCGGTGATGTACTTGTGGCAGATGCGGTCCAGTTCGCCGGTCGTGATCCCCGGCTCGACGTAGTCGCCGATCATCTCCAGCACCTCGGCCGCCAAGCGGCCCGCCACACGCATTTTCTCGATGTCTTCCGGCGTCTTGATGTGAATAGTCATGGAATGTCAGCAGGGTCAAACGCTTACGG
>JBBDSI010000094.1:0-1201 GCA_040905005.1 Pseudohongiellaceae bacterium
CACGCCCTGTGGTTTCTCGCCGTGCCGCTGCTGGATACGGTGAACCTGCTGATCAAGCGCCCGTTGCGTGGCGCCTCGCCATTTGCCGCCGGTCACGATCACCTGCACCATCAACTGTTGCGCCTGGGCCTGCGTGAGGGTCAGGTCGTCGGCATTCTCCTGGCCTGCGCCCTGCTGTTCGGATCGCTGGGGTTGGCCGGTCTCGTCTATGGGGTGCCGGAGCAATTGCTGTTCGCCGCCTTTCTCGCCGTTTTTGCCGCCTATTTCTTCCTGGTTGATAAGCTACCAGGCAGCGCGCAGGCGTCCCGGTCAACGCCCGACTAAAGCGCCCCTCCATCCCCTCGTGTGCATCGCCGCGCCCCTCGATGTCCCTCCCCGATTGCACTTCACTTGACGCCGGTCACAGGCGTGTCTGTTTGTTGTCAACTCGAATTCGCGGCCCACTTTTCCTAGAGTCAACACTGGCAGGGATAGCCGCTCAGCATACAGGGATGTATGCCCTCCCTCGCGAGGACAAGCGCCTGTCCCGATAGTGACTAACTCGCATTCGGAGGGAATCGTATGGCACTCGTTTGTCCAGTCCGGCTCCCCGAGGACATAGAAGACCGTCTCGACATGCTGGCGCTACGTACCGGTCATTCAGTCGAATACTATCTCCTCGAGGCCATTCTAGAATATCTCGACGACATCGAGGCCCGGCAGTCACACTTCGAAAGGATCGAAGCGCGACATCTGGCCGGTCCGAATTGAAGCGCTTGCGACCCAGCGTTGCTAAGCACGACAACCGGGCTATCGGTCACCTGGTAGGCAATTCGCTGGCGTACTGGCATAGCCACGCACTGTCCTCGTCGTTAATGCCCAATGCTAAAACCTGGAGGTGCCGGCGCGGGCGGCAGGGTCAACGAAGAGACCTTCAATAGCCTGCAGAAATCCATCAAGGACCTGACTGGCATGTTGGATGGAATGAAGTGATGAGTTCTTAACCCACCCAGCAGGGCCTGAAAAGGGACTCGAGACTGCGAATCAGCAAGCGCTGAAGAATTCTCTGATTGTCAGCATTGAGGCAGGAGAAACCCCCAATCTGGCACAGGATTCGAAAGAAATGGTCGGGACGACAGGATTTGAACCTGTGACCACTACACCCCCAGTGTAGTGCGCTACCAGACTGCGCTACGCCCCGAATGGTCTTGCGGAAAGGTTG
>JBBDSI010000094.1:1301-9072 GCA_040905005.1 Pseudohongiellaceae bacterium
CGCTTGACGGGCTTCAGTTGCGGGAATTCCGCCTCCCAGTAGCGCAGCACGTGCGGTTTGACCGCACACAGCTCGCCAACCTCGCCGATGGTGAAGTAGCGCTTGGGCGGAATCGGGGGTAATTCGTCGTTATTCTTCGGTTCCAGCATAGCCTTCCACTCTCGCCTTCAGTTTCTGTCCGGGCCTGAACGTGACTACTCGGCGTGCCTTGATGGGAATCTCTTCACCGGTCTTGGGGTTACGTCCGGGGCGCTGCTTCTTGTCCCGCAGATCGAAATTGCCATAGCCGGACAGTTTAACCTGTTCGTTGCGCTCCAGGGAAAGGCGAATCTCTTCGAAGAACTGCTCGACGATTTCCTTGGCTTCCCGCTTGTTCAGCCCCAGCTCCTCGAACAGGCGTTCTGCCATGTCGGCTTTCGTGAGTGCACCGTCCGCCATCTTCAGACCCCCCGGCTAATTCCGCAAATTTGCATTAAATTGTTCTTGTAGTGCGTTGATGCAGCTACCAATTATTGCAATTATCTCCTGGTCGCTAAGAGTGCGCGAAGGATGCTGCCACGTCAAGCCCAGAGCCAGACTTTTTTCGTTTTTTGCGACTGCATCCCCTTGATAAACATCAAATATTCTCAAACTGGTCAGATACTCGCCGGCATGGGCACGAACCAGGGCGAGAATATCCCCCGCCAACACCTCCTCTCCCACGATAATAGCAAGATCACGACTCACCTCCGGATGCTTCGACAGGGGTGCCGCCTGGGGAATACGCGCTTCCAGCAGGGCTTCCTGGCGCAGCTCGAACAGATAGGCATCGCCGCTCAGCCCCAGCTGCCGCTGAATGGCCGGGTGCAGGGCTCCGACATGGCCCACCAGGCGACCGTCGTCGCTGCTGATGCGAGCACACCGGCCGGGATGGAACGGGAGCTGAGCCGCAGGGGCGAAGCGGAACTGTCCCCGGCGCCGGCCCTGCCCCAGCAGCGCCTCCACCGTGGCTTTCACGTCGTAGAAATCCACCGGCTCGCCGTCGCCTGCCCAGTTCTCGGGCTGGCGCGCGCCCTGGAGCAGGCCGGCGAGGCGGTTCTCCTGGACGATGTCTTCACCGTCCTGGCGATAGACCTGGCCACACTCGAATAGACGCACCCGCTCCTGCTGACGATTCTGGTTGTAGCGCAGGGTGCTGACCAGTCCCGGCAGCAGGCTGGTGCGCATCAGCGACAGCTCTTCGGACAACGGATTCTGCAGACTGATGGCAACGTTCTCACCGTCTGCCAGCGTGCGCGCCAGAGCCGGATCGATGAAGCTGTAGGTGATGACCTCCTGGTAGCCATGGTCGGTCAGCAATGCGCGCAGCCGGCCGAGACCGAGGCGGCTCTCGCTGTGGGCGCCGAGCCGGGAACTGTCCAGGCCGTGGGTACTGGGAATGTTGTTATAGCCGTAGATCCGCGCCAGTTCCTCGATCAGATCGGCCTCGATGGCCAGATCGAAGCGATGCGCGGGCACGCGCACGGTGATCGCGCTGGCGTCGCTGGACTCCAGGCGCAGGCCGAGGCGGGCAAAGATTGCCTCGATCTCCCGGGCAGCGATCTCCACACCCAGCAGGCGTGGCACATTGGCGAGTTCGAGCCGCACGCGCGGCGCCTCGGGCAGGGTCCCGGTGGCCTCCACCACGGGTCCGGCACGGCCGCCGGCGATCTCCAGGAGCAGCGCCGTAGCCCGCTCCAGCGCCTTTCCTTGCAGCGTATAGTCCACGCCCCGCTCATAGCGGTGCGAGGCGTCGGTGTGCAGGCCATGGGCCCGGGCCTTACCGGAGATGGTGAGCGGCGCGAAGAAGGCGCATTCCAGGAACACATCGGCAGTGGCTTCGGTGACGGCCGTGTCCAGGCCACCCATGATCCCCGCCATGGCCACCGCCTTGTCGGCGTCGGCGATCACGAGGATGTCCTCTGTCAGGGTCACTTCCTTGCCGTCCAGCAGGGTCAGCCTTTCCCCTCCCCTGGCCATGCGCACGTCGATGTGTCCTGACAGCTTCGCCAGGTCGAAGGCGTGCATGGGCTGGCCGAGTTCCAGCAGGACGTAGTTGGTGACATCGACGATGGGATCGATGGAGCGCAGGCCGCAGCGGCGCAGCTTCTCCTTCATCCATAGCGGCGTCTCCGCCTCCAGATCGACGCCCCGGACCACGCGACCGAGATAGCGGGGGCAGCCGTCGGGCGCGCTGATGCGCACCGGGAACTCGTCCTCGATGCTGCTTGCCACGGGAGTGAATTCCGCTGCCGTCACGGCCTCGCCGGTGAGCACACCCACCTCACGGGCGATGCCGGCGATGCCGAGGCAGTCGCCACGGTTAGGGGTCAGGTCCAGCTCGATGCTGACGTCATTCAGCCCGAGATAGTCACAGACATCGGCACCGACGGGAGCGTCGGCCGGCAGTTCGAGCAAGCCGGCCGACTTCTCTTCCAGGCCGAGTTCCTCGGCGGAACAGAGCATGCCCTCGGATTCCACGCCGCGCAGCTTCGCTTTCTTTATCTTGAAGGGCTTGTCTTCGCCGGGGGTCTGGATCTCGGCACCGAGTGTGGCAAATGGCACCTTCATGCCCTGGCGAACATTGGGCGCACCGCACACGACCCGGCAGCTGTCACCACCGGCATCGACTGTACACAGACTCAGCTTCTCGGCATCGGGATGAGGCTGCACCTCGGTAACGGTCGCCACGACGATGCCCTTGAGGGTGCGCGCCACCGGGCTGACGCCGTCCACCTCCAGGCCCGCCATGGTGAGCTTCTCGATCAGCTCCGCGTCACTGTCGGTAAACGGTACCCATTCCCGTAGCCAGTTGCGGCTGAAAATCATGCTACTGTCACCTCATCGGCTGTCTAGTTGAACTGGCGCAGGAAGCGCAGGTCGTTCTCAAAGTAAGTGCGCAGATCGCTCACGTCATAGCGCAACATGGCCATGCGCTCCACGCCGAAGCCGAAGGCGAAACCACTGAATCGCTGCGGGTCGATCCCCGACATCTCCAACACCCGCGGATGCACCATGCCACAGCCGGCCACTTCGAGCCAGCCGGACTGGCCACAGATGCGGCAGCCCTTGCCGCCGCAGCTCACGCAGCCCATGTCCACCTCCGCCGAAGGTTCGGTGAAGGGGAAGTAGGAAGGCCGGAAGCGCACTGGCAATTCTGCCTCGAAGAAGCTGTGCAGAAACTCCTCGACGGTGCCCTTGAGGTCCGAGAAGCGGATGTTCTCATCGATGACCAGCCCCTCCACCTGATGAAACATGGGCGTGTGGGTCAGGTCGGAGTCGCAGCGGTAGACGCGCCCCGGACAGATGACACGAATGGGTGGGCTACCGTTTTCCATAACCCTCACTTGCACCGGCGAGGTATGGGTACGCAAGACCATGCCGGGCCTCACATAAAAGGTGTCATGCATGGCCCGGGCGGGATGGTGGGCGGGGATATTGAGCGCCTCGAAGTTGTGGTACTCATCCTCGATCTCCGGCCCCTCGGCCACCTCGTAGCCGCCCTGGCGGAAGATCTCGGTGATGCGCTCGATGGTGATGGTGATGGGGTGTAAGCCACCCGGGCTCTGACTCCGGCCAGGCAGGGTTACATCGATAGCCTCCACGGCCAGGCGCGCATCGAGCTGCGCCGCCACCAGAGCCTGTTTGCGTGTCTCGATGGCCTCCTGGACCCGGCGCTTGGCGGCGTTGATTTTCTCACCCGCGGCCGGGCGCTCCTCGGCCGGAAGCTGGCCGAGGGATTTCAACTGCGCGGTGAGTATCCCTTTCTTGCCCAGGTAGTGCACACGCAGGTCATCGAGCGACTTTTCGTCGCCCGAGGCCGCAATCGCGTCCAGTGCTTCCCGGGTCAGGGATTCGGTGTCAGCCATGCGCCGAGCCCGCCGACGAATCAGGCCGCGAGGTTGGCTTTGGCTTGATCGGCGATGGCGCTGAATGCCGTCTTGTCATGCACGGCCAGGTCGGCCAGGACACGACGATCAATCTCGATGTTGGCCTTCTTCAAGCCGGCAATTAGCTGGCTGTAGGTAAGGCCGTTCTCGCGCGCCTGGGCATTGATGCGGGTGATCCACAGGGCGCGGAACACACGCTTCTTGGTGCGACGATCGCGATAGGCATACTGACCGGCCTTGGTGACGGCCTGATTGGCGACGCGGTAGATCCTGCTGCGGGCACCGTAGTAGCCCTTGGCCTTTTTAAGGACTTTCTTGTGGCGACGATTGGCGACAACGCCTCGTTTGACTCGAGCCATTTTCTATCTCCTGTCTAAGAATCAGTTGTCGCGAAGCATACGCTTGACGGCGGGGACATCACTGGGATGTATCGCACTCGTGCCACGCAACTGCCGCTTTCGCTTGGTAGTCATCTTGGTCAGGATATGACTCTTGTAAGCGCTCTTGCGCTTGAGACCGGAACCGGTTTTCTTGAACCGTTTCGCGGCACCACGATGGGTTTTCAGTTTTCCTACACTCACTTTTCGAACTCCGCATTTATCCCGTAACGGGATTTTTAATAAATATTCTGCAATCACCCATAATCAAAAAGGCCAGCCCCCTCCGGCCGGATCGGCTTCAGCCGATTCACGGGCGATTGCAGGGCGCTGAACCTTTTACAAACTGCTCGCGGGAGCAGTAATGACTACGGCTAACTGCGCTTCTTGGTCGGCGCCAGAACCATGACGATCTGCCGACCTTCCATCTTGGGTTCCTGTTCCACAGCGCCGTGTTCAGCCAGATCCTCGCGAATCCGGTTTACCAGCTCCATGCCAAGATGCTGATGGGCCATTTCCCGACCGCGGAATCTCAGCGATACCTTGGTCTTGTCCCCATCGTCAAGGAAACGTATCAGGTTGCGTAGTTTTACCTGATAATCCCCCTCTTCCGTCCCTGGTCTGAATTTGACCTCCTTGACCTGGGTACGGCGCTGCTTCTTCTTGTTTGCAGTCCGCTCCTTCTTCAGGTCAAAGACGTGTTTGCCATAATCCATGATCTTGCAGACTTGCGGGTCTGCATCCGGTGCAATCAGCACCAGATCAAGTTTGGCTTCGGCGGCCGCTTCAAGCGCTTCCTCGATTGAAACGATACCGACCTGCTCTCCGTCTGCTCCGACCAAGCGTACCTGCTCGGCCTCAATGTGCTCATTGATGGCAGTTTTCTTGGGATTACTCCTCATGATATGCGCGAACGCTGAACCTCATTACGATGCCATTCCTCCAATTTTACTCGGCCGCCTCTTGCGCTGACTTCGCCTCACTACGACCAAGCCGGGCAATATCCTGGTGCAAGTGATCACAAAAGTCTTCAAATGTCATCGCTCCCAGGTCGTCACCTCCGCGTGTGCGTACCGCCATTGTGCCCGCTTCCACCTCCTTATCGCCAATAACCAGCAGATAAGGAACCTTCTGTAGCGTGTGCTCGCGGATTTTAAAGCCGATCTTCTCATTTCTCAAGTCCGCTTCAATCCTGAAGCCCTTGTTTTTCAAGGATTCTTTCAATTCTACGGCGTAATCCGCCTGTTTGTCGGTAATATTCATCACCACAACCTGGACCGGAGCCAGCCAGGTGGGCATGGCGCCGGCGAAATGCTCGATGAGTACGCCGATGAAGCGCTCGAAGGAGCCCAGCACCGCCCGGTGCAGCATGACGGGCTCGCGCTTGTTGCTATCCTCGTCAATATAGTGGGCTCCCAGGCGTCCCGGTGTGAAGAAGTCCACCTGGATAGTGCCGCATTGCTGGATGCGGCCCATGCAGTCCTTCAGGGAGTACTCAATCTTGGGACCGTAGAAGGCGCCCTCGCCAGGCTGCAGTTCCCAGGGTAGCCCGGTGGCCTCCAGGGCATCCTTGAGCGCCTGCTCGGCCTTGTCCCACAACTCGTCCGCCCCTACCCGCTTCTCCGGGCGTGTGGACAGGCGCAACAGGATCTCGTCGAAGCCGAAGTCGTGATAGACCTCGAACAGCATGGCCATGAAGTCGGCGACCTCCGACTGGATCTGCTCCTCGGTGCAGAAGATGTGGCCGTCGTCCTGGACGAAACTGCGCACCCGCATCAGGCCGTGCATGCTGCCGGAGGGCTCGTAACGGTGGCAGGAGCCAAACTCGGCCAGGCGCAGCGGCAGGTCCCGGTAGCTCTTCAACCCCTGGTTGTACACCTGCACGTGGCAGGGACAATTCATAGGCTTGATCGCGTACATGCGGTTGTCCGATTCGACATGGAACATCTCCTCGGCGAACTTGGCGGCATGGCCGGACTTCTCCCACAGGGAGTAATCCACCAGTTGCGGCGTCCTGATCTCCAGATAGTCGTACTTGCGCTGCTTCTCCTGGACGTAGTCCTGAATGGTCTGGTACAGCGTCCAGCCCTTCGGGTGCCAGAATGGCATACCTGGCGCCTCTTCCTGGAAATGAAAGAGCGCCAACTGCTTGCCCAGCTTGCGGTGGTCGCGTTTCTCGGCTTCCTCGAGGCGCTGCAGGTACAGGCTCAGGTCCTTCTTCGACCCCCAGGCTGTGCCGTGGATGCGCTGTAGCATCTCGTTGCTTGCGTCGCCGCGCCAGTAGGCGCCGGCTACTGACGTGAGCTTGAATGCCTTGAATTTTCCGGTGCTGGGCACATGGGGACCACGGCACAGGTCGATAAATTCCCCCTGGCGGTAGAAGGACAGCTCTTCCTCCCCGGGGATATCCTCGATGATGCGGACCTTGTATTCCTCGCCCATTTCCTGGAACAGCTTCACCGCGTCCTGACGCGACATGAGCGAGCGCTCCACCTGCAGGTCCTCTCTGACGATGTCTTCCATCTTCTTCTCGATGGCCTCGAGATCCTCAGGTGTAAAGGAGCGTTCGCAGGCGAAATCATAGAAGAAGCCATCCTCGACCACCGGGCCGATGGTGACCTGGGCCTTGGGGAACAGGCGCTGTACCGCCTGGGCCATCAGGTGGGCGCAGGAATGACGCAGCACTTCGAGGCCGTCTTCGTCGCGCTCGGTGACGATCGCCACCTCGGCGTCCTCGGCCACGGTATGGGACGTATCCACCAGCGTGCCGTCGACACGGCCGGCCAGGGCCGCCTTGGCCAGGCCGGGGCCGATGTCGGCGGCGATTTCGGCGACGGTCACGGGTCGCTCGAACGCGCGCCGGCTACCGTCGGGTAATGTCACATTCACCATGCTGTTAACGTAATTTTTCCGACAGGCCCGTCACCGGGCCCATCGCCACTCACTGAAAACTCTGGAAAAACGGGAGTAATGCTGAGGAATGGTAGGCACGACCAGGGTCGAACTGGTGACCTCTACCATGTCAAGGTAGCGCTCTAACCAACTGAGCTACGCGCCTAAACGCATCAGACTTTTACACTCCCGTTCGAGAAGACCGCAGATTATACGGAATACCCACCCCCGGTGTCGACGGATTTCTGTCCTAATTGTGCCTGAAAAAGGCGATTCAAATCATTGCCTTAAGAGCGCTCTGATTTCTTCGCGAAGCCCCTGGCAATTTTATCTATGGAGCGGTTGTGGCTCAGTTTGAAATGCAGATTGGTGCCAGTTGGGCTGGGAGAGGGCAGGCCCAACCGGGACTCGCCGTAAATCCTTCCTTGGAGGCTCGATCGCGGCATCCCTGCCGCTCACGGTCCCGGTTGGACCTGCCCTCTCCCAGCCCGGCGAATCCAGTGATATTTTCAAACTGAGCCACTACCTATGGAGCCCGCAGCAACTGTTCCTTGAGTTCGGCGATGCGATCCCGGGTGGCGGCTGCCTCCTCGA
>JBBDSI010000095.1:0-9048 GCA_040905005.1 Pseudohongiellaceae bacterium
CCTCTGTCAGCTTACCTGCCTAATTCTCGCGCAATCACCTCCAGATAAGCATCCTCCAGTTCCCTGATGGCGGCGAGGAATCCCTCCGGGTCCACGAAGGTATCCGGGCTGTAGGCCTGCCCCGGCTGATACTTGTCGTGCATGTTGTACTGGCCGGCATGGGCCGCTACCCACACGTCCACGTCCATCTGCTTCTGCTGGTGATAGGTGGTGGCGAAATTCACCGCCACGCCTTCGTAGGTAGGATCGATCACCAGTTGCTTGCCGCCGTTGATGGTGCCCATGTTGGCGATGACCACGTCGTAGGTCTCGCCACCCTCGGTCCACTGGAATGAATAGCTGGAGCTGCCCTCGGTGTGACCGGGGTGTTCGTGGACGGTAATCTCCAGGTCGCCCAGCAGGATCTGGTCGCCCTGGTTGATGATGCGGTCGACCGGCACCGGCGTGAAGGTCTCGCGGCCGCCGAAGTGGGCATCAGAGAAGCCGCCGTCTTCCAGCACGCGGGCGTCCTCGGGCGTGGCCCAGACCCGGGCGCCGGTGAGTCGCTTAATCTCGGCCATGGCCGCGGTGTGGTCCCAGTGCGCCTGCATGGTGAGCAGGATTCTGATGTCGTTGAAGTCAAAGCCCAGGGATTCGATGTTGCTGCGGATGTGCGCGGTGGAGTCCGCCAGGCCGGTGTTGATGAGGATGTGGCCCTCGTCGGTGGTGATAAGGAACACACTCAGGTCCAGCATGCCGACGCCGTAGAGTGGGCCGATGACGCGAAAGGCAGGGAACGGCGTGACCCAGCCCTCGGGGGGATCGGACTGGGCCTGGCTCGAGGTGCTGATCATCAGAGCGATGAGCAGGCTGGTCAGACAGGCGCAGCGGCGGAGTGTCGTGTGCATGGCGGGTCCTCTTTCTTTCGTCTCGGGACAGGGTTGTTATGGCCTGGGGTTCGCCCGCTTATAAATGCGGGTGTCCAGATTAAATCTTTTCTGGTTTGAAAAACACCGGCGCCGAACGTATCGTTGCGCGATGTCGGATACATTGAGTGCAGACGGGCAGCAGACCGCCACCGTGGGACTCCAGGGAGAGTTGCTGCGCCTTGGCTGGTGGGGCGTAGTCGGGCTTGCCGGTGGGGCGCTGCTGCTGGGCATGGTTTGGCAATGGCCGGCGGCGCTGCAATGGTTGTTACAGGCCGCGCTGCTGTGGGCCTTCATCTACTGGCAGACGCACCGGCGGCTGCCGCTCAATTGCCCGGAACCGGGCGCGCCGCTGTATGCCGATCTCGGCTGGGCCAATCGGCTCACCCTGCTGCGGGCCTGGCTGATCGCCGCGGTCGGCGGCTTCCTTTTTCAGCCCTGGCCCGACGGGCCGCTGCTGTCCTGGCTGCCCGGCATGATTTATTTCATTGCCGCGCTGCTCGACCGGGTGGACGGTTACGTGGCGCGCCGCACTCAGCACGGGAGCCTGCTGGGTAATGACCTGGATATGCTCTCCGATGCCCTCGGCCTGGCGGTGGCCTCGCTGCTGGCCTTTGGCTACGGGCAGGTGCACTGGAGCTACCTGCTGCTGGGCATCGCCTTCTATGCCTTCCAGGGCGGGGTACTCTGGCGCCAGCGCCAGGGCCTGCCGCTTTATCCGCTGCCGCCTTCCCGGCATCGGCGGGCCTGGGCCGGCTTCCAGATGGGCTTCCTGGTGGTGGCGCTGTGGCCCCTGGTCTATCCGCCGGTGACTGAGGTTGCCGGCTTTGCCTTCATGCTGCCCGCCCTCATTGGCTTTATCGTCGACTGGCTGGTCGTCAGCGGCCGCATCGACCGGCAGGCGGAAAGAGTCGACCGGCGCTTCCGCCGGCTTGCGGACTTCAGCCAGACTGTACTGCAACCGACGCTGCGCATCGTCGTCGTCGCCATCCTTTGGCTGACGCTGTGGCGGGCCGGGCTGCCGCCGGACATGGGGAACCCCCTCGGCTGGGCCAACCTGGTTGCCACCGGCGGTTTCGCCCTCACCTCACTGATGCTCCTGCTGGGCATCGCCGGCCGCTACTTCAGCCTGCTGCTGCTTAGCCTGTTGGGCTGGTACTCTATGAGCAATCCAATGCAGCCGGCGGACGCCCTGCTCTTGTGCGGCGTGATCTGGCTTCTGCTGCTGGGCACCGGCCGCTTCAGCCTCTGGCTCGAGGACGATCACTGGCTCAATCGGTACGACGGCGCTTGAATATTCCAGCGAATTCATCAGTTTCACCAGACACCTGTCGCGGCCGTCGTATGGCTTGCGCTTCGCGCCGGCCACCCGCTCGGGGTGCTCGACGTATTGATACAGAACGTCTGCACACCCCCCGCTCGCGACAGTCGCGGATGACCCGCTCCAGTACGGCCTCGCGACACAAGACGGTGAGACATGCGGGCTAGAATCATCGTCACCCTGACCTGGCTGGCCGCTCTGGGACTGGCGCTGTGGATACTGACCCGGCTGCCCCTCGCCACCGTTCTGCAAACCCTCGGCGACCTGCGGCCCTGGCAATGGGCGGCCTGGATTGGCCTGAATCTGTTCATCATCGCGCTGCTCACCGCACGCTGGCGTGTGTTAACCGCGGCCATGGCCCTGCCCGTCGGCTTTCTCCAGCTACTGCGCATCCGTCAGGCCGGCATGGTCATCAGTTTTGTGACACCTGGCCCCCAGTTCGGCGGCGAGCCACTGCAGGTCTACTGGTTGTGGCAGCGCCACGCCACACCGGGGCCGGCCGCGTTTCTGGCTGTCGGACTCGATCGTTTCTACGAACTCTGGGTCAATTTTACGGTGTTGCTGCTGGCAGTGCTTTCCCTGCTGACGGCAGCCTCGGTGGCGTTCGTGGACTGGCGCACGCTGGCGGTGGTACTGCTGGGGTTGGTGCTGACCATGGCCGTGTCCGGCTGGCTGCTGCTGCGCCAACCGCTGCGCCTGCGCGAGTGGATCAGGCGCCTGACCCGCCCGTGGCGACACCAGGCGCGCCTCGGCCGGCTCAAGAGTCACTGGTCAGAGTTGAATGCGGCGCTGCAACGGCTATTTGCCGCACAGCGTCCTGCCCTGGCGGGGGCCCTGGGCCTGTCGTTGTTGGCCTGGGTCTTGCTGATCGGCGAATTTTGGTTCCTGCTGGGCGTGGTCGGTGTGCCCTTCGACCTGACCGCCTATATCTTCCTGTTTACCGTGGTGCGCCTGGCCGTCCTGTTGCCACTGCCCGGCGGTATCGGCAGCGTCGAGGCGGGATTGTTCTGGGCCTTCCAGGCGCTGGCGCTGCCCCTGTCTGCCGCCGCCGGCCTGATCCTGCTAGTGCGCCTGCGCGACGCGGTAATCCTGCTGACCGGCGCCGTCGCCCTGCCGGGGTTGCATGCGCCCGTGGCCCCGGCAGATAGCTCGAAGCAATGAGTCGGCTGGCAGCGTTGTGCCGACCTTCCGTTACACTGATAGATCCGAATATCAGCGAAGCAACGCGCGTTGATTTTCCCTACTCTTTATAACCCCCTCAATAACCCCCTCAATAATTCCCTCAATAATCCTCTGTGAAGGCTGCCCAGCAGGACTCGTTCTCCCAGATGCGCACACTGAAGCGGCCCGATCCCGGCGGCGCGATGCCCGCGAGCAGCCTGTGGCAGACGATGCGGCTGAAGTGCTCGAGGCTGGGATTGAGTCCTTCGAATTCGGGCAGCTCGTTGAGCATGCTCTCGCCGAAGTAGTCGACCACCTTCTGTAACTCGGCTTCGACCTGGACGATGTCCACCAGGTAGCCGTGTTGATCCAGTTCGGCGGCCTCGAGCCGCACCTCGATGATGTAGTGATGGGAGTGGGGGTCGTTTTCCGCGCCCCAGTCGCCGCCGATGAGGAAGTGCCTGGCGATCAGGTCACGTCTTACCGAGAGTGTGTACATACAATTCTCCTTCAATCGAACTGCGGGCTAGTCCTGGTAATCGAAAATGACCTGCAGCGCCTGCTCCGGCGACGTGTCCAGCAGGCGGTAGGCATCGGCCGCCTCGGCGAACGGCAGGCAGTGGCTGATAAACTGTTCGGGCTGGCACTTTTTTATCATCTCCCAGGCCAGGGCAAAGCGTCTGGCCTTGTCCCAGCGACCGCTCAGGGACGGGGCGATGGTGCTGACCTGACTGCTGACGATGCTGATGCGGTTACGGTGGAAGCGCTCGCCCAGGTTGATCTCGGCCCGTTTGTTGCCGTACCAGCTACCCACGACGATACGGCCCGAATAAGCGCACAGATCGACCGCCAGATTCAGGGCGGCCGGCGCACCGCTCAGCTCGAACACCAGGTCGGCGCCGCCGCGGGGCTGCTGCGGCGCCAGCGTCTCGCTCAGGGCGGTCATGTCCGGCTCGATATCGGGGCTGAACGTGGCGCTAACGCCCGCCTGCTCGGCGGCCACACGCCGGCCGTCGATGCCCTCCACGGCGTACAGGCCGCCCAGGGGAAACCTCGCCAGCAGACTGGAGACCAGCAGACCGACCACGCCCTGGCCCAGCATCAGCACCCGCTCACCGAGACGCGGATTGCCATCCTGCACCAGGCTCACCGCCGTCTCCATGTTGGCCAGGAATACCGCCGATTTGGGGTTCATGTTCTCAGGTAGCGGAACGAGTGCGTCCACCGTGCACAGGTGATGGCTGGCGTGGGGCAGAAAGGCGAAGACCGTGCGTCCCTGCCAGGCAGAATCCACCTCCGCGCCGGTTTGCTCGATGCGACCGACACTGGCATAGCCATACTGCAGGGGATAACTAACCGGCTGCTGCGCATAGGCGGCCAGGCTCTCATCCAGCGCCATGGAGTCGGGAAGCTGGCCACGGTAGGCCAGCATCTCGGTGCCGCTGCTGATCCCGGAATACAGAGTCTTGAGCAGTACCTGACCCCGCCCCGGCGGCGGCAGCGGCTGCTCCCGGATCTCGACCTTTGCGGGCTCGACGAACCAGAGTTGACGGGCGTTCACGGCGCGGGCCCACCGTATTGCAAGTCTCCCCAGACGACCAGATCCCTGCCGGCCTTGCCGTAGTGCAGCGGGTCGATGCTCAGCCTCTCATAACCGCCGTCGTTCTGCAGGTCGCCCACCGCCTTGTAGCCGCCCACCAGCGTCGGCGCCACCGTCAGCACCAGGCTGTCCGCCAGGTGCGCCTGCAGGAAACCGGTGATGACCTCGGCCCCGCCTTCCACCATCAGGCTCCTGATACCACGCTCGCGCAGCAGCCTCATCGCCGCAGCGAGGGAAACCTGCTGCGGGTCTTCGTCACTGCCGCTAACCGTGAGAATCTCAATCCGGTCATCCTGCGCGTCGGCAGTGGCGTTGACGGTCACGATCCAGCACTTCTTATCCGGGTGCTGGCGGATTCTGGCGTTCTTCGGCGTGCGAAATTGACTGTCCAGTACAATAGGCTGGGGATTGGGACCGGACCACTCTCGCACGGTAAGCTGCGGATCATCGCTGAGCACGGTGCCGATGCCCACCACGATGCCGTCATGCAGGCTGCGCAGCTGATGGGTCAGGCGCAGGGACTCCTCGCCACTGAAACTGAGGGTTTCTCCGCAACGCGTGGTGATGCTACCGTCCCAGCTCTGGGCGTAGGCAAGGGTGATAAAGGGCCTGGAGTCAGATTGAAAGGACTTGAGGCGTGCCTTCAGCCACTGTTCAATCTGCTGATTGAGGTTCATGGGATTTCAGCTTGGGTGCCGGGGCGGGAGTGTTGGCCAGGCTCAGCAAATGATTCATGCGCTCGACCTTGGTCATCAGATAGCGCGAGTTTTCGGGGTTGATGGAACTCTCGAGTTCGACCCGCTCGTTGACCTTGATGCCCTCCGCTTCCAGCGAGCTGATCTTGGCTGGATTATTGGTGATAAGGCGTATCGAGCTGATGCCGAGATCCTCCAGGATGCGGGCCGCCAGGGAATAGTCCCGCTCATCCGCGCCGTGCCCCAACATCAGGTTGGCATCGACCGTGTCATGACCATCGTCCTGCAGGTTATAGGCGCGTACCTTCTCCAGCAGTCCGATGCCCCTGCCTTCCTGCCGCAGATATACCAGCACGCCGCGGCCCTCCTCGGCGATGCGCTGCAGGGCCCGGGTTAGCTGCTCGCCGCAGTCGCAGCGGAGTGAACCGAAGACATCGCCGGTAAGACATTCCGAGTGTACCCGCACCAGCACGTCCTCGCCCGCCAGTGGTTCCCCCATATAAAAGGCAAGATGCGCCTTGTCATCGAGGGTATTGCTGTAATAGCCGAGCTGGAAGACACCGTGCGCGGTAGGAATGCGGGCACTGTCGATGCGGGTTACTGAGGGGGCAGACATGACGGGGATGTTACGATTTTATGGTGACCCGGTAAAGCGAGGAACCGAAGCGATCCGTGGTGATCAACTGGTTTTTGTAAAAGATAGACCTGATACGAATCAAAAACTGGAGGCAGATCACCGTTGTGCCAATTTATGGCCTGTCTGCTGCTTTCGTGACGAGCCACCAACATCTGCTGATGTCCATTGCTGTATTACATCACAATCTCATGTTATCTCCCCCAATGACTCCCTGGAGCCTCAGGTTTACCAGGCGACTGCAGCCGCTTCGTTGTAATCCCGGGCGATAGAGACAATAATCGACTCCGGTTTTGCAAGCAGGCGCGGACTGAATCATGCCAGGCTGGGGCACAGCAATCACGAAATCCACCCGGATCACAGCGGCAAAGACCTTGGCGCGTGGCGGAAGTGTCCATGCCCACGACCTCGCCCATGCCCAGGTCAAATCGCTGGTCAGTACCGCCATCAGGGATCTGCCGAGCACAGCCTGCCCGAATGATTGCAGCCCCGACAGGATTATTATCGAGCGCACGGTAGATAGGGTAAATGCCATCGGCAGGCCGGTTCCTCGATTTCTTCTTGTCTGACCAACAGCGGCTTCACGATGGGTGCGATTGCAGATGCCTGATTCATCGATCTATTTCGCCTTCCCGGGTGATCTCGACACCCCGACCGGCGGCTACCACTATGACCGACGCCTGATCAGTGAGCTGCGCAAGGCGGGAATCGTAGTGAAAACCGTGCCGCTGCCGCACTGCGCTCCCGCTCTCGATCATGCAACCCGCAAGACCGTTCGGGAGATATTGGCGGCGTTGCCGGATCAGGCCATTGTACTGATCGATGGACTCGCCTTCGGGGTGCTCGATGACCTGGCGCAGGCGGAGGCGCGACGACTGCGATTGATTGCGCTATGCCACCACCCTCTCGCGCTGGAAACCGGACTGGATGAGCGCCAGAGTCAGGCCCTCGAGATCTCGGAGCGTCGCGCGCTGGCCTGCGCCCGGGCCACGGTAGTGACCAGCGAGCATACCCGCCGAACCCTGATCGATCAGTTTGCCGTACCGGCGGAAAAGATAGTCGTGGCACTTCCCGGTACTGACCGGGTAGCTTTCGCACCCTGCGACGGCGACCCGCTGCGACTGCTCTGCGTGGCATCGCTCATTCCGCGCAAGGCGCATGATGTTCTGATCGACGCACTTGCCACCCTCAAGGACCTGCCCTGGCGCGCTCGCTTCGTCGGGGGCGGCGACTTCGATCCGGCCTGGGCTGTGCGCCTGCGGGCGCAGGCAGACTCCCTGGGCCTGTCACAGCGACTCTGTTTTGCCGGGCCGGTCGCTGACACGCAGGCCGAATACCAGCAGGCCGATGTGTTCGTCTTGCCGTCTCGCTTCGAGGGCTATGGCATGGCGTTCGCCGAGGCGCTGGCGGCCGGTCTCCCCGTGATAGCGGCGCACGCCGGCGCGGTGCCGGACGTCGTACCGGACAGCGCTGGCCTGCTGGTGGTGCCGGATGATGCACGGGCACTGAGCGCCGTACTGAGACAGGTACTGACTGACGAACCGCTGCGCCGGCGCCTGCAGACCGGCGCCAGGCACGCGGCGGCGACACTGCCTTCCTGGAGCGATACGGCCGGCCTCGTGGCCGCGAGGGTCGAAGAGGTGCGCAGCGCATGAGCGGATTCAGTATCGACTGGCTGAACCTGCGCGAAGCGGCGGACCGGCGCGCCCGCGATGCCGGCTTGCTGAACCGGGCAAAGCACTGGCTGGAAAGCGCCGTTGCAGCGGGGTCAGAAGCAGCCGTGGTGGATCTTGGCGCCGGCACGGGTGCCACCCTGCGCGCCTTCTCCACGCCGGCCGACACGATGCGGTTATCGTCGACCTGGCGCCTGGTGGATCACGATGCGGAACTGCTGGCCGAAGCCATTCATCGCCATGGCGACGCGAATCGGCTGGAGACTTTTGCACAAGACCTCACCGACATCATCGCGCTGCCACTTACCGGCGCACACCTCGTGACTGCCTCGGCGCTATTCGACCTGGTGTCCGCCGAATTTCTCGACACGTTCGCCCACGAGTTGTGGCGACAATGCTGGCAACAGCCTGTCGGGCTCTACTCGGCCCTGAACTACGACGGCACTACGCGCTGGACACCGACCCATGCCCTGGACGACGCCGTACTCGACGCGTTCAATCGCGATCAGCGACGGGACAAGGGTTTCGGTCCCGCGCTGGGGCCGGATGCCGGCCAGTATCTGGAACGCCTATTTACCAAATTGGGTTTCAGCGTGTTTTCTGCCAATAGCCCCTGGGCACTAAAGGGCGACGACCAGTTGTTGATCCAGACGCTGATCGATGGCATCGGCGGCGCGGTCGCACAGGACCCTTCACTGGACGCGGCGTCTCTCGAGGAGTGGATTCAGTTCAGAAGGGCGCATGCCCTGACCGGCAGCTGTATAGTGGGACACCTGGACTTGTTAGCGCTGCCGGAAGTCGCTGCCTGGTGATACCGCCCTCCTATGATAGTTATTGCGGCGAGGCTTTCGGGTCTGGTTCCGGGAAGTCAGAAGTGGCCTCGAAAGCCGGTGCCAGCAAAGCGAGTTCAAAAGATCAGCCAGAAGGTGTTGATCATCACCATTACCTTCACCCCTAGCCCAGACTATTCATGAACTGTCGTAGCGAGGGCGTCGAGATGCGAAAAAAGACAGCGTGGCGCGGACCGGAAGGCGCGCAGGCGTACTTTACAGTACGTCG
>JBBDSI010000096.1:0-9024 GCA_040905005.1 Pseudohongiellaceae bacterium
GGTGGAGAGCTCGATGGTCAGGTCGGGCTCGCGCCCGGCGACCCGCTCTGCGTAGGGGTTGGCGCTGACCGTGACGCGTTCGAGAATCTCACGAATGTCGAGCGTGTAGCTGTCGCGTTGGCGGGTGTATCCCAGTGGGCCGAGGAAGGACGCCTCCTCCGGCTCCGGCTCGATGCTGTCCAGGAACAGGCGCACCTGATCGTTCACCAGCATCACTACGTCACGCCGTTCGTCACCGGGGCTGACATCCGCGGTCGCCGCGGGAACGACCTCGGCGCCGCCGAGACGGTCGGCCTCGCTGCTGAGGGCTTCATACACGTTGGCGAGCCGAATCACCGACGGAAAGCGCAGAGCCACCGTGATGCGCCGCGCCGGCCGGCGCGCGAAGCGCTCACCCTCATTGGGATAGATGAAGGCCTCGATGGTGATGCTGCCGGACAGGGCCAGCCAGACGAAGAGGTCGCCCACGGAGATGGGTTCCACCCGCCACAGCCAGAGATCCTTGAGGCCGTCCTCGTCCTCGTCGTAAAGGAAGGCGCTGAGGACGTTGCCGCTGGAGCGCAGCACCTGTCTCGGGGTATCGAAGTTCATGCCATCCGCAGTGCCGCTAAAGAGTGACACCTTGCCCCCTTCCCGTAGCAACAGATCGTCAATGCCGTCGTTGTCCACGTCCTCGAGGATTTCCTCGTGGGTCAACGCCAACACGCCGGTGAGATTCGAGAAATCAAGGTTGTCGACATCGAACTCGCCCAGTGCCTCTTCGATGGCGGCGATGTCCAGGCTATAGCTTGGCGTTCGGGGGAAGTACTCAGCGCCGTCCCTGCGTGCCAGGAACACGTCCAGACGTTCCTCGGTGCGGGATACCAGATCATTGGCCCCGTCGCCGTTGACGTCGCGCAGTTCCAGGAAGGGAATACGGATTGCCTGCCCGGCGGAGCGATTCAGCCGATCGATGTTCAACTGGGTGCGCAGGCGCGTTTCGGACTGGATGCTCAGCGGCGCCTGGAAGCCGTCGCCCTCGTTGATGAAGATATGTAGCAGTCCCGCGCCGGGGATCACCAAGTCTTCGCGACCGTCGCCGTCGATGTCCCTGGCGAAGTGTAACCGGGTCACGCCGCGAGTGATGAAACCAGGCAGGTTGTCGGCGATGGTGATGGGCGCGCCAAGTGTCCCATCCCGTAGCGGCCAGGCCTGGGCCAGGCGGCCCTGTTGCAGGGTGATCAGCGCCGGGCCGCCGTCGCCGGTAAATCCGGTCGCAATGTCCCAGCCCACGGCCTCGCTCTCCAGCGGCAGTTCGAAGAACCCTGAGGTGAAATCGTAGCCGTTCGGGCCGGGCAGGTAGAGGCGAATGGACTGGTCGATGATGGTGATGAACTCACTGAGTCCATCGCCGTCGAGGTCGGCGACCACCAGGGACTCCGCCCGCGCCGGCAGCTCGAAGGCCTGCTGCCTGTAGGAAGGCGTCGCCGGCGCGGCGCTCACTGCCGCGGGCAGCAGGGCCAACAGCAAACTCTTCAGGAGTGCCGGCAGCCTGGTCATGGCCGGCCCACCAGCAGGGTCGACGTGGCGCCATGGCGCAGCAGCAGGTCTGGCATGGCATCGTCGTTCAGCGACAACACCTGGAACTGGAAGACACTGCGCGGCGCGACATACTCCCAGAAGGGCGTTCGTTCGATCTGCAGGTTTGCGTCGATGCGGCGGGCGGCCAGGGTTCCGTTCTCGGTGATGTAGAGCGCGTCCCTGCGGCCGTCGCCGTCGACGTCGAAGCGCAGGGACATCTGCTCGGACAGGCCGCGCACATTGGCGGCGGAAAAACTCTCCTCCAGCCGGGAGGCCGGGCGCGCGCCGAACAGGGTCTGGTCGCCCTCGCTGCCGGCGAAGATCAGTTGCACGCGATTGATACTGGCGTTGCGGATGGCCTCCACCACGGGGATGGTGTAATAGGTCACGCTCAGCACTGGTGGCGCCTGCTCCTCGAGGCGCAGCACCTCGAAGCGGGCGTCATAGCCGGAGAAGCGCATCACCTGGTCCGGCTGGGCGAAATCGAAGCGGCCTCCGCGATTGCGGTAGAAGCGCGCGGTCCAGTTCTGGCCCTCGCCGCTGACCCGCATCAGGTCCGCGAGGCCGTCGCCGTCGATGTCCGTCAGGCTCATCTCGCCGTTGGAATCCAGCTGCCCCTGCCAGTCCGCCTGGCCGGAGAATGCGCCGTCCGCTGTCTGGAAATGAATGTTCATCTTGCCGAGGCCACTGTCCCCGGCGTTGATGTACACCAGGTCCGCGAGACCGTCGTCATCCAGTTGCGCCAGCGCCGGACTCGGCATCCACTGTTCGCTCTCCAGCAGCGCCGCCGGTTGCTCCTCGCCGTCTTGCCATTGCCGGACGAAGCCGCTGAAGGGCGTCGGTGTCTGCACGCGCAGGTCGATCACCACGCCCTGCTCGGCGTTGATGCTCAGCTCCGCGTCCAGGTCGGTCTCCAGGTTGCGCCGCTGCACCGGCGTCATGTCCTCGTTCAGGGTGGTCAGGCTGGCCGCCTGCACGAAGCGTTCCTCGCCCTGACCCAGGAACACGCCGTAGACATCGTCGCCGGGCATCAGGAAATCGACGTGGCCGTCGCCGTTGATGTCGGTGGCGAGATTGGTGAAGCGCACGGCGTCCTGGTCCGGGATGCCGGCCAGCAATGGCCATTCGAACAGCAGCTTGAGATTGTCGGTATAGCCGGCCTGGCTCGCGGAGAGACTGAAAACGCCGGCGCCGGCGAAGAGGATGAGTTCCTCGCCCGGTGCCGCTCTGACATCGGCGAAATCCACCGCGACGATCTCGGTCTTGATCTCGATGCGCTGCGGCTCGGTGGCGAAGCTGCCGTTGTCCTGCTGCCGGTAGATGTGCAGCTCCCGGCCCAGCGCCGGGTCGTAGTAGGGCACGGCGACATCGCTCGCGCCGTCGCCATCGACGTCGGCGAAGCGCAGCGGGCCCCAGTTGTCCTGGCGCCGCAGTTCGAACGTGGCGTAGTTGTCCTGGGCCAGCGCCTGCACGGAACAGGACAGCAGTGCGAACAGGACACTCCATCGTGTTGCCGTTGCTATCATGGTTCTTCGATCAACTCGCCGTAGTCGCTGGTGATATTGATAAGACCGAGAATACTGTGTGACCGTTCCCCATCGACCTGGCGGTAGTTGTAGAGCGAAAACAGCCACAGATCCAGCAGTGTGAACTGCCGCGAGGGTGGATTCAACGCGGATTCGTAGCGCAGCAGGGGCAATACGGCGAGGCGAGCGAGGCGGCGGCCGGGGTCCCACAGTTCGACCCGGGCAGCGCGTACCGCGGCGCCGTCGAATACGCCCAGGGTCACGGTCTCACCCAGTGCGTGCTCCTGGTTCAGGCGCGAGACCAGGTCCTGGGCGGAACTGAGGTCACGGCCGTTCAGGCTCAGGATCACCTCGCCCACGGCGAGCCCGGCGGCGGGCAGGGGGCTATCGTTAAAGATCGTCACGATCTCCGCGGCAGCGATAGTGTCCTGTCCCGCGACCTCCACCAGGCGCGTGCGGTAGCCGGCGCGCGTCGCCACGGGGTCGACACGGTACAGTTCCCGCGGCGGGGTGCCGGCACTGACGCGGCGTGGCAGGAGTGTCGCGGCGAACACCGTGGTGCCGCGGCGCACGGTGAACTCGAACTCGCTCGCCTGCGCGTTCTGCTCGGCCAGCGCCAGCACGGCATCCGGCTGGTTCACGTCCATGCCGTCGATCGCCAGGATGACATCGCCGGTTGCTATGCCGGCCGCGGCGGCGGGGCCTCCCGGGGTGATCGTGCGCACGCGCACCCCGGGCAGCGTTTCCACATTGAACAGGGAGTCACTCTCGTTGACGGTGACATCCAGACCGAAATCCAGTCCCTGGCCGGCCGCGCCCGGGCTGCGCAGGCTCACCTGCTCCGGCGAGAGCGTAATGGCGGGAACGAGCGTCGCCGGCTCAAAGCTGAGGCAGCCGCCGAGCAGCAGGCAGGCGCAGGCCAGGCCGGGGTGGATCAGGCCAGGGTTAAGCAGGCGCGGTGGATTCATCATAGCTTGCGGCGGCGTACGATCCATAAAGTTACAAAGACAAATAATAGCAGTGTCGGAAGTGGCACCCAGGTATTGAACTGTAGCAGGCGCTCGTCCACCAGCACATCGGAATAACCGCGCACGAGGCGGCTGACCGAGGCGAGATAGGACTGGTCGAGCAGTGAGGGCTGAAAGCGGGCATACAGCAGCAGCGCGTTTTCCCCCAACAGGCCCTTGAACAGATCGAGTGCCAGGGTGCCGCCCAGTGCCGCCGCCAGGGCCTGGGTGGCAGTGTTGGCAGACACCGAGACCAGCAGGCCGAAGCCGATGGCGGCGGGGAGAGGAATCAGTGCCAGGCGCAGGCCAAGGCCGATCTCGCGGCGGATCTCCTCTTCGCTGATCAGTTCGAAGCCGTCCTCCACCACGGCCCCGAACTCCCACAGCCAGCCACTGGCCAGATAGCTGGCCAGCAGGAGCAGGGCAACGGCGACGGCGGCCAACAGGTGCAGGTAGACCAGCTTGGCCAGCACCACGGCCGGACGCGAGGCGCGCCGGATGATGACATGGCGCAGCGCCCCGGTATCGCGATCATGGCTGAAGCTGTAGGCGGCCTGGGCCACCAGCAACAGGCCCAGCAGGGTCAGTCCGGTGCCGAGCCCATCGACGAGATAGCCGTAGGCATGCTCGCTCAGGGCGGCGTCGAAGCCGCCGCGGCCCATCAGGTTATCCCGGGCCTGACTGCCGGCGGCAATGAGCCGGTTGAAGGCGAACTGCAGCAACACCAGCGTCGCCGGCAGCAGGATCACCAGCTTGCTGCCCAGGGTGTTGAGGCCGGCGTAGACCTCGCAGCGCAGTGCCGCGGCGAACCCGTTCATGACAACGGCTCCCGCGTCACGTCCCGAAATAATTTGTCCAGCGAGGCGCGTTGCAGCACCAGTTCCTGTACCGGTATTCCCTTTTCTACCAACAGGCGATTGAGGCTCGCCGAGTCGGTATCGCTCAGCATCACGGACAGATACCCATCGTGGGTGACCTGACCCACAGCGAAGTCATCCCTGTTCGCGAGCAGGGCCTTCGCCGCGCCCAGGTCGGGCGTGCGCAGTAGCGCGGTGGATTCGGTCTGCTCAAGCAGCGTGGTTACGGCTGCGCTGGTGACGATGCGGCCCTGGTGCAGGATGGCGATATGGCTGCAGACCTGCTCGAGATAGGGCAGTTGATGCGAGGACAGCAGGAAGCTGGTGCCCTGGTCGCGATTCAGTGTGGCGATGAGTTCGAGCACATCGTCGACCCCGCCCGCGTCCAGGCCGTTGAATGGTTCATCCAGAATGATCAGTTCGGGGTCGGCCAATAGCGCGTGGGCGATGGCGGCACGGCGTTTGTTGCCCAGAGAGAGCTGGCGGATGCGGAAATCACGGAAGCGCTCTATGCCCAGCAGCCCCTCCACCTGCGCCGGCGTGCGCGTCGGCGCGGGGCACAGCATCCGCGCCAGCGTCAGACTCTGGCGGACGCTCAGGTTGGGATTGAGGCTGGGGGTGTCGAAGATGCCGACGACTCGACCCCGGGCGCTATGCAGATGTTCCGGCGCATGGTCGAGGATTCGGACTGTGCCGGCATCGAAGCGCTGCAGGCCGAGGATGCATTCGAGGGTGGTCGTCTTGCCGGACCCGTTCAGACCCACCAGTCCATGGATGGAGCCGCCCTCGACCGCCAGCGTCAGCTCCCGGAGTACCGGGAAGCGGCCGTAGGACTTGCTGAGCCCGGAAACGAACAGGGCAGGGGGCGGTTTGCTCATGGGCCGCTGACGGAGGTTACTCAACGAATAACTGATCCACCTCGAGCTGCTGGACTTCGCCGAAGCGGGTCAGCTCCCCGGTGTCGATGATGGACAGGTCGCCCACCACCGAGATGAGCTTGGGTCGATCGGCGATGTGGTTGCGCTGAAACTCGAGCAGGTCTTCCATGCTGGTCTCCTGCAATTCCGCGAAGCGCTGCCGGCGGGGGTCGCCGTCCAGGCCGAGGTCTTCCCAGCTACGCACGGCACCGATCACCTCGCGAAAACCGATGCGCGACGTGCGGTAGCGGTTGTCCATGGAAGCGAGCGTTTCGTCGAAGCGCTCGCTGGAGACCGGCATGTTGTCGATGAGGTCGATGAAGGCCGCCAGGGCGTCCACCGACTTGTCGGTCTGGGTGCCGATGCCGCCGAGCATGATGTTCTGATCGCCCTCGCGGCTGCCCTGGGCATAACGCGCCGAGGCGGAATAGGCCAGGGCACGCGCCTCGCGCAGTTCCTGGAAGACCACACTGGACATGCCACTGCCGAAATAATCGGTATAGAGGGAGGATTGCAACGCGTCGTCTGGGTCGTAGACGCCGTCGCCGAACTCGATTCGCACCTGGGCCTGGGCGGTCTTCTGATCCGTCACCAGCACCTCGGTGGCGTCGATCTCGCGCACCCGGCGCAGGCGCGGCGGTGGCGTGTCCGCCAACTCCCCGGCCACCGGGTACTGGCGGCGCAGGATCTCTACCACTTGCTCCAGCGGCAGCGAGCCGGTATAGCTGATGCTGTGTTCGAAGTTAAGCAGTTCTGCTGGCATGGCGAGCAGGGCATCCAGTTCGGTCGCCAGGATATCCTCACGCGGCATTGCCTCCAGCATCGGCGATTCCTCGCCGTAGCGGTTGAACAGGTACAGGGCCTGGGCGATGGTGGGCGGCGAACTCTTCTGATCGTCGCGCGTCTTCAGCAGGATGGCCTTGAGTTGATCCAGGGTCTGCCGGTCGGCCGTGGGTGAGCGGATCACCTCCAGTGCCAGCGCCACCGAATTTTCGAACTGTTCGTCGAGGCCGGACACGGCGATGCCCGAGCCGTTTTCGCCGGCGCCGAAGCGGAAATCGCTGCCCATGCGATACCACTCCTTCTGCAGCTCCTCGTTCGTGAGGTCATCAGTGCCGGCTACGTCGATCAGCGCCGAGGCGAGGCCCAGTTCCTCCAGGGTCTCGGTGCCCACGTCGATGTTGATGGAGAAACTGAACAGGTCGTTCAGCGGGTTGGGCGAATAATACAGCTCGACGCCGTCGGCGAACTCCACCTTGCGATAGTCCTCATCGGGCGCGATGTATTCCGGCTCGATGGGCTCGTAGTCCATCGCCAGGACCCTCTCTGCAAACTCGGACTGACGCGTGGGGTCGATCTCCACCGGCTCGATGGGCGGCTTCTCCACCGGCGGCACTTCGTGCTGGGCGTCGACGCGGTATACGGCCACGTAATCGTCGCCGAAGTACTCGTTGGCGACGCTTACAACGTCCTCCTTGGTGAGTTGCTCCATGCGCGCGATCTCGCCGATGTGGTGATCCCAGTCGTCGCCCTCGATGAAGGCGGTGCGCATCATGGTGACGCGGGCGCTGTTGTATTCCAGGCTCGCTTTCTCGTTCTTCTTGAAGTCGTTGATGATGGCGGGAATGATCCAGTCCTCGAACTCACCACGCTTGATCAGCTCGATCTGTTCCAGCAGCAGTTCCTCTACTTCGGCGAGGGTCTGGTCCTGTTTGGGCGCACCATAGAGTGTCTGTTGTCCGTAATCGTTCAGGAACAGCGGCGAGGAGCCGGCCTCGGTGACCCGCTGCGCCTGGTTGAGGTTGAGGTTGATCAGGCCGGCGGTGCGGTTGTCCAGGATCATGTCCGCCAGGATCAGCGCCTCCTTGTCCGTGCTCGAGTTGGGCGCGGTGCGGAAGGCAAGCCGCACCTGCTCCTGGCCCGGGTACTGCACCGTGGCACGCTCGACGCCGTTGAGGGGCTCCTCGGCCCAGGGGCCCACTTCCGGTACCGGCGACGACTCCCAATCACCGAACTGCTCACTGATCAGGGCGATGGTCTGGTCGACGTCGATGTCGCCGCTGATGAAGATGCCCATGTTGTTGGGCACGTAGTAGGTATCGAAGTAGTTCTGGATGTAGACAAGGGACGGGTTCTTCAGGTGATCGACGGTGCCGATGGTGGGCTGCTGACCGTAGGGGTGTTCCTTGTAAAGTAGCTCGTCCACGGCGGTGCCGATGATGCGGGAGGCGTTGTCCAGGGTGCGATTTTTCTCCTCGTAAACCGTTTCCAATTCGGTGTGGAACAGGCGGAACACCGGGTTGACGAAGCGGTCCGACTCGATCATCGCCCACTGTTGCAGGCGGTTCGAGGGCAGGCCCACCTTGTACACGGTCTCCTCGTGCCAGGTGTGGGCATTGAGGCCGCCGGCGCCCATGCTGTTGTAAAGCTTGTCGATTTCGTTGGGGATAGCGTACTGCGCCGCCTGCTGGGCGACGCGGTTGATCTCCGCGTAGATTTCCGCGCGCGCTTCGGGATCGGTCTCGTTGAAGTGGGCCTCATACAGCTCGACGATGTTGTCGAGGTGGGGTCGCTCTGCCTCGTAGTCCAGGGTGCCCAGGTTGCGGTTGCCCTTGAACAGCAGGTGCTCGAGGTAATGGGCCAGGCCGGTGGCGTCGGCCGGATCGTGCTTGCTGCCGGCGCGCACGGCAATCTCGGCGTAGAAGCGCGGCTCCTGGTGATTTTCGGTCAGGTAGATGCGCAGGCCGTTGTCCAGCTCGAAGATGTGGGCGTCCAGGGGGTCGTCGGGATTCGGGGTGTTGATGCGGTGGTAACCCGGTGACGTCGGCGCCCCGGCGGCGGCCTGCTCGTTCACGGCGGCGCTATCGGCGACCTGGGCGGGCTCGCCGCAGGCGGCCAGCAGCAGGGCCAGCGGGGCCAGTAATGCGATGTACCAATCCTTGCGGGTCGTGCTGAACGTCATGACAAACTCCTGACTGAATGGGACCTGGTCTGCTGAGAGTGCCGCTCGCGGCGTCTAATCATGGCAAACATAGGGTTAAATGGCGACTGGCGGCGGTAATTCAATGCGCGGTACCGGGGGCGAGCGCCCATGTTAAGGAAAAAAACACGGAAATCATATTGTTATCCCCCGTGCCTCACTATCGCTTGGTCGTTA
>JBBDSI010000097.1:0-1501 GCA_040905005.1 Pseudohongiellaceae bacterium
GTCATCATGTCATTTACCGATAATGCGGCGCACAAGGTGCAAAGCCTGATCGCCGAGGAAGGGAATGACAAGCTCAAGCTGCGGGTGTTTGTCACCGGAGGCGGCTGCTCGGGCTTTCAGTACGGCTTTTCCTTCGATGAGGCGGTCAACGAAGACGATACGATCATCGAAAACAAGGGCGCCAGCCTGCTGGTTGACCCGCTGAGCTACCAGTACCTGGTCGGCTCCAAGGTCGACTACGTGGAGGGCCTGGAAGGGTCGCGTTTCGTGGTCGAGAATCCGATGGCGACCACGACCTGCGGCTGTGGGGCTTCGTTTTCAGTTTGACAGCGGACTGAGGACAGCGGACAGCGGACAGCGGACAGCGGACAGATAGTAGCTGCCGCCTTCTGGCCCGGACTAGCTTTTATATATTCCGCCCAGGATTACTGGTGTCTTTGCGCCTGTGAATGGGCTCGTATCCACTTTTTTCCCTTCGATCGTCTGTCTGGCCATCCAGGCGAAGGCCATGGCTTCCACCCAGTCGGGATCAATGCCCAGCGTCAGCGTGGAATCGACCGAAAAGTCGCTGGCGACCTTGGCCAGTTCCGACATGAGTGCCTTGTTGTGGGCGCCCCCGCCACAGATGTAGAGCTCATTGGGTGCGCAATAACGAGTCAGGTCGCTCACGATGGTCATGACGGTAAAGGTCAGTAGCGTGGCCTGGACATCGACCGGGGCCAGATCGATGCCGCAGGCCGCGAGTCTGCGCTCCAGCCAGCGGCCATTGAACAACTCTCTGCCGGTACTCTTGGGCAGGGAGCGGGAAAAATACTCTTCGTCCAGCAGGGCATTGAGCAGAGTCAGGCTGAACTGACCCTGGGCGGCCCAGTCGCCATCCTCGTCGTAGCGCTGCCCTTTGTGCTTGTCGACCCAGTAATCCATCAGGACGTTGCCCGGACCGGTATCGAAAGCCAGCGCCTGCCCCTGTCGCGGCAGGTAGGTGATATTGGCGATACCGCCGATATTGACCACAGCCCGGTCCACTTCCGGGGAATGGAAGACCTCGCGATGCAGCAGCGGCGCCAGTGGTGCGCCCTCGCCGCCGGCCGCCATGTCGCGCCCGCGGAGGTCGGCCACGGTCGTGATGCCGGTGCGCTGGGCGATGGTGTTGGGGTCGCCCAGTTGCAGGGTAAACGGGAACTCACCCTCGGGCTGGTGCCACACGGTCTGCCCGTGGCTGCCAATGGCCCGGACGGCGGACGCGTCGATCCCCGCCTTCTCCAGCAGCTCCATCGCCGCCTCGGCGAACACACGGCCTAGTTCTATGTTGGTTTGTCCCAGCAGGCGCAGGTCGACACCCTCGCCCTCGCACAGGCCGAGAATCCTGTCCCGCAACGAGGCCTCGCTGGGTTTGAAATGGGAGCAGATGAGACGAGGCGCGCCGCCGCCGAAGTCCACCAGGGCGCAGTCCACCCCGTCGACACTGGTGCCCGAGATCAGCCCGATGTAAAGGTCGTTA
>JBBDSI010000098.1:0-9005 GCA_040905005.1 Pseudohongiellaceae bacterium
GTGCTTGAGCAGGAAGCGACCCCGGGCCTTGCCGGCCAGTAGTTGCCTGAGACTGCTGTCGAGTTCCTCGGGGGTGATCTCGGTGGCCAGCGACTCGAGATTGTCGAGCTGCCAGTCTCCGCCCAATTTATCCCACATGGCCTGCTTGACAGGCAGTGCCAACTCCACTGAATCCACGCCCAGCAGGTTTACGCCGCGCAGAATGAAGGGGAATACAGAGAGTTCCAGCGCCGGCGACTGCACCATGCCGCAGGCCGCTACGCTGCAACCGTAATGCAGGGACTTGATTATATTAACCAGCGTGGGGCCGCCGACGGTGTCGACGGCGCCGGCCCAGCGGGGCTTCAGCAAGGGCTTGGGGTTGGCCTCACCGAGTTCGCTGCGGTCGATGACCGTCCGCGCGCCAAGGTCACGCAACCACGATTCCGCCTGGGCCTTGCCGGTAACTGCCGCGACGTCGTAGCCGAGCTTTGCCAGCAGGGCCACGGCAACACTGCCGACGCCGCCGGTGGCGCCACTGACCAGTACCTCACCACTGTCCTTGTCCAGGCCGGCCGCGAGCAGCTTGTCTACACACAGGGCCGCGGTAAAACCGGCCGTGCCCAGGATCATGCTTGCACGCAGTCCGAGGCTGGCGGGTTTACGGACGACCCAGTCGCCCGGCACCCGTATGTATTCGCCGAAGCCACCGGCCGTATTCATCCCGAGGTCGTAGCCGACGACGATGACCTCCTCGCCGGGATTGAGATGTGCGACGTTTGCTTCCACCACGCTACCGGCCGCGTCGATGCCAGGGGTATGTGGATATTGCCGCGTCACGCCCTTGTTGCCGGCAGCGGAGAGCGCGTCCTTGTAGTTCAGGGATGAATATTGAACCTTGATCAATACATCGCCTGCGGGCAGGTCACTGGTATCCAGCGTTTTGATTTTCCCGGCGAACTCTCCGTCACTGGTCTCAGAAACTACGAAGGCATTGTAGGCAGTCAAAACTGGTTCCTTGTCGCTCTCGTGGCGATCTCGAGTTGGGTTTACCTAATAACTAGTAATAGTTTTCATCACGCGGCGAGGTGAAGAATTTTTGGTACAGCGTTTCAGCGGATTTCGTGAAGGCTCGCCCCAGCTTGTCCTGAAGCGATTTCTTGAATTCATATTCCACCTCGAACACGTCGCCATTGGCACAGGCCTCGACGATGTATTCGTCGCTGGTGCGAATATCGTCGACCATATAACGCTCCTTGGCCTGAGTGCCAACCCAGACCTCACCGGTGGCGATCCGGTCGATATCCACGCTGGGGCGGTGGTCCTTCACCCAGTTCTTGAAGAGTTGGTGGATGGTCTCGACATCTTCCTGCACCTTGTCACGCCCCTTCTCGGTGATCTCTCCGAAGGTCGTCAGTGTGCGCTTGTACTCGCCGGCGCTGATCATCTCGTAGTCGACATCGTGATTCTTCAACACCTTGTGAAAGTTAGGTAGCTGTACGAGGACGCCGATCGAGCCGATCATGGCAAACGGGGCCGCCACCAGCTTATCGGCCAGGCAGGCCATCATGTAGCCGCCACTGGCGGCGACCTTGTCGACGCAGATAGTGAGGGGAATGCGTTTGTTCTTGATGCGCGATAACTGTGATGCGGCCAGGCCATAGGCATGAACCATGCCGCCGGGACTCTCCAGCCGCAGGAGCACCTGGTCCAGGGGCTCCGCCAGGGATAGCACGGCTGTGATCTCCTCGCGCAGGGAAGCCACCTCGTCGGCGCTGATGTTACCGTCAAAGTTGAGCACGAAGGTGCGCGGCTTGCGCTCCTCCGCTGCGTCTCCTTCCTCCTTGATCCCGGACTTGGCCTGTTGCTTGCGCGCTTTCTCCTCCGCCTTCTGCTGTTTCTTCTCCTGCTTGCTCAGCAGCTTGTAGGCGCTCTTGTCCAGTATTTCGTGGCGCAGCGTGTCACGCATCTCGTCGATATGCTCATTGAGCTGTGTGACTTTTATATGACCCTTGCGCACATCGCGACGCTGGCGCTGACCCGCGGCGGTGATCGCACCGATGACGATAACGATGGCCAGCACGATCGTGGCGGCCTTGGCCAGAAACATGCCGTACTCGATCAGGTATTCCAAGCGTACTCCTCCTGCAGGGTCTCGAACCGGGATTTTGCGAGAATCCGCATTGTGCCCGCAATGCCTCCGGTTTTCAAAGGTTTGCCTCTCTTACATGGCGAATGTAGCGCTCGATGAGTTCGCCCGCCACACTAATGCCGGCGTTCGGCCGTTCGGGCAGCTCATCGATATCGAACCAGCTCGCCTCTTCGATCTCGTCCATGTCCGGGGTCACCTCGCCGCCCTTGTAATCCGCCCAGTAGCCCAGCATCAGCTGTGAGGGAAAGGGCCAGGACTGGCTCTTGATATAACGAATATTGTCGACCTCGACCCCCACTTCCTCCATGATTTCACGGTGAATGGTCTCCTCGGCGTTTTCCCCCACTTCGATGAAGCCAGCCAGGCAACTGTAGAACTTCCCCTTGTAGCGGGCATGGCGTGCCAGTAGCATCCTGCGTCCGCTGACCACCAGGACGATGACACAGGGATTGATGCGCGGAAAATAATGGCGGTCACAGGCGAGGCAATGCACGGCCCGCTGCGTGGCATGGGGCACGGTCGGCTCGCCGCAGGCGCCGCAAAAGCGATGCGTCAGGTACCAGTCCAGAACCTGATTGGCCTTGCCCGCCTGCGCCAGCACTCGCTCGCCTGCCGCCAGCAATAGCCCTCGTAGTGAGTGATCTTCTGCACCCAGGCGGCGAGCAGCATCGACATCGGCGTGCATGGCTAAAAGGGCCTGGTCTCCCTCTTCAATGAGATGCACATGCCCCTCATCATCGACCAGGTGCGCTATCTCGTCGCGAGTCCAGAGATAGTCGTCGCCTCGAATGAGTAACCGCCCCTCATGGAAGAGCAGAAAGCGATCACTTTCCCGGGTCTGGTTAATGCGCAATAAAAACTGACGTGTCGGCATGATGGAAGCGATGGCTGGTGCGATCGGCGCCGATTCAGCGCGGAGCCTGCCCGGACTCGGCTTCGAGTTGCAGCCACAGACAGCCGTCACCGCTGCTCTCGTCGATCTCCGCGAGACGCTTGCCGTGTTCCGCCAGTTCTTCCGCCGTGGCCCTGAGCACGGTCAGCGGCGGCCGGTCAGGATCGAGCCTGCGCGCCTCCTTGCGGCGGTTGTTCTCCTGAGTGTTGTCCTGGCGCAGAGACAGGCTGGACTGGCCGCTGGTCATGGTCAGGTAGACATCGGCGAGAATCTCCGCATCGAGTAGCGCGCCGTGCAGTTCTCTCTGCGTATTATCGACGCTGTAACGTTTGCACAGGGCATCCAGATTGTTGCGTTGACCCGGATGTTTTTCCCGCGCCAGTTGCAACGTATCGAGTATAGTGCACACAGCATCCATGTCGTTGACGGATGACGACGTCAGCTTGAGTTCGGCATTCAGAAAGCCGATGTCGAAGGGGGCGTTGTGGATGACCAGCTCGGCGTCGCGCACGAATTCAAGGAATTCCGTCTCGATCTGGCGGAAGCGGGGTTTATCGGCGAGAAACTGGCTGGTCAGCCCGTGCACCTCGATGGCCGCCTCGTCGACTTCGCGGTCGGGATTGAGGTAGTAGTGAAAGTGCTTCCCGGTCAGTCGTCGGTTGTTGATCTCCACACAGCCGATTTCAATTACCCGGTGTCCCTGTAGCGGGTCCAGGCCGGTGGTCTCGGTATCCAGTACGATTTGTCGCATATGTTCTCTGTCGGTCCGTGGGGCGGCACTTCGCTTCAGGGCAGTTCGTCGATACCGCGATTGGCCAATGCATCGGCCATGTCGTTTTCCGGGTGCCCGCTGTGCCCCTTGACCCAGTCCCATTGCACGTCATGCTGTGCGACCAGCTCATCCAGGCGCTGCCACAGGGGCTGGTTCTGCACCGGCTTTTTTGCGGCCGTCTTCCAGTTACGCCGCTTCCAGTTGTCCATCCACTCCGTGATGCCACCCAACACGTATTTGGAGTCCGTCGTGACGCGCACGCGACAGGGCTTCTTCAGTGCCTCCAGGCCGCGGATGACGGCGGTCAGTTCCATGCGGTTATTGGTGGTATCCATTTCCCCACCGTACAGGGTCTTCTCGACGTCGCCATAACGCAACAGCACGCCCCAGCCTCCCTTGCCGGGATTGCCGCGGCAGGCGCCGTCCGTGTACATCTCGACGACACTCGCCGCTGCTTGATCGGCCATCCTCAATGAATCCGGGCGCGAACGTTTTCCGCGGCCGGAAAGGCCGCTGTACGCGTCGGCAGCGGCTGCCAGCGCGGCACGATCGGGGTCAGGGGTGCCACTTGTTTCTCACAGAGTACAAAATAGGCGCCCCCCAGAGGACTGCCCAGGCGTTTGCCCAGCGCTTCGAGGCGCGGCGCGTACTTGAGCAGGCGGGCAAACTTTAGCGGGGGGAAATGCAGTCCGTATTCCACGCGGCCAATCTGCAGCTCCAGGAGCTGCAACCAGTCGCTGAGCCGCCCCCGGGAAATGAAGCGGCCACGCCATGGCAGGCTGTTGCGACGCCTGAACAGACGCCACAATCCCCAATAGCTGAAACGATTGAAGCCGACGATGAGCATGTGCCCACCCGGACGCAGGACTCGCGTGGCCTCCCTGAGCAGGCGGTGACTGTCCTCGGTGAAGTCGAGGGCATGGTGCAGTACCACCACGTCGATGCTGTCCGTCGGCAGAGGCAGTTCCTCGTTATCCGCCACGGCCTGCTTCACGCCCGGGCGCCAGGCTGGCGCGAACTGGATCTTGTGTCCCACCGGGCTCTCGGCAAGCAGGGAATACTCCTGATGACAGCCAACCTGCAGGATGTGATACCCGAACAGGCGGTTGATCAGCGGCCCGGCGATGGCACGCTCCGCCGCCAGTACTTCCATGCCCTGCGGGGACTGGAACCACTGCCCCAACTGCAACTGCAGGGCGTCGGAGTCCGGAATGCCGCGAATAAGGCGGCGCCGGGTTTCGTGTTTGGAGTACAGATTCATTGCCTGGACTGGACCTTTATCCGGGGAAACGCAGCGATTCTAACGCCTCCGGATTGCGGGCGCCAGAAGTGCGCCGACAGCCTTGTAAATCCATCTGTTATCGATATTATGTCGGCTCCTTGGACGCATTCTATTCCTGACCCATGCTTGAGTCTATTCACCCCATTCCGGCCTTCACCGACAACTACATCTGGACCTTGACAGATGCGTCAAGCCGGAAGGCAGCCGTCGTCGATCCCGGGGACGCCACTCCCGTACTCGACTTTCTCGCGGCCAATGACCTGCAGTTGAGCGCAGTGCTGATCACGCATCACCATCCGGATCACACCGGCGGGCTGGATACCCTGATCCGGGAATTTGCGCCGGTGGTGTATGGCCCGAACAATCCCGCCATAGAGGGCATCAATCGGCCGCTCGCCGAAGGGGATACCCTGCAGCTTTTTGGTGCCGACTACTCGATCCTCGAAGTGCCCGGTCACACGCTGGACCACATAGCCTATTACACTGAATCAGAAGAGCCACCTGTCTTATTTTGTGGCGATACACTGTTTGCTGCCGGTTGCGGCCGCCTGTTCGAGGGGACACCGGCAATGATGCTCGAATCGCTCGGCAAGCTCGCGGCACTACCACCAGACACGCGCGTGTATTGCACCCACGAATACACCCTCGCCAACCTTCGCTTCGCACATGCCGTGGAACCTGACAATCCCGAACTCGCAACACGCCTCGGACAGGAACAGGCCAAACGCGCCAACGACACGCCCACCCTGCCCTCCACCCTGGCGCTCGAACTACAGACGAACCCCTTCCTGCGTTGCCGCCATGCGCAACTGAAGGCCGCGGCGGAGTCCCACACCGGTGCCGGTCTGCGCTCCGAAGTCGACGTCTTCGCCGCGATCCGGCAGTGGAAGGACTCATTCTGAGCGGTAACATGCCTATGCTTATGCCGCTGGACAATCCGGCCGGCAATCGCCCCTGGCGGTTTGCAGGTATCCTCATGGCAGGTCTGGTCCTTGCCGCCTGTCAGGCGCCCGGAGCCGGCGTCATCGATGAGACCGGGGCGGATTCTGCGCCCGCCACGGTAGTCGACCGCCGCGGACAGGCCGGCGTGAGAGCAAGCACGCCCACGCCGCGGGCAATCAACACACCGGAGCCGGTCACGCCGGCACCCGTCACGGATCTCTGGCAGCGACTGCGGGCAGGCTTCGCCCTGACCGCTCACTACCATCATCCCGGCGTCGACGCCGCCTTTGCGGACTACGCCAGCGATCCGGCCCTGTATGCACTCGTCGGTGAACGCGCCCGCCCCTATCTGTATGAGATCGTCAGCGAACTCGAGGCCAGGGACATGCCGCTGGAACTGGCCCTGCTGCCGGTCGTTGAAAGCACCTTCAATCCCGATGCCAGCTCCGGTGAGGGTGCCGTGGGGCTCTGGCAGATCGTCGGCGGCACGGCAGGACGCCTCGGTCTGCAGCAGGACTGGTGGTACGACGGGCGCCGCGATGTGCCGGCGGCAACCCGCGCCGCGCTGGATTATCTCACCCTGCTCAACGAGCGTTTCGACGGCGACTGGCTGTTGACACTGGCGGCCTACAACACCGGCGGCGGCAATGTCAGCCGTGCTATCCGGCGTGGCGGCCAGAGCGACGCCGACACGGTGGATTTCTGGTCCCTGCCCCTGGCCCGGGAGACTCTCTCCCATGTGCCACGGCTGCTGGCGCTGGCTCGGGCGGTGAGCGAGCCGGAGCAGCACGGCATCGAACTGCCGCCGCTGGCCAATGCCAACCCCCTGGTCCGCATCGAGGTCGGTGCCCAGATCGATTTGCTGGAGGCGGCGCGGCTTGCCGAGGTTCCCTACGAGACGCTGCGCGCGCTGAACACCGGTTACCGGCAGTGGGCCACACACCCGAATCAGCCTCAATATCTGTATCTGCCAAGAGACAAGGCCGCCTCTTTCCAGCAGAGACTGGCCAGCGTAGATCCGCAGTCTCTGGTGACCTGGGACCGCTACGAGATCCGCAACGGCGACACCCTCGGCGCTATCGCCCGCCGCTTCAATACCGGGGTCGCCGTCCTGCAACAGGTGAACCGGCTGCAGGGTTCGCGCATCATCGCCGGCGAGTCGCTCCTGATCCCACGCGGCAGCCTGACCGGCGCGGACCTGGCGCCCCCCATCCTGGCCCGGGAGCAGGAGCCAACTCCGGCCACCTATAGCGTGCGCCGTGGAGACAACCTGTGGTCCATTGCCCGCCGCTTCGACCTGCGCTCGGCCGACATCGCCAGGCACAACGGTATCGCCCTCGACAGTGCCCTGATGCCAGGACAACGCCTCAATCTGGCGTTCGCCAGCGCCCCGGCAGCCAGGGCCGAAGCGCCCGTACAGGTCGCGCCCCACGCCTATCGAGTCCGCACCGGCGATACTCTGGGTCAGATTGCCCGCGCCTTCGATATCCGCCTGGATCAGTTGCTTGCCTGGAACCGGTTGCGCGACGGTGACCTGATCTTCCCCGGCCAGCAGCTGCGCGTCAGCCCTCCGGCTAGCGGACCCTGAGACCATGACTGCGCCCGGTCACTCGAGCACTCTGCACCACCACGGCGGTGAATTCCTGGGGCATCCCCGCGGCCTCGTCATCTGTTTCCTCACCGAGATGTGGGAGCGCTTCAGCTACTACGGCATGCGGGCGCTGCTGATCTTCTATCTCACCCAGCACTTCCTGTTCTCCGATGAGGCCGCCGCGGGCATTTACGGGGCCTATATCTCCCTGGTCTACATCACGCCGGTGATCGGCGGCATCGTCGCCGACCGCTACCTGGGCCCGGTCAAGGCTGTGGTTCTGGGTGCGCTGCTGCTGGTGGCAGGCCACATGGGCATGGCGATCGAGGGCAGCGCCGCCACCGAAGTACTCAGCGCCGGCGAACTGACCGTCGAACGCGATCCCTTCTATCTGCAGGTCTTCTACTTTTCTCTGGCGCTGATCATCATGGGCGTGGGCTTCCTCAAGGCCAATATTTCCACCCTGGTGGGGTCCATGTACGAGCGCCACGACCCGCGCCGAGACGGCGCCTTCACCCTGTTCTACATGGGCATCAACCTGGGCTCGTTTCTCGGCGCCATCGTCTGTGGTTTCCTGTTGCAGTGGTTCGGCTTCAGCTGGGGCTTCGGCGCCGCGGGAGTCGGCATGTTGTTCGGCCTCGTGGTGTTCCTGCGTGGTCATCATCTGTTCGGCGACGCGGGCAGGCCGAGGCACCCGGAACTGCTCGAGCAGCGCGTGTTGCCAGGATTGAAACGCGAATATCTGATCTACGCGCTGAGCCTGGTGGGCGTGCTCGTCTGCTGGCAACTGATGCAGTATCGCCTGGTCGTGGGCGGTATTCTGGGGGGCTCCCTGATATTGATGACGGGCGTGGTCATCGCCTACGCATTCACCCAGTGCGAGCCGCACGACCGCAACCGCATGCTCGTGGCGCTAATCCTGATGAGTTACCAGATCCTCTTCTGGTCGCTGTTCGAGCAGACCGGCAGCTCGCTCAACCTGATGACCGACCGCAACGTCGATCGCGAGGTGCTCGGCATGGAGATTCCCGCGGCGGCGTTCCAGTCCGTCAACGCCTTCTTCATCATCACGCTCGCGCCCGTGTTCAGCCTGCTGTGGACCGGCATGGCCCGGCGCGGCTGGGAACCGTCCACGCCGATGAAGTTTGCACTGTCGCTGATCCAGCTGGGGCTGGGATTTCTGTTTCTTGTTTACGGCGCCTCCATCGCCAGCGATCCCACCCAGGTGGCGCTGATCTGGCTGGTGCTGCTCTACCTGCTGCACACGACGGGCGAGTTGTGTATCTCACCGGTAGGCCTGTCCATGACCACCAAGCTGTCCGTCCCGAAGGTGGTCGGCATGATGATGGGCTGCTGGTTCCTCGCCTCGGCCGCGGGCAATTACGTGTCCGGGAC
>JBBDSI010000099.1:0-1484 GCA_040905005.1 Pseudohongiellaceae bacterium
ACATCCAGATCGTTGGTGGGCTCGTCCAGCAACAGCACGTTGCCACCCTTCTTCAGCAGCTTGGCCATATGCAGGCGGTTGCGCTCACCCCCGGACAGGTCCTTCACATACTTCTGTTGATCACTGCCGCGAAAGTTGAAACGACTGACGTAGGCGCGTGACTGCACCTCGTACCTGCCGATGTGGAGAATGTCCTGACCGTCGGAGATCTCCTCCCACACCGTGTGCTCGCCATTGAGTGCCTCCCGGCTCTGGTCGACATAGGCCAGGTCCACGGTTTCGCCCAGTTCGATGGAGCCGGCGTCGGGCTGTTCCTGCCCTACCAGCATGCGCAGGAAGGTGGTCTTGCCGGCGCCGTTGCCGCCGATGATGCCGACGATGCTGCCCTTGGGCACGGAGAAGCTGAGACCGTCGATCAGGGTCTTGTCGCCGTAGGCCTTGCGCAGGCCATTCACCTCGAGCACCTTGTCTCCCAGGCGTGGACCGGGCGGGATATACAGCTCCTGGGTCTCGTTGCGCTTCTGGAACTCCTGCGAGTTCAGTTCCTCGAAGCGGGCCAGGCGGGCCTTGCTCTTGGACTGGCGACCCTTGGGATTGGCGCGTACCCAGTCCAGCTCCGACTTGATGGTGCGCTCGTGGGCGGCCTCCTGCTTCTCCTCGACCGCCAGGCGCTTCTCCTTGGCCTCCAGCCAGTCCGAGTAATTGCCTTCGTAGGGGATGCCGTGACCGCGATCCAGCTCGAGGATCCAGCCGGCAGCGTTGTCCAGGAAGTAGCGGTCGTGGGTGATGGCCACCACGGTGCCGGGATATTCCTGCAGGAAGCGCTCGAGCCAGGCCACGCTCTCGGCGTCGAGATGGTTGGTGGGCTCGTCCAGCAACAGCATGTCGGGCTTGGACAGCAGCAGGCGACACAGGGCGACGCGGCGCTTCTCGCCGCCCGACAGTGTCTTCACCTCCGCCTCCCAGGGCGGCAGTCGCAGGGCTTCGGCGGCAACCTCCAGGGTGCGCTCGATCTGCCAGCCGTCCACGGCATCGATCTTGTTCTGCAGGTCGCCCTGTTGCTCCAGTAGCTCGTTCATCTCGTCGTCGCCCATCGGCTCGGCGAACCTGTCGCTGATGGCGTTGAATTCCTCCATCAGAGTGAAGATTTCACTCACGCCCTGCTGCACGTTGCCGCGCACGTCCAGCGACTCGTCCAGTTCCGGCTCCTGGGCGAGGTAACCGATCTTGATGCCAGGCTGCGGTCGCGCCTCACCGTTAAATTCCTTGTCGCGGCCGGCCATGATGCGCAGCAGTGTCGACTTGCCGGAGCCGTTCAGGCCCAGCACGCCGATCTTGGCGCCGGGGAAGAAGGAGAGTGAGATGTCCTTGAGAATTACCCGCTTCGGCGGCACGACCTTGCCGACGCGGTGCATGGTGTAGACGAACTGCGCCATGGAGCGATCCTGACTTGCAAAAATGAGGGCGGTATTATGGCACAGGAC
>JBBDSI010000100.1:0-1476 GCA_040905005.1 Pseudohongiellaceae bacterium
CACCGTGCCCGCGATCACCTGGGAGTGGCCGTCCTGGTGCTGTATGCCCTCGCCGTTCAATGTTGTGCGACCTGCGGTGCCCCCCACCAGAAAGCCACGGCTTATCATGTCGCCACAGCTCCAGATCATGTCACCGACCCGCTGGAAGCCGAAGATCGAATAGAAAAAATAGAACGGGATCATGGGCACGCCATGGATCGAGTAGGCGGTGCCGGCGGCGAGGAACGATGCCATGGCGCCGGTCTCACAGATTCCCTCCTGGAGAATCTGCCCGTCTTCTGCCTCGCGATAGGCCATGAGCGTATCCGCATCCACCGGCGTGTAGTGCTGGCCCTGCAGGGAGAAGATGCCGGAGATCTTGAACAGTGCCTCCAGGCCGAAGGTGCGCGCCTCGTCCGGCACGATGGGTACCAGGTAGCGGCCGATGTCCTTGTCGCGCATGAGGATCGACAGGATGCGCACCAGCGCCATGGTTGTGGACTGCTGGCGCTCGCCGGAACCTGCGAGCAGTGTCTGGAAGCTGTCCAGTGGTGGTGTCGGCAACGAGGCGCAGCGGCGCTGCCGGGCCGGGATGTTACCGCCCAGCTTCTCGCGCCGGGCCTTCAGATAGCGGATCTCCGGACTGTCCTCGGGTGGCTTGTAGAAATGGGCCCGTTCTATCTCCGCGTCGCTGAGTGGAATACCGAGATTGCGGGCTATTTCCTTACGCTGGTTACCGTCGAGGTTCTTCTTCTGGTGCGAAGTATTGCTGCCCTGGGCGCCGACGATGCCGTCGCCCTTGACGGTCTTGACCAGGATCACCGTCGGCTTGCCGTTGCCGCGCGTGGCGAGGTCATAGGCGGCATAGACCTTGGCCACGTCCTGGCCGCCGCGCTTGATCTGTCGCACCTCTTCGTCGCTGAGGGAGTTCATCATCCGTTCCAGCTCGGCGTTGCCGTGCACCCAGTGCTCGCGTTGCAGGTCGCCGGGCAGGACGGAATAACGTTGATAGTCGCCGTCGACGCACTCCTCCATGCGTTGACGAAGGGTGCCATTTACGTCCTGGGCCAGCAGCGTGTCCCAGCCACTGCCCCAGATCACCTTGATCACGTTCCAACCGGAACCGGTGAACGAGGCCTCCAGTTCCTGAATGATCTTGCCGTTGCCGCGCACCGGCCCGTCCAGCCGCTGCAGGTTGCAGTTCACCACCAGGATGAGGTTGTCCAGCTTTTCCCGCGCGGCGACGTTGATCGTGCCCAGCACTTCCGGCTCGTCGGTCTCGCCATCGCCGATGAAGCACCAGACCTTGCCGCCGCCGCGCGGTTTGAGGCCGCGGTTCTCCAGGTACTTGGCGAAGCGCGCCTGGTAGATGGCGATCGGCGTCGACAACCCCATGGAGGCGTTCGCCACCTGCCAGTAGTCCGGCATGGAACGGGGATGGGGGTAGGAAGAGAGGCCGCCGCCGGGCTGCAGTTCGCGCCGGAAATTCTCGAGCTG
>JBBDSI010000101.1:0-8840 GCA_040905005.1 Pseudohongiellaceae bacterium
GCACCGCCCGGCCGCCGCACCGGGTTCCTGTCCTGAAAGTTCCCGGATTCGTGTTGGAAAAAGACGACTCGCCAAATTCCCTGCGTAAATTCTTCGCCGCTTTTCGTTATAGCCGGCTTGCTATCAGCATCGTCTGGAGCACCAGCGCGTCACTGACGATTATCATGGCGATCAGCACTCTGCTGGCAGGAGTCCTGCCCGCCTCCATCGCCTCGATAGGAGGACTGTTCGTCGATGCGGTCGCCACTGCGATCCAGAGCGACGGTGCGGAGGCGGATGCGGCGCGAGCTGACGTGTTGCGCTATGTCCTGATCGAATTGGGGCTGGTCGTGCTGATGACCGGCGCCCAGAAGGCCAATACGGTCTGCCAGTCCATCCTCAGGGTCCTGCTGGGTAACAAGATCAATGTCA
The DNA here is from genome assembly GCA_040905005.1 of Pseudohongiellaceae bacterium. Lineage (GTDB taxonomy): Bacteria > Pseudomonadota > Gammaproteobacteria > Pseudomonadales > Pseudohongiellaceae > UBA9145. Next base: position 412 of record JBBDSI010000101.1, read on the forward strand.
TGATCCTGGATAAGGCACTGACCCTGGAGCTGCAGCACTTCGAGGATTCCGAGTACTACGACAAGCTGGTTCGGGCGCGCCGCGAGGCGTCCAGTCGTCCGCTCAGTTTTGTTATTAAAACGTTTGACCTGGCACGTGACATCATCGCGCTAATCACCATCGGTTTTTTCCTGTTTCAGTTTTCCCCCTGGGCGGTCCTGCTGCTGGCAGGTGCGGGCGTCCCTGCCTTCGTCGCCGAGGCGAAGTTCTCGGGCGAGGCCTTTCGCATACACCGGCGCCGCTCAGCCGAGCGGCGCATGCAGATCTACCTGGAGATGGTGCTGACCAGGGAGGACGGGGTGAAGGAAGTGAAGCTGATGCAGCTGGGCAAGCTGTTTCTGCAGCGCTATGTCGACATCTTTCGCAACATCTACCTTGAGGACCGCAATCTGGTCCTGCGGCGCGGCTTCTGGGGTTACCTGCTGGGCCTGCTCGCCAGCGCCGCCTTCTATTTCGCCTACGGCTGGGTGGGCTTCGCCGCGATAGCCGGCACCATCACCATCGGCCAGATGACCATGTACATCGCCCAGTTTCGCCTCGGGCAGAACGCCGTGACCAACAGCCTGACGTCGGTGAACGGCATGTACGAGGACAATCTCTACCTGTCCAATCTCACCGAGTACCTGGAGCACGAGGTGCCTGAGCAGAGCGGGGAGGCGACCGCCGGCCCGGACCCGGATGATGGTATTCGCTTCGAAGGCGTGAGTTTCTGTTACTCCGGCAGCAAGCTGCCGGCGCTGGACGACATCAATCTGCACATCCGGCCAGGCGAGAGCCTCGCCATCGTCGGCGAAAATGGCAGCGGCAAGACCACACTGATCAAGTTACTGACGCGGCTCTATACGCCGACCGCAGGCAGGATCATGTTCCAGGGACTCGAACTGGGGCAATGGGACATCAACAGTCTGCGCCAGAAGATCGGCGTGATCTTTCAGGACTTCTCGCGCTACCAGCTCATAGTCGGTGAGAACATCGGCATTGGTGACGTCGAGGATCTGAACGAGACCGAGAGGGTGCAGGAGGCGGCGCAGAAGGGGATGGCTGATGTCTTCGTGCGTGATTTGCCGGCTGCCTACAACACGCAATTGGGGACCTGGTTCAAGGACGGCAAGGAACTGTCCGGGGGGCAGTGGCAGAAGATCGCCCTGTCCCGGGCCTTCATGCGCAACAAGGCCGACGTGCTGATCCTCGACGAGCCCACGGCGGCCATCGACGCCCGCGCCGAAGCGGAGATCTTTGAACATTTTCGCGACCTCACCGCCAATCGCATCTCCATCATCATCTCGCACCGCTTTTCCACGGTGCGCATGGCCGATCACATCGTCGTACTGGATCGGGCGAAGATACGCGAAGAGGGCAGCCACGAGGAATTACTGGCGGCCAACGGCCAATACGCCAGCCTGTTTCGGCTGCAGGCACGAGGCTACCAGTGATGGCGCATCCGCTCCTGTATTTCCTGGTGGCGCTGCTGACCGCGTTCGTCGCCACACTGCCGTTCGGTCCCATCAACATCACCGTGGTCAAGACCACCGTAGACCATAACCGGGCGAAGGCGATGGAAGTGTCCCTGGCCGCGGCCTTCGTGGAGACCGGTCAGGCGCTGATCGCCATCCTGTTCGGCCTGGTGATCAATGCCTTCCTGGCCGATCACGTCGCCGTGCATCTGCTTATCGCCGCGATTTTCATCGCCCTCGCCGTGTTCGTCTTCGTTCACGAGACTCACCCGTCTCTCAATACGGGCCCCGACGACGATCCCTCCTTCATCCGCCGCGGCTTCTTCGTAGCCATGATCAATCCGCAGGCCATCCCCTTCTGGATCTTCGCCGTCACCGCCATCAGCAGTAACCTGGGATTCGACTACGTGGGCGTCTCGCTGCTGGCGTTTCTCGGCGGCGTATTCGTGGGTAAGTCCCTGGCGCTGTATGGCTTCGTGATAGGCAGTGACTACCTGAGGACGCACATGGAGGAGAGCAGTCGTCTCATCAACCGGCTGCTGGCGGCGGTGCTGCTGCTGATCGGCCTCAATCAGCTCTGGCGCGCGTTCAGCGGCTGAACAGTGTGATGGCGGACAGGCCGTGGCTACATCAATCTTCAGTCACTCAATGTATTCCATCGCACAGAGAGACTCTGTCCTCTGGTGTTAGCTTAACTGGGCAGGATTCATTTTCTATTAACCATACCTGATATTTGCGGAGCAGAAGTAACTTACAAACACGTTTATATCCCACAGACGCTTTCTATATTCGCTAATAAAAATTGTTCCTGGATATCCGGCAATTGAAACTGAAGTTTCAACGGCCGCGTCGTCCACTGGATTCGCACAAATCAGCAAACTGAGGCTCCGTACAGTCTATGTACACACGTTTGCTATTGTTGATTGTTTTATGCGGTCTTACCGCCGCCTGTGCCACGCATGTGGTGAAATCCACGACCTACACACCAGTGATTCAGGACCAGCAACATGAGCCTGAAGAGTTGCTGCTGGATGTGGGAGTGGCCATATTCGATCCCGGCCTGGATGAACGGGGCGGGAATGACGAAATAACCAATGACCGGGTGCGGGTCGCGGAATCCCGCTATGCAGCGAAACTCCTGGCCAATACACTGCAGCGTTCCGGTAATTGGGGCATGGCCTATCTGGCCCCCAGCCTTAACACCGCTTTTGACGTGACAGTGGAAGGTACCCTGCTGGAATCCAATGGTGAGGCAATGGCCATTCGCATCAGGGTAAGCGATGCCACCGGCGGGGAGTGGTACACCAGGGTCTACAGGGAAGCGATCAGCTCATTCAGCTACGACCTCACACAACGGCAGTTACATGATCCGTTTCAGGTGCTCTACAACATCATTGCCAATGACATGCTGGCTTATCGCAGAGCGAACCTGACCGAGGCAAGGATTAGGGAACTGCGGGCCATTTCCCAGTTGCAGTTTGCCCAACGCTTCGTGCCCCTGGCCTTTGACGATTACCTCACACAAGACGACAACGGCATCGACCGGCTTGCCCGTTTGCCTGCGGAGAACAATCCACTGCTGGTCCGTCTGGAGCAGGTTCGGCAACGGGACTATATGTTCATCGATACGATTCAGGGCTATTACGACACCTATGTTCGCCAGATGAAACTGCCCTACGATTCCTGGCGTGAACAGAGCTATCACGAAATAGTGGAGTTGAGGGAACTCCAGTCCTCCGCGAGGCGCCGGTTCATTTCCGGCGCGATGGTGATTCTGGGTGGCATTACCGCCGCCACCTCTGGCAATTTCGCCGTGGCGAGCGGCGGTATTGGGGGGGTGGGCGCCGGAGCGTATGTCATCAAGAGTGGTCTCGACAAAAGGGCGGAAAGCCAAATTCACCTGGCAGCCCTGGAGGAGCTCGGTGACTCGCTTGCAGGCGAAGTGGCGCCCAATGTCCTGAGCCTTGATGAAAAGGCCATTACTCTGACCGGCACTGTGGGAGAACAGTTCCAACAGTGGCGGGAGATTCTGACAGATATTTACGTAGTCGAGTTCGGGGGGCTTAAAGATACAGACAACCTGTTGTTTGATGTTGATTAACAGGCTATTCAGTAGATACGCAGTTCATGAATAGTCCGGGCCAGGGTTATTCAGCCTGCAATTTTTCAGTCGAGCATTTTGATTCCTCACAGATTCATGGACACCCCTGAGTAGCCTCAATAATCTGGAGCGCCTTCAGCGGCTGAGAAGCGTCGCCTCGCAAAGGCCACGGACGCTGTTGGAGACGAACAGATTGGTGGCCCGCTCCAGGTCGCCCACTTTTATAATTTCTTCTCTGGCACGGCCTGACTCCAGAAGTTCCTGGCGCAGAGTGCCGGGCAACAGGCCGCTTTCCGCGGCTGGCGTTAACAGCTCGCCGTCGATCTCGAGGTAGAGATTGTAGATAGTGGTCTCGGTCAGCTCGCCGTGTTCATTGAACAGAATTACGTCGTCGCAGTCCGCAGCAATGGCCCGCAGCGCCTGGTAGACGCGTCGCTCTGTGGTCTTGTGCCGGAGGAAGGGGTCGCGGCTGTTGACGGGCCTGGCGGCCAGGCGCAGGCGTACCGGGTCGGTGTTTGCCGGTGCGGCCGAGGATTCGATGGCGTACTCGCCCGAGGGAGATACCAGCAGGCGGAGCTTCGTCGCCTCGGCAAACTCGATGCGCTCCAGCGCCTCCGCGATAGTTTCCAGCGGCGCGTCAATACCGAAATAGGCGGCGCTCGCACGCAGTCGCGCCAGGTGTCGCGGCAGCCGGGACACGCCCTCTCCGGGATCGAAGCGCAGGGTTTCCAGAAGGCTGAAGTCATCCTCTGACCTATGCAGTAACCGTGACTTCTGCAGTGTCTCCAGCCACTCGCTGTCGCTCCGCGAATCCCAGACGATGCCGCTACCGATGCCGTATTCGGCGAATTGCCGCGACCGGTCGATCACCAGCGTGCGGATGGCTACGCTGAAGCGCATGTGCCTGTTCGGGCGGACGATGCCGATGGTTCCGGTATAGATGCCGCGAGGGCTCGTCTCCAGGTTACGGATGATCTTCATGGTGCTGGCCTTGGGCGCGCCGGTGATGGAGGCGCAGGGAAACAGCGCAGCGAAGAGTTGTGCCAGGCCGGCGCCTGTCTTTGCCCCGACGGAGGATACCTGCTGCCATACCGTCGGCAGTTCGACGATACGGAACAACTGCCGGGCGCCGATGCTGCCGGACTCCGCTATCCTGCCGAGGTCGTTGCGTACCATGTCGACGATCATCAGGTTCTCCGCCTTCTCCTTGTCCGAGCTGAGCAGTTCGTCGCGTAGCCGCCTGTCTGTCCGCGGGTCCTCGTGTCGCGGGCGCGTCCCCTTCATCGGCTCCATGACGATGTCTTCGCCGTCCACTGCGAAGAACAACTCCGGTGAGACACTGCAGATGGCGAGTTCGTCCCACTCCAGGTAGGCCGCCAGGGCGGAGGGCTGGGCCTGGTAGAGATCGCTGAACAATTGCAGCGGATCATGGTCACAGAAGCCGACGAGGCGCTGGGTGAAGTTGACCTGGTAGGTGTCGCCCGCGCCCAGATGATCCCTGATCCGCTCCAGGTTGCGGGTGAAGGCCGGCTTGCCCATCTCCGGTGCCAGGGCCAGGGTAGCCGGTCCTGGCGACGGCAGGTCGCAGGCATCCCCGCCGCGGTAGAGACCGAACAACAGCAGCGGCAGGGTACCGCGCTGGCATTCCAGTGCCGTATCGAAGGCGGGGGCGGCATCGTAGGCGACGTAGCCGACGGCGGTAGCGCCCCCGGCGCAGGCCTCCTCGATTGCCGCCAGCGCCGGCATCACCTCATCGATTTCGCGGGCAACGATCAACCGAAAGGGCTCACGGTAGCGCAGCCAGCCATCGTCGGAGGGGTTACGTACTATGGCGGTCAGTTTGGACAAAGAATAGCTTCTCTCAGGCACGGACGCTGGCAGCTCAGGCAGCCGCCAATATACATGCCCGTGCAAGTTCGTTAGAGTTAGGGGCCTCTCTGCCGAGAGGATCCCCAAAGTAGTACAGGGCCAGCGCAAAGATGTCTCACGATCCGCGACCGCGTCGCAACCCCCGCTCACCCCGGGAAAAAGCCAGGACCGAATCACCAACCAGGAAAAAACTGATTCTACGACAAACAGGCCGCGCCCGTACCCGCCTGCTGGTGTGCTTCCTGACACTGCCCGTGTACATGGTTGCTGTCTGGCTGTTGCTTAACAATCGCCAGGATATCGACGGCTTCATGTTTGTTTACATGGCGGTCTGGTCGGTGTTCGGCGTCGACATGGCCAGGCGCCGCTGCCCCGACTGCGGCGAACAGTTCTTCGTCAAGGTGATTCTCCTCAACCTGATCACGCGCCGTTGTGTCCACTGCGGCCTGCCTCTGGACTGGGATGATGAAGATGGTGGCGACGCGACTCATCAGCGCGTGAAGTTCTAGCCAATTCTGAATAATTTAACCGGGCGTGACAACGAGGCCTGATACCAACCCCCGCCGTTTATGCAGTGCCTCTGCCGCGGCGCAACATGCGCAGTAACTCAATGAAACGCGGCGGCTGACCCGTGCGCAGCACGCCCTGCCGGAACACCTTCCCGGAGCCCCACAGGACCAGTCCGATACTGAGCAGCAGCACCAGCGTCGTGCCGACGAGGTCGACCAGCGGCGGATCGGCCGCGGCGCGGTTCATCATCAGGTAGGGCGTGAACAGGGGAAACCAGGACAGGCTGCGGACCAGGGAGTTGTTCGGGTCCATGATCACGAAGGCCATCATCGCCAGCGGTACTACCTGTATCAGAATCATGGGCATCATCAGCGCCTGTGCTTCCTTCAGCGTGTTGCAGAGGCTGCCGATGGCGAGAAAAATGCCGGAGTAGAGCGCGTAGCCGGTGAAGTAATAAAAGACAAACCAGGGAATCAGGTCCGACCCCAGAATGATGTTGATGGCTTCCGAGAGCATCTCGGTATTGGCACTGGTGTACAGATTGATCATCAGGTACAGCGACAGCAACCAGACGGTGATCGTGGTGAGCCCGGCCAGAGCGATGCCGAGCAGCTTGCCCATCATCAACTCATCGGGCGTCACCGAGGCGAGCAGCACCTCGATGATGCGGTTGGATTTCTCCTCGATGGTATTGCTGAGCAGGTATTGTACATTCTGCATCAGCGACACGAACATCAGGTAGACAAAAGCCATCGGTGCGAACTGGCGCACCGTGTCGGCCAGGCTCACCGATTCTTCCCCGGCGGCGGCGGTGGGGTCGAGGCGACTCATGGGCAGGCGCGTGCGCTGCGCGTTGCGTACCAGTGTGCTGTCGAGTCCCAGTGCCTCGTACTCCCGTTGCCGGATCTCGCTGTTGATGCTGTTGCTGATGGCGCTGGGGAGTTGAGCATCGGTGAGATTGCGGGCCCAGTACTGGACGCCATTGATCCCGCCCGGGCTCGACGGCATGCTGCCGGGCCGGGTGATGTCGCCCTCCACGTCCTCGGGAATCAGGATGAGTGCAAACAGTTCAACCTGGCGCCTATCCGAGAGCACGGACCGCTCGCCCGTGAGAAAGGGCCGGAGCTGATTCACGATCTGTTCAGGCGCGGCGTCGGGGTCCACCTCCGCCGGTAGTTCCGCTTCGAGGAACTGCCGCTGCGGCGGCTCGAACGGCGGTGCGTCGTCGCGCAGGTAGGGGCTGGCCATGAGCAGGGCGTAGTCCAGCCCGCCACTGTTCAGCCATTCGTCCAGGGCGGCGACCTCATCGGCGTCTACCTCGTCGATGAACTCATCGGCGGCGCTCGCGGCATCCGCGGCCGTGCTTTCAAGACTGGATTCCAGCCGGTTTTCCAGCAGGTAGTTGACGAACTCCTGCAGGATGCGGCGCTGGTGTTCGCGCTCGACGGCCGTGGCTACCGCCTCCTCGTACTGGCCGGTCTGATCGATCAGCAGATAGTGGCGCAGGGTAATGGCATCCGACAGTGCCGCCTGCAACAGGAACATGCCGGCGAGGATCACCGGGAAGAGAATGATCGTGAGCCAGAAGCCCTTGGTCTTCACGTTCTCCGTAAATTCGCGCATGGCGATGAGGCGGATGGTTCTCATGCGGCGCCCCGCTCCGGTTGTCCGTTGCCGGTCTCCTGCACCAGATGCACGAAGACGTCGTGCAGGCTGGGCTCGGTGAACTCGAAGCGACGCAGACTGATTCCCTCTTCGAAGCAGGCGCGCAGGATCGCCTGGGGATTGGCGTCGTCCCCGATGATGACCTGCCAGGTGTTGGCCGTCGCCTCACCCTCCCCCTCACCGAGCCGCTCGATACGCCTGACCTCGGGGCACTGCTCGAGGGCGCGGATTTCGCCCTCGGCTTCCAGCACGACGCGGCGGGGGATGGTGGCCCGGGCCTCGGCCACGGTGCCGTCGAAGATCTTGCGTCCGCGACTGATCAGAAGGATATGGTCGCAGAGGCGCTCCGCGTGCTGCATCACGTGGGTGGAGAAGATCACGGTCTGGCCGTTGCCGGCCATGTCGTGAATCAGTTCCTCCAGCACCGACTGATTCACCGGGTCCAGTCCCGAGAACGGCTCGTCGAGGATCACCAGTTCCGGCTCGTGGGCCACCGCGGCCAGCACCTGCACCTTCTGGCCCATGCCCTTGGACAGTGCTTCCACCTTACGGTCGGCGAACTCCCCCAGGCCATAGCGTTCGAGCAGAGTGTGCGCGCGCTCGCGGGCGGCGCGCCTGTCCATGCCCTTGAGCATGGCGAAGTACTGGATAACGGCCCAGGCCTTCATCTTCTTGTACAGGCCTTTCTCTTCCGGCAGGTAGCCGAGGCGATTGCGCACGGGGCCGGCGGCGGGGCTGCCGAGAATGCTCAGGCTGCCGCTGCTCGGGCGCAGGATGTCGAGAATGAGACG
>JBBDSI010000102.1:0-4751 GCA_040905005.1 Pseudohongiellaceae bacterium
GGCGAGGTGGCCGCTGGCACCCGGTAGCGTTCGAGAATCTGTTGCTCCGATGCCATGGCATCGGCGTGATTGATCACCATCTGGTAGCCGTTATCGTTTTCCAGCACCACGAACTCTTCCGTGTTGCTGTACAGGCGCTCGGCGAACTGTCTGAAATCGCGAATCGGTTCGCCATTGATGCTATCGACGATCCAGTTGCGCCAGTCGTGATAGCCCAGATTCACATCGGCCGCCAGCACCTGGAGTGCAACCACCAATTCGCGTCGCGCCGGTGAGCTCCATTCACTACGGGCGGCGAGCAGACTGACCGGCGCCGTGCGGCTCCAGTCGTTGCCCCAACGCTTGATCACGTTCATGTTCAGGGGTACGAACAGCACACCGCCGTAGAGGTAGTAATCCGGCAACTTGTCGAACTGTTCAGTGGCCACCAGGCTGTAACTGAGCTGGGTGGCGCGGGCGAGCAGGTCGGTCTCGCGCAGCTCGCCGTCGCGGGCGTAGGTGACGCGAATCGGCTCGCCCACATGATGCATGTCGATAGCGTGTTTGTAGTCGGTAAGGACGTCGTCGTTGAGTTCGATGGTGCCGTCGTCGGCGATGGCATAGTCATCAATCTTCAGGATCACGTCGTTCTCGCGCAAGATGCCGTCCGCGGGCGAATTCTCGAACACCTTGATGACCAGCACGCCGTCTTCCTCCCTGTCCAGGCCGTAGGCAGCCTTGGCGGCGGGGCTGTCCAGGGTCTGGGTGCGGAACCCCAGGTCGGGGAAGCCGCCGAGATGGTCATCCAGGCTGTCCTTGAGCACGTGACGGACGATGCTGGGCGGCACGAAATAACCGAGGTTTTCCGAGCGTCCGCCGGCATTGGCCTGCATCACCACGCCGACAATCTGCTGATCGACGATCACCGGGCCGCCACTGTTGCCGGGATTGATGGCGGCGTCGATCTGTCCGGCCAGCAGGTAGCTGCCGGCGTGGGCATAGACCTGCTGCTCGACCCTTGAGAGGATGCCCTTGGTGATGCTCAGGGACTTGCCGCCGATGGGATAACCGTAGACGGACACTTCCTGCTGCGGCGCCGGCATGTCGCCGATCGCCAGCGCCTCCAGATCACTGAAGAAGCCCGGGTCGTCGACAGTGATCAGGGCCAGGTCGGCCTCGTGCGAGACGAACAGGACCCGTGCCAGATAGCGCTGCGGATCATTGTGTTTCTGGGCCTGCACGTAACTGGCGTTGGCCACCACGTGGGCGTTGGTGAGTATGCGATTGCCGGCGATTACCGAGCCGGAGCCGCTGGACTGCCGCGGTGTCAACAGGCGCCAGGGGGTGAAGTAATCCGGTTCCGCCTGGGTCGTGTAGATCTTGATGACCGAATCCTGAATGGCGCGGATCTCCTCGGTCTGTGCCGTGACCGTGGCGGCGAGTGCCAGGGCGGCGACGAACAGTGTGAGGCGACGTGATATCGAGTTGATGAGCATACGGTTTCCTTCCACGTCAATGAGGTAACGACCCGATTTAGGGGTCCTTAAGCAAAGGGTCCCAGCTTATTACGTTGCCCGGGTCGAAGCCAGCTAACTCAGCGCAAGGACGAACCAAACCGGGAATGCGACCGTTGTGAGTGTTTTCAGGTGACGCGCATGCCCGGCTGGGCACCGCTGTCCGGCTGCAGCAGCCAGATGTCGCTGCCGCCGGGGCCGGCGGCGAGGATCATGCCCTCGGACGTGCCGAACTTCATTTTGCGCGGCTTGAGATTGGCCACGACGACGGTCAGTCGTCCCACCAGGGTGTCGGGGTCATAGGCTGCCTTGATGCCCGATAGCACGGTGCGCTGGATGCTGTCGCCCTGCTTGTCGAGGCCGAGATCGAGGGTCAGACGCAGCAGCTTGTCGGCGCCCTCCACGTGTTCGGCGGCGGTGATGCGCGCGACGCGCAGGTCGATTTTGGCGAAGTCGTCGAATTCGATCTCCGCGGCGAAATCAGTGTCGTTCACGTTGCTGTCCTTTTCCTGTTGCACGCCGTCGCTTTGTTGTTGCGTATCGGCATCGGTTGTCATGGTGAGAGCCTTGTCGCCGGCGTAGGCCTGGGCCGTGGCATCGATCATGGCCTGGACCTTGTCCTTTTCCACCCGTGTGAGCAGGGGCCGGAAGCGGTCGATGCGGTGTGCCTCCAGCAGGTGCTGGCTATCTGCCCAGGTCAGCGGCTCGATGGCGAGGAACTGCTCGGCTCTGGCGGCCATCGCCGGCAGTACGGGCTTGAGATAGAGCATCAGCAGACGGAAGGCGTTGAGGCCGGTGCTGCAGATGGCCTGGAGTTCGGGCGCCGTCTTGTCGGTCTTGGCGATGACCCAGGGTTGCTTGTCGTTGATGTATTCGTTGACCCGGTCGGCGTGGGCCATGATCAGGCGGATGGCCTTGCTGTATTCCCGTTGCTCGAAGTGCAGGGCGATCGTCTCGCTGTCCGCCTGGATGTCCTCGAGCAGAGCGCGATTGTCCGGCGCGTCAGCCAACAGGCCGTCGAAACCCTTGCTGATGAAGCCGGCGCAGCGGCTGGCGATGTTCACGACCTTGCCGACGAGATCGGAGTTGACGCGCTGGATGAAGTCTTCCAGGTTCAGATCCAGGTCATCAATGCCGGACGAGAGCTTCGCCGCCAGGTAGTAACGCAGGTATTCCGGGTCCAGGTGCTCGAGATAGGTGCGGGCATTGACGAACGTCCCACGGGATTTCGACATCTTGGTGCCGTCGACGGTGAGGAAACCGTGCACATAGACCGCGGTCGGGGTGCGAAAGCCGGCGCTGGTGAGCATGGCGGGCCAGAACAGGGTATGGAAGTTGATGATGTCCTTGCCGATGAAGTGGTAGACCTCGGCATCACTGTCCGGGCTCCAGTAGTCGTCGAAACTGCAGCCGACTCTGTCACACAGGTGCTGCAGGCTGGCCATGTAGCCGATGGGTGCATCCAGCCACACGTAGAAATATTTACCCGGCGCGCCGGGAATCTCGAAGCCGAAGTAAGGGGCATCACGGGAGATATCCCATTCGTGCAATTCCTCATCCAGCCACTCGCTGAGCTTGTTCGCCACCTGTTCCTGAAGAGTGCCGCTGCGGGTCCAGGTCTTGAGCATGTCGCGGAATTCCGGCAGGCGGAAGAAGAAGTGCTCCGACTCTTTCTCCACCGGCGTGGCGCCGGAGATTTTCGAGCGTGGGTTAATCAACTCGGCAGGGCTGTAAGTGGAGCCGCAGGCCTCGCAATTGTCACCGTATTGACCGTCGGCGCCGCACTTGGGACAGGTGCCGGTGATATAGCGATCGGCCAGGAAGAGTTTTTTCTCGGGATCGAAGAGCTGCTTGATGGAGCGCCGGGCGATGTGGCCGTTCGCGTCCAGGGCCTTGTAGATGTACTCGGCCAGCGCGCGATTCTCCTCCGAGTGGGTGGTGTGGTAGTTGTCGAAGCCTATGTGGAAGTCGGCGAAGTCGCGCTCGTGGGACAGCTTCACCTCGGCAATCAGCTCCTCCGGGGTAATGCCGCGGGCCTCGGCGCTGAGCATGATGGCAGTGCCGTGGGCGTCGTCGGCGCAGACGTACAGGCAATCGTGTCCGCGCAGCTTCTGCAGGCGCACCCAGATATCCGTCTGGATGGTCTCCATCAGATGGCCGAGGTGAATCGCGCCGTTGGCGTAGGGCAGGGCGCTGGTGACCAGTATGTTGCGTTTATTCATGGCTTGGCCGCGGCTTCAGAGCTCTATCATTTCGAAGTCTTCCTTGCCGACGCCGCATTCGGGGCACATCCAGTCGTCCGGCACTTCTTCCCAGCGGGTGCCCGGAGGCAGACCCTCTTCCGGCAGCCCGGCCACCTCGTCGTAAATAAATCCGCAGACCAGGCACTGCCACTTTTTCATCCCGGGGTCCTCTCACGTGAACTTGGCTGAGGGTAACCGGAACGATCCGGCGCGGAAAAATGCCGGACGGACCGAGTCCGGGGAACCGATCACCTCTCGAGTGGCTGCGCATCATACCGAATCGGCAACGTTTTTTCAGCTTCTTTCCCGGCGCCAATGGGTGCGGGAAGGGATGAACCATGCGGGGATTGCCCCTACAGCCTTTAACCCGGACAAAGCCCCGTTGCCTGTGGCTTTGTCAGGGTTAGGGGCTGTATCATTCGCGTTTTCCGTAACGGGCAGCCCCCGGGTGGCAGGGCAGCATGACAATCAAGTCGGATCGCTGGATCAGGAAGATGGCCCTGGAGCAAGGGATGATCGAACCGTTCGAGGCGGGACAGGTCCGCTATGTGAATGGCGACAAGGTAATCTCCTACGGGACTTCCAGCTATGGCTACGACGTGCGGTGTGCCAGCGAGTTCAAGATTTTCACCAACGTGCATACCACCAACGTGGTGGACCCGAAGAATTTCGATGAGGGCAGCTTCGTGTCCATCAATGAGCCGGTGTGTGTCATTCCGCCAAACTCCTTTGCCCTGGCCCGAACCATCGAATATTTCCGCATCCCCTCCGACGTGCTGACTGTCTGCCTGGGCAAATCCACCTATGCCCGCTGCGGCATCATCGTCAACGTCACGCCACTGGAACCGGAGTGGGAAGGGCACGTCACCCTCGAGTTTTCCAACACCACGCCGTTGCCGGCCAAGATCTACGCCAACGAGGGAGTGGCGCAGATGCTGTTCTACCAGTCTGACGAGCAGTGTGAGGTCACCTACAAGCAGCGCGGCGGCAAGTATATGGGCCAGACCGGCGTTAC
>JBBDSI010000102.1:4851-8791 GCA_040905005.1 Pseudohongiellaceae bacterium
CAAGCAAGCATCCCGGCTACGGAATAAATCGACAGGAAGCGAATTTAGTTTAATACGTACAGTGGTTCGTACTCCAAGAATACGGGATAACTGACAATGACTTCAGCGCGAGGGGCTTCCTCTGCAGAACGTGTTAAAGCCAAGGGTGACATCAGCGACATCGATCTCGCAGAAGTGGTCGAAAGCTATGCCCCCCTGGTCAAACGCATCGCACACCATCTGCTGCTGCGTATGCCTGCCAGCGTGCAGGTCGACGATCTCATTCAATCCGGGATGATCGGCCTGCTCGAGGCGGCGCGCAAGTATGACGTCACCAAGGGCGCCAGCTTCGAGACCTACGCCGGTATCCGCATTCGCGGCTCCATGCTCGACGAGGTGCGCAAGGGCGATTGGGCGCCACGGTCGGTGCATCGCAAGTCGCGCAAGGTGGCCGAGGCGATCAAGGCGATCGAGTCCCGCACCGGCAAGGACGCCAAGGACAAGGAGATCGCCAGTGAGATGAACATCGATCTCAATGCCTATTACACGATCCTGCAGGACGCCAGTGGCAGTCGCCTGTTCAGTTTCGACGACGTCATGGAGGGCGACGACTCCGCCATCGAATCGGCCGCCGGGGAATTGCCCGGACCCTGTGACGGCCTGCAGCGGGACAGCTTCAAGAGTCACCTCGCCAGGGCCATCGACGGTCTGCCGGAGCGGGAGAAGCTGGTGCTGGCGCTGTACTACGATGAAGAGCTGAACCTCAAGGAAATTGGCGAAGTGATCGGCGTGAGTGAGTCGCGGGTCAGCCAGATTCACAGTCAGGCGGCCATGCGCCTGCGCGCGCGCCTGGTGGACTGGCGCTGAGTCACACCATGCGCAGCGGCGTTCGCCGCCTTCCCTCGCGAAGCCTTCGGGCCTGGGCGCTTCTCCAGCGCTCACCAGTCACCCGGGCGGGCGCCGCCCGATTAGGGCTATAATCTCGCCTCGGCGTTTTTCCGGTCCACCCCCTTGCGACAATGACCATGCAGGACACACATCTCACTGCTATAGAACCGGGCACTGCCATGCTCGCCGCCAACGAGCTGTTCTGTGAGCGGGACGATCGCATCCTGTTTCAGCGACTGAGCTTCGCCGTTGCCGAGGGACAGGTGCTGCAGGTGCGCGGAAGCAACGGCAGCGGCAAGACCACGCTGTTGCGCATCGTCTGTGGTCTCAATGACAGCTACGAGGGGGACCTGACCTGGTACGGCGCGCCGCTGGCGGAGCAGGTGGAACACTTTCGCCATGAGCTGCTTTACATCGGCCATCGCGTCGGCGTCAACAAGGTACTGACCCCGCTGGAGAATCTACGCTGGACCTGCGGTCTGAGCGCGCGCGTGGACGACGACGCCATTCTGCAGGCCCTGGCGGCGATGGGGCTGCGTGGCTTCGAGTACTCCCAGTGTTTCACGCTCTCTGCCGGTCAGCAGCAACGGGTCTCGCTGGCGCGGCTGCTCCTCAGTCCCGCCCGTCTCTGGATTCTCGATGAGCCCTTCACCACGCTGGACAAGCATGGCGTCGCCCAACTGGAGTTTCTGCTGGCCGAGCACGCGGCGAAGGGCGGCGCGGTCCTCGTCACCACCCATCACGAGCTGCATGTCCCCGAACTGGAGGAACTGGAACTTGGTTGATCCGACTCCTGCCGGCAGCGCGGGCAGCTCCACCGCCAGCGCGTTTCGGGCGACACTGAAGCGCGACCTGCTGATTGCCTATAAAAGGAAGCATGACGTGGTCAATCCGTTCATGTTCTTCCTGATCGTGGCCACGCTGTTTCCCATCGGTGTCTCCCCGGAGCCGGAGCGCCTGGCGCAGATTGCCGCCGGCGTACTGTGGATCGCCGCGCTGCTGGCCTCCCTGCTGGCCATGGACAATCTGTATCGCGCCGACTACGAAGACGGCTCCCTCGAGCAGTTGCTGCTCAGCCCCCATTCACTGTACTTCCTGGTGCTGGCCAAGAATATCGGCCATTGGCTGGTTAGCGGCCTGCCGGTAGTGCTGGTCTCGCCCTTGATCGCCTACATGCTGAACCTGCCGGCGGGTTCCTACCTGACCCTGTTCCTGACCCTGTTGCTGGGCACGCCGGTGCTGAGCCTGCTGGGCTCCATCGGCGTCGCCCTCACCGTCGGTCTCGGCAGTCGCGGGCTCATCCTCGCCGTGATCACGTTGCCCATGAGTGTGCCCGTGCTCATCGCCGGGACCATGGCGGTGGAGCAGACCCAGAACGGCGCCTCGCTGGCGGGTTATCTCGCCATCCTCGGGGCCATGCTGCTGGCGGCGATTACGCTGGCGCCGCTGGCCTCGGCGGCGGCGTTGCGCATCAGCGTCAACTAGTCTGGCCTGTTCATGACCTGGCCTATTCACGAACAGTAAAGGCCAGGGTCCGTATAATCTGCGCAGATGCCGGGGTTGATCAGGCCCCGGGTTCGTCTGGTCGAATTAATGGATTACCGCGTAATTACAATGAGTTACAATAAGTAACATCGGCGCGAAACGGCGCCATGGTAAAGTGCAACAATGGTGCATAAGAGGCTGAATTTTCAAAGACAATGTGGCCCTGGCTTCAGAAATTAGGTTCCCCCCGCTGGTTCTACGACCTCACCGGTCGCTGGTTGCCCTGGCTGGTGGCTTGCATGGCCCTGCTCCTCGTTGTGGGCATCGTGCTGGCCCTGCTGTTTGTCCCTGCGGACTATCAGCAGGGCAATACCATTCGCATCATGTACATCCATGTGCCCTTCGCCAGCCTGTCCATGGCGTTCTTCCCCCTGATGGCAATCGCGGGGATCATTACTCTGGTCTGGCGCATGAAGCTGGCGGACATGGTGGCGAAGACCGCCGCGCCCCTGGGCGCCTGGTTTACGGCGCTGGCGCTGGCCTCGGGGTCTATCTGGGGCAGCGATATCTGGGGAACCTGGTGGATCTGGGATGGCCGCCTGACTTCGATGTTGTTGCAGCTCTTTCTGCTGATCGGAGTGATTTCGTTGCGCTCGGCGCTGGAGGATGCGGATGCCGCGGCCAAGGCCTGCGCGGTGCTGTCAATCGTCGGCTGCATCAACGTGTTCGTGATCAAGTATTCCGTCGACTGGTGGAACACGCTACACCAGCCGGCCAGCCCGATCAGCATGTCCAGCGACCAGCCCAACGGCCCGGAGATCTGGGCGCCGCTGCTGATCATGTTTCTGGCCGTCGCCCTGTTCCTGGCGGTGAGCCTGATCCTGGCTACGCGCAATGAAATACTCGTTCGCGAACGCCGATCTCAGTGGGTACAGGACCTGGTGAGAGAGGCTTGAATGAGGGGCCTTAAGCGTGTTTGAAATACAGTTTTCGAGTTTGAGAGAGTTCTTGCAAATGGGGGATTATGCGTTCAACGTATGGTCCGTTTATGTTCTGTTTGCGTTGTTTTTCGCCATCAACCTTTTCTACCCGCTGCTGCGCAGGAAACAGATACTGCGAGAGCAAAAGCGCCGTCAGTTTTTCCAGACGACGGCACCGCAGGGGGATACAGCGATAGTCGGCGGCACCCCCAGCGGCCCGCCAGGAGACACCCCATGAAATTACATCGTCGCAAACGCCTTGGCATCATCGTCTTCATCGCCGTCGGCCTGAGCCTGGCGGTTGGACTGACCCTTTTTGCGCTGAGTCAGAATATCGACCTGTTCTTTACGCCCACCCAGGTGGCCCAGGGGGAGGTCGCCAGCGGTCAGCGGATACGCATCGGCGGCATGGTCAAGGAAGGTTCGGTGCAATCGGACCGGGACAGTCTCTCGGTCCAGTTCGCCACCACCGATTATGCCTTCGAGGTGCCGGTGCGCTTTGACGGCATCCTGCCGGATCTGTTCCGTGAGGGGCAGGGCGTTGTCGTGGAAGGCAGCATCGACGACAGCGGCGTCTTTCAGGCGACCCGGGTACTGGCCAAGCATGA
>JBBDSI010000103.1:0-8783 GCA_040905005.1 Pseudohongiellaceae bacterium
CAGAGTCACGTCGATGAAAGTATACGCCCTGTCCGACCTGCATGTGGACTACGCACAGAACCGACAGTGGCTGCAGGCGCTGGTGGCCGGGAACTTCGGCGAGGACGTGCTGATTCTGGCGGGCGACATCAGCGACAAGCTGCCGTTACTGGAAGAGACACTGAGCGCCCTGGTCGGTTGTTTTGCCGAAGTATTGTTTGTGCCCGGAAACCACGAGCTCTGGTTGCACGATGACAGTTTCGATTGCTCACTGGAAAAGTTCGACGCCGTGCGCGCACTGTGTGGGCGGCTTGGCGTCCACACCGAGCCCCTGCACGGCGACCATCTCAGCATCGTGCCGCTATTCAGCTGGTACGATTTCAGTTTCGGCGCGCCGGATCGCTATCTGCACCGCGCCTGGCGAGATTTCCGCGCCTGTCGCTGGCCTGAGCACCTGCCGGACATGGCGGCGGTGACGGCGCATTTTCTCAGCCTGAACGAAAACCGCCTGGCGACGCGCAATGACACCGTCATCAGTTTTTCCCATTTCCTGCCCTCGCTGGCGGTGATGCCGGAGCGGATCCCGCCACACCGGCGCAAGGTCTATCCGGTGCTCGGCAGCGATCGCCTCGGCGACCAGCTCAGCCGGCTGCAACCGGACATCCACGTGTACGGCCACAGCCATGTGAACCAGGCCGTGGAGGTGGATGACATTCTCTTCGTCAACAACGCGTTCGCCTATCCCGATGAGGAACGCATCGCCCGCAAGCACCTCTATTGTGTGTGGGAGAATTGTGTGTGGTAGAACCGTGTGAGGGAGAATCGCGTGTGGCAGAAGCGCATTTGGTAGAGAACAAGCCGGTGTCCTGTCCCGGTAAGGAACTGCACCTGTACAGTGCCGATTTCGCCGACTTCGATGCGGCTGAAGTCGCCGCCAGTGGCCTTGACTGGCTGGATGCACACGAACAGCGCCGCTATCGCCGCTACCACCTGCGCCGCCACCGCGAACGCTTCCTGCTGGGGCGGGTGCTGCTGCGCCAGACACTGAGCCGCTACGCGGCAGCGTCGCCCGCACAATGGCAATTCGTCGAGAACGCCTGGGGCAAGCCGGCCCTGGCTCGGCAGCCGGCCGCGGGGCCGCTGCATTTCAATCTCTCCCATTCCGGGACCCGGTTGCTGCTCGCGGTGGGGCGCCATGAGTTGCTGGGTGTCGATGTCGAGCGCAGTGACCGGCCGCGGCGCCTGCGCCGCATCGCCCGCCGCTACTTCTCGGCGACGGAAGTGGCGGCCCTGCTGGCCCTGCCCGAGGCCGAACGATTGCCGCGCTTCTATCGTCTGTGGACGCTGAAGGAGGCCTACATCAAGGCTCGCGGCAGTGGCCTCGCGCTCGGCCTGGCGCGTTTCAGTTTCGACTTCGAGGCGGCGGGGACACTCGCCTTCAGCGCCGACCCGGGCCTGCAGGAACAACCCGCGGCCTGGCAGTTCTGGCAGTTTCCGCTGGCTGCGGACTACGAGGCGGCAGTCGCCGGCCGCGGTGCCGGGAGTGGGCCCCTGACTCTGAGGCACTGGCGCCTTCAGGCGCTGGATCGCTGTCGCGAGGAGGCGTTGACCATCGCCTGGCACAAGCCGGCCGTGGCGGGCTGATCAGCCGTCGACGACGACCTCGACCGTGGTCGGCGCGGCCCACATGCGCACGGTGCGAATCATGTTGTCCTTGATCTGGACGATCTCCGCGTAATAACCATCCAGCCTGATACCGACCGAGGAGTCAGGAATGGACTGGAGAATCTCCATCAACAGGCCGTTGATGGTCTTGGCGCCACTCGCGTCGAGGTCCCAGCCCAGGGTGCGATTGATCTCGCGAATACCGGTGGCGCCGTCGATCAGGTAGCTGCCGTCCTGCTGGGCGTGAATGTCCTTGCTGCTGGCGGCGAGATCCGTGGTGAATTCACCGACGATCTCCTCGAGGATGTCTTCCAGCGTGACGATGCCCTTGATGGCGCCATATTCATTGACGATGAGGGCCATGCGCAGCTTCCTGTGCTGGAAGTTGAAGAGCTGCGTGTGCAGCGGCGTACCCTCGGGAATAAAATACGGCTCGATGGTCTCCTGGATGATGACGGCTTTGTTCAGCGTCTCCAGTTGTAGCAGCTTGCCGATCGAGCGCATGTGCAGGATGCCGATGACATTGTCGATGTCCTGGCGGAAGACCGGCAGACGAGTGTGCTGACTGCCGGCGATCTGCTCCAGTATGTCCGCGAGCTCATCGTCGATGTCGATGCCCAAAACCTCGTTGCGCGGCACCATGATGTCGCTGACCGTGGCTTTCTCCAGGTCGAGGATGTTGAGCAGCATGCCGTAGCGCTTGCGGGGAATGCGCTCGCCGGATTCGTAGACCACGGTGCGTAACTCTTCCGGAGTCAGTTGCTGATAGCTCTCATCCGGCTGCGAGTTGATCCCCAGCAGGCGCACCAGGCCGTTGGAGACGAAATTCACCACCCAGACCACGGGGAAGAGCAGGCGCAGCAGGAGCGCCAGCAACAGGCTGGAAGGGTAGGCAATGCGTTCGGGATAGAGGGCGGCGATGGTCTTGGGCGTGACCTCGGCGAAGATGAGCACGATCAGCGTCAGGATGACCGCCGTGGCAATAGGGGCCGGGTCGCCCACTATATTGATAGCAATAGAGGTGGCGATGGACGCCGCCAGAAAGTTGACGAAGTTGTTGCCGATCAGAATGACGCCGATCAGCTTGTCCGGTTTTTCCAGCAGCTTGCTGGCACGCATGGCGCCGGGGTGCTTCTCCTGCTTCAGGTGCTTGAGCCGGTAGCGGTTCAGGCTCATCATGCCGGTCTCCGAACTGGAGAAATAGGCAGACGCCACTATCAGCGCGGCAAATGAAATCAGCAGCATTCCCAGCGATGAACTCTCACTTTCCATGGTCAGGTGTGTCTGTCGTAGCAGGGCATGTTGCGGATATTGCTCAAAGCAGATATTCGAGCACGAACTTGGAGCCGTAGAAGCCGAGGATCAGCAGGACGAAACCGAACAGCGTGCCGCGGATGGCGGTGTTGCCGCGCCAGCCGAGCTGGTGGCGACCCCACAGCAGCATGGCGAAGACCAGCCAGGCGAGCACCGAGAAAAAGGACTTGTGGATGATGCCGCCGCGCCCCCAGATATCATCGATGAAGACCAGCCCGGCGATGATGCCAATACTCAACAGCAATTGCCCGACCCACAGAAGCGCGAACAGGAACGCCTCCATGTCCTGCAGCGGCGGAAAATGCCGCAGGAAGCCACCGGCGTGGCCGTGCCTGAGCCGGTGATTCTGATAGGCCAGGAAACCGGCCTGCAGCGCGGCGATGGTGATGAAGGAATAGGCGAGTATGGAGATCAGCACATGACTGGCCAGACCGGCGCTCATGGGCGTGGGCGGAAAATTACTGCGGATGGTCAGGGACGCGATGATGGCCAGGACGGCCAGAGGAAACAGCCCCAGAAACAGGTTGTCCAGCGGTTTGCGCAGGGCGCTGATGAGCACGAGCAGGGAGATGGAGACCGCGATCAGTGTCGATATCTCGGCGATACCGAAATGGTAGCCGCCGGTAGTGTAGATCACGCTCCAGGCGCTGATGGCATGGGCACATACCGCCAAGGCGCCCAGGGTGAAAACCTGGCGCCGGGTATCCTTGTTGGCGGTGAATTTCAGGGCCTGAAAAACGGCGCCCATCAGGTAAAACAGGACTGCAAATAATCCTGATATTACGGTGACTTGCATGAACCTTACCGGCTAATTACGTAATCGGGAAAGTGTCGCACAAGTGTCTGGGGGGTTGAAGTCCTTTTTTCCCGGCCCCCCGGACCGCTATAATCCACTCTCACGCTGGCCGCAGCCGCGGCCGTAATGCCATTGATTAGGTCCACACCGTGTTCGATTCCCTGACAGAACGGCTTTCCGGTACGTTTCGCAAACTCACCGGCAAGGCCACCCTCACCGAGAACAATATCCAGGAGGCCCTGCGCGAGGTGCGCCGCGCACTGCTGGAGGCCGATGTCGCGCTGCCGGTGGTGAAAGACTTCATCGACCGCGTCAGCATGCGCGCCGTCGGTCAGGAAGTCAGCAAGAGCCTCTCCCCCGGTCAGGCCTTCATCAAGATCGTCCAGGCCGAGCTGGAAGCCATCATGGGCAAGGCCAACGCGGAACTCGATCTCAAGGCGGCGCCGCCGGCGATCGTCCTCATGGCCGGCCTGCAGGGTGCGGGTAAGACCACGACGGTGGGCAAACTGGCCAACTGGTTGAAGACCGCCAAACAGAAGAAGGTGATGGTGGTCAGTGCCGACGTTTATCGCCCCGCGGCGATCCAGCAACTGCAGACGCTGGCCGGCGAAGTGGGCGTGGAATTCTTCCCCAGCGAGGGCGGCCAGGCGCCGGTGGAGATCGCGAAGGCAGCCGTGGCCGAGGCGCGGCGCAAGTTCATGGACGTGCTGCTGGTGGACACGGCCGGGCGTCTGGCCATCGATGAGCAGATGATGGCCGAGATCCGCGCGCTGCACGCCGAGCTGAATCCGGTGGAGACCCTGTTCGTGGTCGACGCCATGACCGGCCAGGACGCGGCCAACACGGCCCGGGCCTTCAATGACGCGCTGCCCCTGACCGGCGTGGTGCTCACCAAGGCCGACGGCGACGCCCGGGGCGGGGCGGCGCTGTCGGTGCGCCACATCACCGGCAAGCCCATCAAGTTCATCGGCATGGGCGAGAAGCCCGATGCCCTGGAGCCCTTCTACCCGGAGCGCATTGCCTCGCGCATCCTCGGCATGGGTGACATGCTGTCACTGATCGAGGAGGCGGAGAAGAAGGTCGATAAGCAGAAGGCCGAACGCCTGGCGCACAAGATCAAGAAGGGCAAGGGCTTCGACCTGGAAGACTTCAAGGAACAACTGGGCCAGATGCAGAACATGGGCGGCATGGCCAGCATCATGGACAAGATGCCCGGCATGGGCGCGCTGCCGCCGGGTGCGGCGAAGATGGTGGACGACTCGCAGTTCCGCCGCATGGAGGCCATCATCAATTCCATGACCGTGAAGGAGCGGCGCAATCCGGCCCTGCTCAATGGCTCCCGCAAGCGCCGCATCACCACCGGCTCCGGCACCGCGATCCAGGACCTGAACCGCCTGCTGAAGCAGCACAAGCAGATGCAGAAGATGATGAAGAAGATGAAGGGCGGCAACATGGCCAACATGATGCGCGGCCTGGGCGGCAACATGCAGGGCCCGGGCGGCGGCGGATTTCCGCCACGCTTCTAGCCCGGATCGAAACAGACTGAGAGACACCCTGAGTACCACAAAACCTCTTGGCGTGCTTGGCGCCTTGGCGAGAGACTTATTGCTCTGCTTGATCGGAGCCTCGGAGCAAGCTCGTGGCAGGCGCGTCGCTGGCGCTTCTCCCGGCCAACTGACAAAAGTTTTCTCGCCAAGGCGCCAAGCACGCCAAGATGGGGTTGGTGGCCTTGACAGCATCGGTGGGACAGGAAGTCAACAGACCCTCTGCGTGCTCTGCGAGAGAAATTGCGTGCACGCAATCTAATCGTGCCGAAGCCACTGGATTCGGCGTCCCGGCGCTTCCAATGCAGCGGCAATTAACATAGAATACCCGCCTTTTTATCCGGGTCCCATTAGCGCGCCCCAGTTAAGCGCCTAAGCTCGTGTAATACAAAGTATTTTTAAACAGGAAGAGGATATGGTCACGATTCGACTGGCACGTGCTGGAGCCAAAAAGAAGCCGTTCTATCACGTTACGGTTGCCGACAGCCGCCGTGCCCGTGACGGCCGTTTTATCGAGCGTATCGGATTTTTCAATCCCGTCGCCCGGGGCCAGGAAGAACGCCTGCGCTTGGATCTCGAGCGGATTGAATACTGGAAGTCGCAGGGGGCGCAGATCTCGCCGCGCGTATCCCGGCTGGTCAAGGACGCCGCCGCGGCACCCAGCACCGAGGCCTGATCGACGCCTGTCGGTCCGGCGCCATGAGTCAGGAAAACGCCACCGGCGAACCGGTGATCCTGGCCAGAATTGGCAAGCCCCATGGCCTGAAGGGCTGGTTGAAGCTCAATTCGTTCACGAGTCCGCCGAGCAACTTACTGAATTTTCAGTGTTTTACGGTGATCGGCGGGGCGCCGGAGCAGGTCCTGGAGATTGATGCATCCAGCGTCTCGGGAGACAGCATCACGGCACATTTCCCCGGCTATGACGACCCCGAGTCCGCCCGGGCACTCACCGGTCTGGCACTGGCCGTAGCCAGCGAGGACTTGCCGGCCCTGCCGGCGGGTGAGTACTACTGGCATGAGCTGGAGGGCCTGGCGGTGAGCAATAGCCAGGGCGAGTTGTACGGTACGGTACTGCGGCTCATGGATACCGGCGCCCACGACGTGCTGGTGGTGTCTCCGGGAGCGGACAGCATCGATGACAGGCAGCGCCTGATTCCCTGGCGCTTCGGAACGGTGGTGATCGACGTCGACCTGCAGGCAGGAACGATGACGGTAGACTGGGATAGGGACTTTCTCGAGTAGACCGAGCTCGAGTAGGCCAGCTCAAATAGGCCGAGGCGACAACGAGCTGGCGGGCCAGACGATACAGAGGGGCCATATAGAGAGGGGCCATATAGAGGGGCCATAGTAGAGAGCTCGATGCGTTTTTCGGTAGTCACCCTGTTCCCGGAAATGTTCACCGCCATCACCGATCATGGGATCAGTGGCAGGGCGGTCAAAACGGGTCTGGTGTCACTGAATTATTTCAATCCACGGGACTATACGAGCGACAGGCATCGCACCGTGGATGACAAGCCCTTCGGCGGCGGCCCGGGCATGCTGATGAAAACAGAGCCGCTGGCCCGGGCGATTGTGGCGGCCCGGGACAGCAGTGTCGCCACCGACGGCGACGCGGGCCACACGGTCTACCTTTCGCCCCAGGGCCGGCGCCTGGATCAGGCGGCGATACAGGACATGGCGCTGCGTCCCGGCCTGGTGCTGGTATGCGGTCGTTACCAGGGAATCGATGCGCGGGTGCTGGAGACCGAGGTGGACGCGGAATGGTCGCTGGGTGACTTCATCCTCAGCGGCGGTGAACTGGCGGCTATGGCGCTGATCGATGCGCTGATTCGCCTGCAGCCGGGTGCGCTGGGTGACGAGGACTCGGCACGACAGGACAGTTTCAGCGCGGGCTTGTTGCACTGCCCGCAGTACACGCGCCCCCGGTCCTATGCCGGTCATGAGGTGCCGCCGGTACTACTCAGTGGTGACCATAGTGCGATAGCCCGCTGGCAGCGCCAACAGAGCCTGGGCATCACCTGGTTGAAGCGACCGGACTTGTTGGCGGCGGTGGCATTGAGCAAAGAGGATCAGGAGTTACTGACACAGTTTCAACAGGACTACCGCGCGGCCCTGGATGAGTGATGAGAGTCACTTCCAGGGTTTGGCGAATTCAGGAGCAAGCATGATGAGCAAGAACAAAATAATTGAACAGATCGAAACGAAACAGATGGAGAAGTCCCTGCCGGAATTCAGCCCGGGCGACACCGTCGTGGTGCAGGTCAAGATCAAGGAAGGGGAGCGCGAGCGGCTCCAGGCCTTTGAGGGCGTCGTCATCGGCCGTCGTCATCGTGGTCTGAATTCCTCGTTTACCGTGCGCAAGATATCCCACGGCGTGGGCGTCGAGCGCACCTTCCAGGCCTACAGTCCGCTGGTGGACAGCGTCGCGGTCAAGCGTCGCGGTGACGTGCGCCAGGCCAAGCTGTATTACCTGCGTGAGCTGACCGGACGCGCGGCGCGCATCACCGAGAAGCTGGACAAGAAGCCCGCCAGCGAATAGTCCGGGCCAGCATGACAAAACGAGAGCAATCGCCATGGCGGTTGCTCTCGTTTTTGTTTCCGGAAAATGGCAATATCGAAGAAACGAGTGACTCGCCCGGTCTTTTGATCAGGCAAGGTAGACTTTTTTGGCAACAGGTATTGCACACATGAACATAATTCGTGATTGGCTTCGAATCCGCGCAACCGGGCTGCTCGCCGCTCTCGGCTTGCTGTTGGCGGTCAGCGTCCAGGCTCAGGAGGTCGAGGCTCAGGAGGTCGAGACTCAGGAGGTCGAGGCGCCTGCGGTGCTTATGGAGAAGCTCCAACAGTCCCTGGTGGACGCCTCCAACAGCCAGTTGCAGATTGTCGGCGTCAAGCGCACGCCCCTGGCGGATATCTTCGAGGTCGAGCTCAACACCGGTGAACTGCTTTATACCGATGCTTCTGGCGATTACCTCTTCGCCGGCGACATGTATCAGACGACCGCGGCCGGCCTGCTGAACCTTTCCACTTCCACACGCCAGGGCCGTGCCAGGGAGAAGATAGCCGCCATACCCGAGAGCGAGATGATCATCTTCTCGCCCGCTCAGACCCGAGCCAGCATCACTGTGTTCACCGACGTCGACTGCACCTATTGCCGCGCCCTGCACCGGGACCTGGAAGAACTGCTGGCGCGCGGTATCGAGGTGCGCTACATCGCCTATCCCCGCGGCGGCATGCAGGCCGGCTCCTACGACAAGATGATCTCGGTGTGGTGTTCCGACGACCGCAAGAAGTCCCTGACCCAGGCCAAGAACGGGCAGAATCTGCCCGCCAGGGATTGTGAGACGCCCATCCTGGCCCACTATGAACTCGGCAACGAGCTGGGTATCTCCGGCACGCCGGCGATCATCTTTCCCGATGGCCGGTTAATTCCGGGTTACCTCGACTCGGAAACCCTCACCTCCATGCTGCAACTCGATTAA
>JBBDSI010000104.1:0-8754 GCA_040905005.1 Pseudohongiellaceae bacterium
AGTTGGGGCGGATACCCTGCCAGCGCCTGACCAGATCGGTATCGAGTCCAAAGAGATCGAGCAGGCGTCCGACGTGATGATCCACCAGCTCTTCCACCGACTGCGGCCTGATGTAGTGTGCCGGCATCGGCGGCGCAATGATCGCACCGAGATGGGCGGCCCTGGCCATCAGCTCGCAGTGGCCGGCATGCAACGGCGTCTCACGGGGCACCAGGATCAGGCGCCGCCGCTCCTTCAGCACCACGTCCGCCGCGCGCACCAGCAGCGAATCGGCGTAGGAATTGGCGACGGCCGACAGCGTCTTGATGGCGCAGGGCGCGATGATCATGCCCGCAGTCTGAAACGAGCCACTGGCCACGGTGGCGGCGATGTCCTTGTTGGCGTGGACCACGTCGGCCAGAGACTTGACGTCGGCAATCGACCAGTCGGTCTCGACGGCGATATTGACCTGCGCGGATTCGGACAGGATCAGGTGGGTTTCCACCTCGGCACTGGCCTGCAGCACCTGCAACAGACGGATACCATAGATCGCGCCACTGGCGCCGGACATGCCGATGATGATGCGCATGCTGTCAAGCCTTGGTAACAGAGGGCCGACGATTGTGGCATCAATGTTCCGCGACTGGCAAGCCACGGGGCCTGCGGGTACCATGTGGGTCATGCCAGCACGCACCACCACTCACCAACATTCACCAACTTTCACCATGAACCCAGGGTAGTTCGACACATGAGCAAGGCTAATCTCTTTTACGCCCAGTCCGGGGGCGTCACCTCCGTCATCAATGCCAGCGCCTGCGGCGTCATCGAAGCGGCGCGCCGACACAAGGACCGCATCGGCAAGGTCTACGCCGGCCGCAACGGCATCGTCGGGGCCCTCAATGAGGAGCTGATCGATACTGGCAAGGAGAGCGCCACCACCATCGCCGCCCTACGCCACACGCCGGCCGGCGCCTTCGGGTCCTGCCGCTACAAGCTCAAGAGCCTTGCCGAGAACCGGCGTGAATACGAGCGGCTGATGGAAGTATTCAAGGCCCATAACATTCGTTATTTCCTCTATAACGGCGGTGGCGATTCCCAGGACACGGCCAACAAGGTCGCGCAATTTAGTCAGGAGATAGACTTCCCGATTACCTGCATCGGCATACCCAAGACCGTCGACAATGATCTGCCGGTCACCGACAACTGTCCCGGCTTCGGCTCCGTGGCGAAGTACGTCGCGGTGTCGATTCGCGAGGCCGGGCTCGATGTCGCCTCCATGTGCGAGAGCTCCACCAAGGTGTTCGTGCTCGAGGTCATGGGGCGCCACGCGGGCTGGATCGCCGGTGCCGCCGGCCTGGCGACGGAACAGGAAGGCGATGCGCCACATATCATCCTGCTACCGGAAATCCCGTTTAACGAGGAGAAGTTCCTGCGCAAGGTACGCGCCTGCGTGAAGAAGTTCGGCTACTGCGCCATCGTTGTCTCCGAGGGCGCGCAGACCGCCGACGGACGCTTCCTGGCGGACGCCGGCGGCCGCGACGCCTTCGGCCATGTGCAACTCGGCGGCGTCGCCCCGACCATCGCCAACCTGATCAAGGACGCAACCGGCTACAAGTATCACTGGGCGGTCGCGGACTACCTGCAGCGCTCTGCGCGACACATCGCTTCGGCCACCGACGTCGAGCAGGCCTACGCCGTGGGGAAGGCCGCCGTGGAGTTCGCCCTGGCGGGCAGGAATGCCGTGATGCCGATCATCGTCCGCGGCAAGGGCAAGAAATACACCTGGCGCATTGGTGAAGCCAAATTATCCGACGTGGCCAATGTGGAGAAGAAGATGCCGCGCAACTTTATCAGCCGCGACGGGTTCCATATCACCGACGCCGCCCGCGCCTACTTCGCCCCGCTGATCGCCGGCGAGGACTATCCCCCCTACAGCAAGGGCCTGCCGCAGTATGCGCGCCTGAAGAAGGTGCTGGAGAAGAAGAAGCTGTCCCGTTGGCAAGCCAGCGACTGACCAGCGATTAAAGAGTCGCTAAAGAGTCGCCGCGGCGTCAGGGCGCCAGGCGGTCGATCTGCCAGCCGTCACCGTCTTTCAGGTAGCGGAAGCGGTCATGCAGGCGCCTGGCGCCACCCTGCCAGAACTCGATCTCGTGGGGCCGCACGCGGTAGCCGCCCCAGAAATCCGGCAGCGGTATCTCCCCGGCCTGAAACTTCTGTTTCAGGCTCTCGAACTGATTGAGCAGGACGCTGCGCGATGACAGCACGCTGCTCTGGTGCGAGGCATGGGCGGCGATCTGGCTGTCGCGGGGCCGGGTCAGGAAATACTTCAGTGATTCGGCGGTGGGCAGCCGCTTGGCCTCGCCACAGACCTTTACCTGGCGATCGATGTCGTGCCAGGGAAAATGCAGACTGATTCGGGGATTCGCCGCCAGGTCGCGGGCCTTGCGGCTGCTGTAATTGGTATAGAAGACGAAGCCGCGCCTGTCGAAGTGCTTCAGCAGCACCACACGCTGACTGGGCTGGCCCTCTGGAGACACCGTGGCCACGGTCATCGCGGTCGGGTCGGAGAACTGCAGATCGATGGCCTGCTGCATCCACTGGCCGAACTGGTCGAGCGGATCGTCCGCCAGGTCTTCGCGCTGCAGGCCGCCGCGCAGATACTCGCGCCGCAGTGATTCCAGATCCATGGTCAGTCCTTGGTCATAGTCCTTAGTGATAGTCCTTAGTGAAAGTCCCTGGTCAAAGCCCCTGATCAAAGTCCCTGGTCAGAGTCCTTGCGCGTCGGTGCCGCGCTGACCTCGGCGTTCAGCGAATGAGGTCACCATGCTCCCAGTTCTGCGGGCGCGCGGTGCCGGTCGCGTAGTAGAAGGTGCCACGGCCGTGCTTGTCGCTGGCGAAGAAGCCACCGACGTATTTCTGACCGTCCGGCCAGCGATAGGTGCCCTGACCGTGGTAGTGCCCGTCGACGAACTCGCCGGTGTAGTTCTCCGTGTTCTCCCGCAGCCAGAACTCGGTGTGGCGGTTCTCGACCCACTCCGGCAGGTTGACGAAGTAGGAGCCGTGGCCGTGACGCTTGTCGTCTCGCCACTGGCCGATGTACAGGTTGCCCGTGCCGTTCCAGTGCTTGCCGCGGCCATTACGGCGGCCGTTCGCCCAGTTACCGACATAGACCTCCTCCTCGAGATAGGAGATGGGCACTTCCAGCCGGCCATAACCATGAAACTCGCCGCCGAGAAACTCGCCCACATAGCGACCCTTGCCCCAGGGCGTAGTGAACTCCAGGGTGCCGTTGCCGCTAACGCAATCGCCGCGCACGCACTCCTCGCCGGTGACATTCTGCAGCATGTCGGCGTGGGCCGCCGTGCTCGCCAGGGAGAACCCCAGGGCGGGCGCCAGGAACAATAGCGGCAGTGTACGAATTGCAGTCATGACTCTGTACATCGGAACGACTCCCATGGCATTGTGAATCAGCCAGCCCGCCGTGCGGGCCAGGCAGTTTACTAGCGGACTGATTATAACCATATCAAGGGGTGAACATCAGGCATGGTCAACCGACTGTCGGCGTGGCTGAACGAAAACGGCTTCGGCGTCGTGGTGCGCGAGGAGCCGCTGGGCGGAGGCTGTATCAACAATGTGACCCGCCTGTGCCTCGACAGCGGCCGCAGCGTCGTTCTCAAATATCAGCAGAACCCACCGGATGACCTGTACATCGCCGAGACCGCTGGCCTGAAGGCCCTGGCCGCGGCCGGGACTCTGCGCGTGCCGACGGTGATCCATCAGGAGAGCGACTGCCTGCTGCTGGAGGACCTGGGCCAGGGCACGCCGGCGGCCGGGTTTCACGAACGGCTGGGTAGCGGACTGGCGGGGATCCATGCCGGCGCACAGGCCGAGTTCGGCTTCCTGATCGATACTTATTGCGGTGCCACGCCGCAGGACAACACCCCCGACGCGGACGGCCATGACTTCTTCGCCAACCGGCGCCTGCGCCCGCTCGGCAGACTCTGCCGCGACCGCGGCCTGCTGGGAAGCGCCGAGTCAGACCGGCTGGAGACCGTGTGCGAACGACTGGGCGACTGGATCCCCAGGCAACGCCCCGTGCTGATTCATGGCGATCTGTGGTCGGGCAACATTCACTGCGACGAAAAGGGACAACCGGCACTGATCGATCCCGCCGTCTATCACGGCTGGGCCGAGGCAGAGCTGGCCATGACCACGCTGTTCGGCCGTCTGGATACCCGCTTCTACCACGCCTACCTGGAGCTGGCGCAGGTCGATCCCGACTGGGAAGAACGCGCCCCGCTTTACAACCTCTACCACCTGCTCAATCACCTGCACCTGTTCGGACGCAGTTACCTGGCGCCGGTGCAGCGCATTCTCGGCCGCTACGCCGGTGACTGAGGATCAGGTGACCCCGCGCAGCACCGTCAGCGGACTGACGCTGACAACGCGTCGTGTCGACAGCACGCCCAGGGTGGCGATGATCACGAGCCCGAGCAAGGGCCCCGCCAGCCAGACCCAGTAGTGCAGGGAGAAGTCCTGTTCGAAGATCTCTTCCTGCAGGTAGTAGAGGCTGGCCTCGGCCCCCACCGTGGCGATGAAGCCGGAGATCAGGCCGATGCTGGCGAATTCGATCAGGAGACTGCCCTGTATCAGCCGGCGCCCCGCCCCCAGCGTGCGCAGGATGGCGTTCTCGCGAAAGCGCTCATCCAGCGTGGCGTTGACGCAACTGAGCAGCACCAGGGCGCCGCTGGCCAGTACCAGCACGAAGATCAGCTCGATGGCCGAGGTGACCTGGTTGATGATGCTCTGGATCTGCTCGATCAGGGCATCGATCTCGATCACCACGATGGTCGGAAACAGGCGGATCAGGCCATTCAGCAACACCTTCTGCTCACGCTCCATGCGCGCCGTCGACAGGAAGGTCGAACCGAGATGGTCGATGCTGCCGGGTGAAAAAATAATGAAGAAGTTCGGCTGCATGTTGTCCCAGCGGACGCTGCGGAAACTGTTCACCTCGGCGCTGATCGTCTGCCCATTGACCTCGAAGCTCAACACGTCGCCCAGCTCGAGATCGAGCCAGTCGGCATACTCCTCCTCAACGGAGACATAGCCTGGTTCGGCGTCGGCCCCCCACCATTGACCGGCGGTGATCTGGTTCTCCGGCGGCAACGCGTCGGCCCAGGTCACCTGGCGACGGCCCAGCCCGGAACGCACCTCTCTACCCTCGCCCTCGCCATCGCCGTCGGCCGCAGCGGTCGCGCCCTGCTCGCCGGACAGGGCTGCGGCAGTCTCTGCATCCACCTGCAGACCGTTCCGTGCCGCGGCCTCGGTCACGGTAGCGGCCCCACGCTCGTCCTCCTCATCCGCCTCGGGCTCGACGCCGTTGACGGCGGTCACCCGGGCCGAGATTAGCGGGTAGAAGGCATTGGCCTCGATCTCGTTTTCGGCGAAGAATGCCTCGATGCCGTCGATCTGATCCGCGGCAATGTTCATCATGAAGTGATTCGGCGTGTCTTCCGGCAGCTGCGCCTGCCACTCGTCGATCAGGTCGGTACGCAACAGAGTCAGCACCAGCAGCGCCATGATGGTGACCGAGAATACCATGACCTGCAGCACGTTCTGGCGCTGGCGCCGGCGCGCCGCGGACATGGCCAGCTTCCAGGCGCTCCCTGCCCTCATGCCGGCGGAGCTGCTCGACTGCAGGAGCAGGAAGGACACGATCGCCAGCAGCAGTGCGATGCCCGCGACGGACAGGACCAGCACGGCGGTCAGCGCCAGGTCCTGGCTGTACCACAGGATTAGCAGCACGGTGCCCGCGAGGCCAAAGACATAGGGCACGTTGGCACCGATCTTCTGCTGACTGATGTCCTTGCGCAGCACCCGCAGCGGCGGCGTCTCCCGCAGCGCCAGCAGCGGCGGCAGGGCGAAGGCCAGCAGGCAGATCAGCGCCGTCAGCGAGCCGATGGCATAGGGCGACAGGTCCGCCGGCGGCAGAGTCACCAGCAGCATGGACTGCAACAGCGCCAGGATGCCCTCATGCACCAGCCAGCCGAGGAAACAGCCGAGGACGATGGCAGCCGCCGCCAGCACCAGCTGGATGGTCAGGTAGAGATAGGACACCTGACCCGAAGTACAACCCAGGGTCTTGAGGATGGCCACGTAGTCATAATGGCGCTCGGCATAGCGCCTGGCTGTCAGCGCGATGGCGAGACCCGCCAGCAACACGGCGAACAGCGAACCCAGCATGAGGAAGGACTCGGCGCGATTGAGCGCCTCGGCGACTTCCTCGCTCTCGTCGCGCACGTCGCGGATATAGAAATCGCGCTCAAAGTTCTCGCGCACCCACTGCTCGAAGGAGTCCAGCTCACTGAGTTGATCATCGGCGAAGAGGTAGCGATAACTCACGCGGCTACCGAGCTGCACCACGTTGGTCGCGGCCACGTCATTCAGATGCAGCATCAGCCGCGGCCCGGCATTGTCAATCATGCCGCCGCCGGTGCGGTCGGGCTCGGTGATGATGATGCGGCCGACGGTCAGTTCAATCTCGCCTACGGTCACGCGGTCTCCGACAGCGATGTCCAGCGCCGGCAGGGCCCGCGATTCCAGCCAGACTTCACCCGGCGACGGACCACTGCGTACCGGCGTGCCACGGGTGAACGGCGCATCGGCCACGATCACTTCCCCGCGCAGGGGATAGTTGTCACTCACCGCCTTGGCTCCCACCAGCAGGTTACCGGAGTCGGAGAAGGCCATGGAGGTGAAGGACAGCGTCTCGGCGGTGCGCAGGCCACGGCGCTCGGCCTCGGCAAGAATCTCGCGTGGCGGTTCGCGGCGACTGCCCATTACCCGGTCGGCCGCCAGCATGTTGGCCGACTCCAGGATCAGCGCTTTCTCCAGACGATCGGTGAACAGGGCGATGCCGGTGACCGAGGTCACCGCCATCACCAGGGCCAGGAACAACAGGCGCAGCTCGCCGCCGATCCAGTCGCGCCACAGCAGGCGCAGCGCTAACCCGGTAAGCTGTCTTCCTGGTCGATTCCGTGATACAGCTACCTCAGGCACCGACCGCACCCTCGAGGCTTTCATCGCTGACGATTTCCCCGGCGACCAGGCGGACGATCCGGTCGCACTTTTGCGCCAGGCGCTCGTCATGGGTCACCAGCACCAGGGTGGTGGCGAATTCGCGGTTGAGATCGAAGAGCAGTTCGATGATGCGGGCGCCGGTAGTGGTGTCGAGATTGCCGGTGGGCTCGTCGGCGAAGAGGATCGGCGCCTCGCTGGCGAAGGCACGGGCGATGGCCACCCGCTGTTGCTCGCCGCCGGACAACTGATTCGGATAATGATGCCAGCGTTCGGCCAGGCCAACCCGCGCGAGAAGTTGCCGCGCCTTGTCCCTGGCCTGGGCGTCGCCCTTCAATTCGATCGGCAACATGACGTTTTCCAGCGCGGTCAGGCTGGGCAGGAGCTGAAAGGACTGGAACACGAAGCCAACCAGTTCGCCGCGCAACACCGCCCGCCGCTCCTCATCAAGCTGCCCCAGGCTGCGGCCAGCCAGCAGCACGTCGCCGGAGGTGGCGCCATCGAGTCCTGCCATCAGGCCCAGCAGTGTCGATTTACCGGAACCCGAGGCGCCGACGATGGCCACGGCCTCGCCGTCGCCGATGGTCAGATCGATGCCCTTCAGGATGGTCAGTACACCCTCGCTGGTGTCCACTTCCTTGACCAGGTTCTTTACTTCAATCATCTCTTTCCTTCCTTAGCCTTCCCGCAGGTGCACGTGCGAATGCCTCTATTGATCGATCACATCGCCAGCTTGCGTATACTGATGAAGATACACTACGCTAGTATCGAATTCAGTGGTTTACGACACGCGAAAATTCAGCGCCTGAGCCCGCGCAGACCAGCTTTTACCATATACACCCACCTCCCAGCCCGCATTTACGATGAGAGACCGCATAATCCGACTGATTGTCCTCCTGCTGCTTCCGGTGACCCTGCTGGCGAGCGAGTCCGACTCGCGGCGCCTGCTGGTATTCGGTGACAGCCTCAGTGCCGCCTATGGCATCGACGAGGCGAGCGGCTGGGTAATCTTGCTGGAAGAGAAGCTGGTGGAGGCTGATTATGCCTGGAAGGTGATCAATGCCAGTGTCAGCGGGGAGACCACGACCGGCGGCGTCGCCCGGCTACCGGCGATGCTGGAAACCTACCGACCCGACATCATCCTGCTGGAGCTGGGCGGCAACGACGGCCTGCGCGGCCTCCCACTGCCCACGATCAGGGCCAATCTCGAGCAAATGATTACGATGGCGCAGACTGCCGGGGCCCGGGTCATTCTCGCCGGCATCCAGATCCCGCCGAATTACGGTCCGCGCTACACGATCCCCTTCTTCCAGCAATATCAGGAGATCGCCGAGCAGGAGAACGTGCCACTCATCCCCTTTTTGATCGACGGTATCCCCCAGCAACCGCAACTGATGCAGGACGACGGCATCCACCCTACCGCGGAGGCACAACCCATGATTGTGCACAATGTCTGGCCGGTGCTGGAATCGCTGCTGAATGACCAGGGACTTGATGACTAGGGACTTGCAGGTGATTTTCGGGACGGCGCCGGGTGTTACGACACAACGCGTGCCGGTTGTCGCTCTTTACGCCTGCAGCGCCCTAGCCCGGACTATTCATGAACCGCCGTAGCGAGGGCGTCGAGATGCCCGAAAATCGGGACCCTCTGATTAAGTCAGACAAGTCTCTGCGGGAGTCTGAAAGCCGCTGCTG
>JBBDSI010000105.1:0-1410 GCA_040905005.1 Pseudohongiellaceae bacterium
AAGGGGCGGGTGGTTAAGGGTGTGCAGTTTGTTGATATTCGCGATGCGGGTGATCCGGTCGAGGTGGCGAAGCGCTACTGTGATGCCGGGGCTGACGAGATTACCTTTCTTGATATTACCGCCAGTCATGAGGCGCGTGAGACCACCGTCGAGACTGTGCGTGCCATTGCCGGGCAGGTGTTCATTCCGCTGACCGTGGGTGGCGGTATTCGTACGCTCGAGGATATTCGCACCATGCTCAATGCCGGTGCCGACAAGGTGGCCATCAATACCGCCGCCGTGCACAACCCCGAGTTCGTGCGTCAGGCGGCCGAGCGCTTCGGGTCGCAGTGCATCGTCGTGGCGGTCGATGCCAAGCGTGTCAATGTCGGCGATGAGTCCCCGCGCTGGGAGATCTTCACCCACGGCGGACGCAAGCCCACAGGCATCGATGCCATCGAGTGGGTAAAGCGCATGGTGGCGAACGGTGCCGGCGAGATCCTGCTGACCAGCATGGACCGGGATGGCACGAAGAAAGGATTCGACCTGGCGCTTAACCGGACGGTGAGCCGGGCGGTCCGGGTGCCGGTCATCGCCTCGGGTGGCGTGGGCAGTCTCGAACATCTGGCCGAGGGCGTATTGGAAGGGGAGGCCGATGCGGTGCTGGCGGCCAGCATCTTTCATTTCCAGGAGCATACCATCCAGGAGGCCAAGGAGTTCATGGCAGCCCGCGGCATCGAGATGCGTCTGGATGCGGGAAAAGGAACGGCGGAACCGAAGTAGCCGTCCCCGAATAGTCTACTGTGACCCCTGGCGCCGGACAAAGGAACTGGGGTTGGCTGCATTACGCGGACGGAAGGCATTGATGCCCTTCAGCACGTTCAGTGCCTCGTTCAGCGGATAGTCGGTGACCAGCACTTCCTCGGCGGAGATCAGCGCCTGGGACATCTCCTCATTGGTTTCCACCACGTCGGTGCCGCTGCCGTTTTGCAGGTGTCCCTGCAGGTCGGACTCGCTGAAGCGGGTGTTGCCGCGGGCGCGGCGAGTCACGAAGGCGTCGTCGACGACGATGTCCGGGGCGATGCCCTGGGCCTGAATGGAACGGCCGTTAGGCGTGAAGTAGAGCGAGGTGGTCAGCTTGATGGCGCGGGTATCGTCCAGGGACAGGACGGACTGCACCGAGCCCTTGCCGAAACTCTGGGTGCCCATGACGATGGCGCGGCCGTGGTCCTGCAGGGCGCCGGCGACGATCTCCGAGGCGGAGGCCGAGCCGTTGTTGATCAGCACCACCAGGGGCGTGTCACGCACCGCGGTGTTGAGGGTGGCGTTGAAGTCGAGGTTGTTACCCTCCAGGCGCCCCTTGGTGTAGACGATCTGGCCTTCGTCGATGAATGCGTCCACGACCGCGACCGAGGCTTGCAGCACGCCGCC
>JBBDSI010000106.1:0-6168 GCA_040905005.1 Pseudohongiellaceae bacterium
GTGCCGGGTATCTCCTTGAATTTGGCGTCCACTTCCACGGTGTTGATGCCCAGCAGCTTGCCGTCGTCATCGCGGACGAATTCCTTGCCGGAGACGGAGTAGACTCGGGGGTCTTCGCCGTCCCTGACCGCCGCTTCCTCGTGGCCGTAGTCGACGCGGTAGATCTTCGGCCACAGCGGCCAGGGGTTGTCCGGTGCGCGCTCGCCCGGCGGCCTGGGCATGATCTCGAAGTTCACCAGCGACTTGCAGCCGTGGCGCAGTGAGGTGCCGATACAGTCGGTGCCGGTGTCGCCGCCGCCGATGACGATCACGTCCTTGTCTTTGGCGCTGATGTACTTGCCGTTGTCCAGATTGGAATCCAGCAGGCTCTGGGTATTCTTCAGCAGGAACTCCATGGCGAAGTGAATGCCGTCGCCGTCGCGGCCGGGAATAGGCAGGTCGCGGGGCGTGGTGGCGCCGGTGGCCAGCAGCAGGGCGTCATTGTCCGCCAGCAGGGTGTCCACCGACACGCCATTGTCGCCGTGGCCGCCGACATCGGCATTGACGACGAAATTGACGCCTTCCTCACGTAGCAGATCGACGCGGCGGTCGACGATGGCCTTGTCCAGCTTCATGTTGGGGATGCCGTACATCAGCAGGCCGCCGATACGATCGTCCCGCTCATACACAGTGACCTCGTGGCCGTGCTTGTTGAGCTCGGCGGCGGCGGCCAGCCCGGCGGGCCCGGAACCGACAATGGCCACTTTCTTGCCGGTACGGAACTGCGGTGGGTTGGCGACCACCCAGCCTTCCTCGAAGCCGCGGTCGATGATGGCGGCTTCGATATTCTTGATGGTCACGGCCGGGTCGGTGATGCCGAGGACACAGGCGCCCTCGCAGGGCGCCGGGCAGACGCGGCCGGTGAACTCGGGGAAGTTATTGGTCTTGTGCAGACGATCGAGGGCGTCCTTCCAGCGTCCCTTGTACACGAGGTCGTTCCATTCCGGAATCAGGTTATATACCGGACAGCCGTCGTCGGACTGACAGAACGGTACGCCGCAGTCCATGCAGCGGGCACCCTGCTCTTTCAGCTGTGCCTCATCATGGGCAGTGTAGATTTCCTTGTAATCGAGCAGACGCTCCGTGGCGTCGCGATAGGGTTCAGCCTTGCGCTGAAATTCCTTGAATCCGGTAACCTTTCCCATCGAGATATCCCAGGTACTACTAGTGTTGGCGAATTGCCTGCCGCGTCAGGCTGCAGTGGCAGCGGCGCGCTCGGTCAGGACCCGCTTGTAATCGGTTGGCATAACCTTCACGAACTGTGCAAGCGCCTTTTCCCAATCATCGAGAACCGCTTTGGCTACTGATGAATCGGTGTACTTGAGGTGGTTGCTGATCAGGGTCTTGAGTTCGAGAATATCCTCGGCGTCACTGACGGGCTCTAACTCGAAGGTCTCCAGGTTGCACTGCTTTTCGAAATCACCCGCCGGGTCCCAGACATAGGCGACACCGCCACTCATGCCGGCGCCGAAGTTGCGTCCGGTCTTGCCCAGCACCACCACGCGGCCGCCGGTCATATATTCACAGCCGTGGTCGCCGATGCCCTCGACGACGGCGCTGGCGCCACTGTTACGCACGGCGAAGCGCTCCGCCACGATGCCGCGGAAATAGGCCTCGCCGCTGGTGGCGCCGTAGAGATTGACGTTGCCGGCGATGATGTTCTCTTCCGCCTTGAAGGTGCTCTCCCGTGGCGGATAGATG
The DNA here is from genome assembly GCA_040905005.1 of Pseudohongiellaceae bacterium. Lineage (GTDB taxonomy): Bacteria > Pseudomonadota > Gammaproteobacteria > Pseudomonadales > Pseudohongiellaceae > UBA9145. The sequence continues at coordinate 1,741 of JBBDSI010000106.1, forward strand.
ACGATCCTGCCGCCGGAGAGTCCCTTGCCCACGTAGTCGTTGGCGTCGCCCTCGACGGTGATGGTGACGCCGCGAGCCAGGAACGCGCCCAGACTCTGGCCGGCCGAGCCGTTGAGCTTGATGTTGATCGTGTCATCGGGAAGCATGTCAGCCCCCCAGCGCTTGCACACCTCGTGTGACAGCATCGTGCCGACCACGCGGTTGGTATTGATCACCTCGTGTTCGATGAAGACCTTCTCGCCAGTCTCCAGCGCCGGCCTGGCCAGGCGGATCAGTTCGTTGTCCAGCGCCTTGTCCAGGCCGTGATCCTGATCCATGGTGCGGTAAAACTCCGTGCCCTCGAAGATCACCTTGGCGGGTTCCAGCATGGCGCTGAAATCCAGGCCCCTGGCCTTCCAGTGATCGATGGCGTCGTCGGTCTGCAGCAGATCGACGCGACCGATCATCTCGTTGACCGTGCGCAGGCCAAGGCTGGCCATGATCTCACGCAGTTCCTCCGCCACCATGAACAGATAGTTGACCACATGTTCCGGCTTGCCCTTGAATTTCTTGCGTAGCTCCGGATCCAGGGTGGCTACCCCCACCGGGCAGGTGTTCAGATGGCACTTGCGCATCATGATGCAACCGAGTGTGACAAGTGGCGCCGTGGAGAAACCGAATTCCTCGGCACCCAGCAGGGCGGCGATGGCGACGTCGCGGCCGGTCTTGAGCTGGCCGTCGGTCTGCAGATACACACGCGAGCGCAGGTTATTCATCACCAGGGTCTGGTGCGTCTCGGCGACGCCGAGTTCCCAGGGCAGGCCGGCGTGCTTGATGGAGGTCAGCGGTGAAGCACCGGTGCCGCCGTCGTGGCCGGCGATGACCAGGTGATCAGTCTTGGCCTTGGTCACGCCCGCGGCGATGGTGCCGACACCGATCTCGGACACCAGCTTGACGCTGATGCGCGCCGCCGGGTTGGAATTCTTCAGGTCGTGGATGAGCTGGGCGATGTCCTCGATCGAATAGATGTCGTGGTGCGGCGGCGGGCTGATCAGGCCCACGCCAGGCGTCGAGTGGCGGATGCGGGCGATCTCCTCGTCCACCTTGCCGCCGGGCAGCTCGCCACCTTCGCCGGGCTTGGCGCCCTGGGCGATCTTGATCTGCAGCTCGTCGGCATTGGTCAGATACCAGGCGGTGACGCCGAAGCGGCCCGAGGCCACCTGCTTGATGGCGGAGCGCTTGGAGTCGCCGTTGGGCAGCGGGTCGAAGCGCGCCGAGTCTTCACCGCCCTCGCCACTGTTGGACTTGCCGCCCATGCGGTTCATGGCGATGGCCAGTGACTCGTGGGCCTCCTGGGAGATAGCGCCGAAACTCATGGCGCCGGTGGCGAAGCGCTTGACGATCTCCTGGGCCGGCTCCACTTCCGAGATGTCGATGGGCTGGTTCACGTTGCGGCGGAATCTGAGCAGGCCGCGGAAGGTGCAGCGCCGGGTGCTCTCCTCGTTGGCGTATTTGGCGAAGGCCTGGTAGGCATCGGTACTGCCGGTGCGTGCCGCCACCTGCAGGTTGAAGATGGTACTGGGGTCCCACATGTGGGCATCGCCGCCGGTACGCCAATGGAAATCGCCGGGATTGTTCAGCACCGGGATGCGGTCGCTGACATCGGTCGGATAACCGATTGCGTGGCGGCGCTCGGACTCCTCGATCAGCACGTCGAAGTTCACGCCCTGCACGCGGCTGGCAGTGCCGACGAAGCAGCGCTCGATGATCTCGTCCGCCAGGCCCACGGCCTCGAAAATCTGTGCGCCCTTATAGGACTGCAGCGTGGAGATGCCCATCTTGGCCATGACCTTGAGCATGCCCTTGGCCACGCCCTTCTTGTAGGCGTAGACGAGATCGTCCTCGGCCGGGTAGGCATCGCCTAACAGGCCTTCCTTGTTCGCCTGCCACAGGGCCTCGAAGGCCAGGTAGGGGTTGATGGCGTCGGCGCCGTAGCCAGCCAGCAGGCAGTGGTGATGCACTTCCCGCGCCTCGCCGGTCTCGACGACGATACCGATCTGAGTGCGCATGTGCTTCTTCACCAGGTGGTGATGCACGGCACCGGTGGCGACCAGGGCGCTCAGGGGCACGTGGGACGGACTGGTGTTGCGGTCGGACAAAATAATGAAGGAGTAGCCGTTGTCGATGGCGAGTTCGGCTTCCTGGCAGATCCGGTCCAACGCCTTGCGGAAGCCCTTGGCTTCCTCGCTGGCGTAGGTGATGTCAATGACGCGCGTGCGCATGCCGCGATAGTTCAGATGCTTGATGTCGGTGAGCTGCTTGTTGGACAGGATCGGATGCTCGAGGCTAAGGCGGTGCACCTGACCCGGTGTGGTCTCCAGCAGATTACCCTCGGGTCCGATGAAGGTCTCCAGCGACATCACCACCTCTTCGCGGATGGAGTCGATGGCCGGGTTGGTCACCTGGGCGAAGAGCTGCTTGAAATAGTCATAGATCATGCGTGGCTTGTCGGACAGACAGGCCAGCGCCGAATCGTTGCCCATGGAGCCCAGCGGGTCGCGCGACTCGGTGACCAGGGGAATGAGCATGAACTGCATGGTCTCGATGGTATAGCCGAAGGCCTGCATGCGGTGCAGTGTCTCCTTCGAGTCCAGGGAATGTTCTGCGCTCTCGCCGCTGATCTGTTCCAGCGTCACCTTCTGCCTGGCCAGCCATTCGCCATAGGGGCGTTTGCCACAGATCTCCGACTTCACCTCCTCGTCGGGAATCAGTCGGCCCTGTTCGAAGTCCAGGAGGAACATGCGCCCTGGCTGCAGGCGGCCCTTGAGCTTGACGTCGGCCGGGTCGACCTTGAGCACGCCCACCTCGGACGCCATGATGACCTTGTCGTCATGGGTAACATAGTAGCGGCTCGGACGCAGGCCGTTGCGGTCCAGCACCGCGCCGATGTGTTTGCCGTCGGAAAACACGATGGAGGCCGGGCCATCCCAGGGCTCCATCAGGGCGGAGTGGTATTCGTAGAAATCTTTCTTGGTCTGGTCCATGTTGACGTCGGACTGCCAGGCCTCCGGGATCATCATCATGACCGCTTCCTGCAGGGAGCGGCCGGACAGCAGCAGGAACTCCAGCACGGCATCAAAGGTGCCGGAGTCGGATGTGTCCCTGTCGATCACTGGGAAGATGGACTTGAGTTTGTCGCCGAAGACATCGGTGGCGACCTTGCCTTCCCTTGCGGTCATCCAGTTGACGTTGCCGCGCAGGGTGTTGATCTCGCCGTTGTGGCTCATGAAGCGGTTTGGTTGCGCCCGGTCCCAGGAGGGGAAGGTGTTGGTGCTGAATCGCGAGTGCACCATGGCCATATGCGTGGCGAAATCGGGATTCGTCAGGTCATGATAAAAGGGAAACAACTGACCCGGTGTCAACATCCCCTTGTAGACGATGACCTTGGTGGACAGGCTGCAGGCATAGACCTGCTTGGCTTCCTTCAGTGACTTGTCGCCCCGAAGCTGGTGCGAGAAGCGCTTGCGGATGACATAAAGTGTGCGCTCGAAGTCTTCTGCCTCCAGGTCGTCCGCCGCGGCGATGAAGAGCTGGGTGATGTGCGGCTGTGCCATGCGTGCCGCCGGGCCGACGTCGGCCCCGTCGGGATCGACCGGCACATCGCGCCAGCCCACAAAGCGCTGACCCTCCTCGGCGACGATCCTGGCGATGGCCTCCTGACAGCGGGCCAGTTCGTCAGGATCAGTGGGCAGAAAGATATTGCCGACGGCGTAGCGGCCAGCCTCCGGCAACTCGGCGTTCAGTTCCGCACGGGCGATCTTGTTGAAGAAGCTGTGGGGCAGGGCCATGAGGATGCCGGCGCCGTCGCCGGTATTGGCTTCGAATCCGCAGCCGCCGCGGTGATCCATGCGGGAATTCAGGTGATAGGCGTCCAGCATGATCTGATGGCTGGGCTGGCCCTTGATGTTGGCGACGAAACCGACACCACAGGAGTCTTTCTCGTTGGCGGGATCATAGAGTCCGGTCTTCGCGGGAAAGCCGAACTTGTAGGGCTGCAGACTCTGGTTTGGCATAGTCTTTGGCATAGTCAGATCGATCTCTTATGTTATTACCCGGCAGTTTCCGCATTCCGCTACTTCCCAGCCCGAGAATGGCTGCGCCTCTCGGGTTGATGAGCGTCATGCTGCTGAGTAAGTCCGGAGTTCGGGCGCGGAGTTGTTATTATTGCCCGCCCCTTTCCTATCGAGGAAGCCCTGTCGAGGAAGCCGCCGTCGCCGTCCGGGCCCGTCGGAAAGGGCCGGTCAAAATAACACCACGAAAAAATATGTCAAGGTACTGACGTGCCCGCAAACACTGTAATGGCGCGGTGATGCGCGGTTTTTCGAGGTCGTGACGGTAGGGAAGCTGACAAAATCTGGCAATGTATTGTCAGTTGCCTTGTCGTGGCCA
>JBBDSI010000106.1:6268-8439 GCA_040905005.1 Pseudohongiellaceae bacterium
GGACACACGCTAATTGACTCATGCTCGATGCGTCAATTTTTTTGCCGAAAAAATCCTCGTGCCGGGCGCTTTGCGCGGGCGCTGTGGTGTCTGCAGAAACTGTGGGGAAAGCCCTGCCTGTGCGTTCGCCAGGACCACCGGCTCGCTTGCGTAATAGCTGAGGGTGATTTACTCTAGCCAAGTATTTTTTTACAGTGATTTCAGTAACCTGAATGCAAATCATTCGCATTTGGAGCTCGCTGCTCTACACTGATTGCGATAATAACTACGATAATAAAAGCACCCAAACCCCGGCCAAGCTTTCCTTAGCTGGCAGACTTAAGAACCATTCCCATGTGACGGAGGCGAATGACCCGTGAATCCAAAACTGACTCGTAGGCGCTTCATTAAAGGGGTAATTGCCTCTGGTGCGGCCGCGACTTCTGGCACGCTGTGGTATGCGGCGAACGGCCAGAGCCGACCCGCAGGAGCGGTGGAGCGCCTCATTAGACTGAATGTCAACGGCCAGGTCCGCAGCGTGGACGTGGCTCCCCAGGAAACCCTGGCCTCCACTCTGCGCTACAAGCTGGGACTTACCGGCACCAAGCTCGGCTGCAACCGCGGCGAATGCGGAGCCTGTACCGTACTGGTCGACGACGTCCCGACCTACGCCTGTTCGGTCCTCACTCATTCCATGAAGAACGGTCGTATAGAGACCGTGGAAGGACTGGAAGGCCCCAACGGCGAGTTGCACCCGGTACAACAGGGCTTCGTCGATGCGCTGAGTCCCCAGTGCGGCTACTGCACACCAGGTCAGGTCATGTCGGCGGTGGGGCTTTTGCGGGTCAATCCCAACCCCACCCGCGAGCAGGCCCGTGAGGCGATGGCGGGCAACATCTGCCGCTGTGGCTCTTATGACTCTTACCTGGACGGTGTCATGCGCGCCGCACAAATAGGATAAACATCATGGCATATATGCATATTGGTAAAGATTTCGTGCCGCCCGATGTCCACGGTAAGGTCACCGGACGGATCAGATACGCTGAAGACTACACTCGCGACGGTATGGTTTACGCGCGGCTGCTGACCAGCCCCATTCCCCACGCCCGTATCGTCAACATCGATGCCTCCGAGGCGCTGGCGCTGGACGGTGTGTTCGGTATTCTCACCGCGGACGACGTCTATCCCGACGGCGAGCCCGACGGCCCCGGCCTGAAGATCCTCACCAACGAGCCCACGCTGGTGGGTGAGCCGATCCTGGCGATCGCGGCGGTTGACGAGAAGACTGCCGAGAATGCGCTGGCGCTCGTCGAAGTGACATTCGAGCGGTTGCCCTTCGCGACCGATCCACTGGACAGCCTGGCCGAGGGTGGCGACAACGGTTATCCCGGCAACAACAACACCTACGTGTTCCGGCAGGGCTTCGCGGTCGAGAAGTGGAGCCGTGACCAGGTGGCCAGTTTCCGTGCCGGCAACGAGCCGACGGCGGAAGCCCAGCAGGGCTGGGCCTATGGCGACCTGGAGCAGGCCTTCGCCAACTCCGCGTTCGTCTATGAAGGTGTCTTCACCACGGCCGGCTACCCGCACCATTCCATGGAACCGCGTAGCGCCATGGCCTATTGGGAAGACGGCAAGCTCTACCTCCATGGTACCTCCCAGTCCCTGACCGCACTGGCCGACGACATGGCCGGCATCGTCGGCGTGCCCAAGGAAGACTTCGTCTTTATCAACGCCGCCACCGGCGGCGGCTTCGGCCAGCGTGCCCGCGCCGGCAGTATCCCCAGCATGGCGATTCCTGCCAAGCTGTCGCAGAAGATCAATCGCCCGGTGATGATGCGTGTCACGCGCGAGGAAGAATTCACCTTCGGCGGCGCCCGTCAGGGCTTCCAGGGCTGGATCAAGGTGGGCTTCAATGCCGACGGCACCATGGCCGCGACCGATCTTTACATCATCTCTGACAACGGTGGCAAGGGCGGCGGCGGTGACGCCTCCTCCGCGGCAGACCTCATCAGTGTGCTGTATCAGCCCGCGGCGGTACGCTTCCGCGGCACCGCGATCGCCACCAACACTGGTCACCGCGGCGCCCAGCGAGGCCCCGGCCAGAACCAGATGTCGCCGATCATTTCGCCGATCCTGGACAAGGCTGCCGACGAACTCGGCATCAGCCGCTACGAGATTCGCCGCCTCAACAC
>JBBDSI010000107.1:0-1404 GCA_040905005.1 Pseudohongiellaceae bacterium
AAAAAAAAGAGCACCCCACACAGCTTGCGCCACGCCTATGCCACCCATCTGATCGAAGCCGGCGTCGATTTGATCGAGGTGCAGAAATTCCTCGGCCACCACTCCATTCTCACCACCGCCCGCTATACCCACCTCACCGATCAGACCAAGCATCACGCGCTCGAGCGGATCAACAGTCTGATGGATGGCTTCGGCGTCAGCTGGGGGCAGCTGACATGATCCGCCTGGCAACGCTCATCGATACCTTCGAAGCCGACTTCCTGGCGCACTATCGGCAGCGGCTCCGGCCAGAGCACCGCCGGGCGCTGGCGACGATGAAACACTGCCGCACGTCTGCCAGTCCCACGATGCAGGTCCAGTGCAGTGAATGCGACCATCACCAGCGGGTGCCGCACTCTTGCGGCCATCGCCACTGTCCGCACTGCCAGCACCACGAGAGCCAGCAGTGGCTGGAGCGGCAACTGAGCAAGCGGGTCCCCGCCGAATACTTCCTGCTCACCTTCACCCTGCCGGCCGAGTTCAGACCACTGGCCTTTGCCCACCAGCGCCTCGTTTATGACTTGCTGATGCGCTGCACGTGGGAGACGGTGCGCACCTTCAGCCACAACGACAAGGCGCTGCAGGGCATGCCCGGTGCGATTGCCGTATTGCATACGAACACACGGCGGCTCGATTACCACCCGCATGTCCATCTGGTCATGCCGGCGGGTGCGGTCAACCTCGAGCGCAAGCAATGGCGGACCCGACGACGCCGCAAAGCCAAGGCCGGCTATTTATTCAATCAGAAGGCGCTGGCCAAGGTCTTCCGGGCGAAGATGCTCGCCGGCTTGGAGGCGGCCGGCCTGACCTTGCCGCGACGTTACCCGGAAGCCTGGGTGGTAGATTGCAAGTCGGTCGGCAACGGCGAGCCGGCCCTCGTCTATCTGGGGCGCTATCTCTACCGCGGCGTCATCCGAGAGCGCGACATCGTCGCCTGCGGCAACGGCCAGGTGCGTTTCCGCTATCGCGACGCCAAAACCGGACGGACGGAAGTCCGAACGGTCTCCGGTGCCGAGTTCCTCTGGCTGGTGCTGCAGCATGTGCTGCCCAAGGGCTTCCGCCGCGCACGCAACTTCGGCTTCTTGCATCCGAACTGCAAACGCCTCATCGCCTTGTTGCAGGTCTTGCTGAAATGCGCGCCCGGTCCGACCACAGCCTGGGTCCGAGCACGCACGCCAATCCCGTGCCCCTGCTGCGGGGCGGTGATGGTGATCGTGAAGACGCGCATTCCGGCGGGATCTCCCGGGGCGCCGCCGTTACCGATTGCTGTGCCGGCCAGAGCACTGATCGTGTAAACCACCCGGCCCTGTGCTGAACGAGGGCGATCGGTGCCTGTAAGCCGAGGTTCCCGCTCGCCTGAGATCG
>JBBDSI010000108.1:0-1395 GCA_040905005.1 Pseudohongiellaceae bacterium
CTCATGGTGCCGGTCAAGGAAGGGGCCGAACTCGACGGCATGCCCTAGGAGCCTGAGCCCGACAGGCTCCTAGGACTGTCCCGACCAAGCCCGGATCAAGGACTATTCAGGAACTGCCTGCCGCGGACGCCTTCTTGCACAAAAGAGCAGCCGAAAAGATAGCGCGGGTTCCCTCCAGGTGCTCGGAGCACTGTCAGGCGCCAGGTCCGGACCCAGGTCTTAAGTTGCGCCTCCATCTGGCGATAGAATCAGTGCATCCCACCAGAATGCGCTTGGCGATCTGCGCCAATATTGCTATGTTTGGCAGCGCTGATCCGGTAGCATAAAATGCCCGGAACAGCTTGAATTTTCGGGAAAAAAAGAACAAACAATGGCAGCAATAGGGCACTACAGGGCAGTGATCAGGGCGCTTGTCGCGGGCCTTCTCGGCGTTGTCCTGCTACCGGGCGCCCTGAGCGCGCAGTCGCAGGAGCTCTTCCCGCGTCCCGCGGAGCTCGAGCCGGCGATCAATTTCTGGGTCAGGGTGTACACCGAGGTGGATACCCAGAATGGCTTTCTGCACGACTCGCAGAATCTCGCCGTCATCTATACCGCCGTCTCCCGTGAACGCGACGCCATCGAATCCGCGCGCAATCGCATTCGCGAAGACCTGCGCGTGCTGGGCTCCGGCAAGCGCAGCGGCCTCACCCGGTCGCAGCAAGAGATCCTGGCCCTGTGGCCCGCCGACGTCAGCAGTCAGGCCTTGCTGACCGCCGCTTCCAACGTGCGCTTTCAGCTTGGCCAGTCCGACCGCTTCCTCGGCGGTCTGCAGCGTTCCGGTGCCTACCGCGCGCATATCCAGCGCGTCATTCGCGATAAGGACCTGCCGCAGGAACTCGGGGTGCTGCCCCACGTGGAGTCGTCCTTCAATCCCTTTGCCTACTCCAGTGCCTCGGCCGCCGGCATGTGGCAGTTCGGGCGCGCCACCGGGCAGCGCTTCATGCGCATAGACCACATCGTCGACGAGCGCATGGATCCCTACACCGCCACCGATGCGGCCATGAGCCTGCTGCAGTACAACTATTCGGTGCTCGGCACCTGGCCGCTGGCATTGACGGCCTATAACCACGGCGCCGGCGGCATCGCCCGCGCGGTGCGCCAGACCGGCACCACCGACATCGAGAAGATCATCGCCAACTACCGGGGTCGCGCCTTCGGCTTCGCCTCGCGTAATTTCTATCCGCAGTTCCTGGCCGTGCTCGAGGTAGAGGAAAACGCGGCGCAACACTTCGGTGACGTGCGCTTCGACCCCGCACCCCGGTTCACCGAGGTGGAAACTGACGCCTTCATCGACGCGGAGGTCTTCGCCCGCTCGGTCGGCATCAGCCTGGAGCAGTTACGCGCCGACAACCCGGC
>JBBDSI010000109.1:0-1391 GCA_040905005.1 Pseudohongiellaceae bacterium
ATCCAGGTGTGCGGGTTGATCCACTCTACGCGAGTAATCGGACCGCCCAGACGCACCGGCAGATTGGCATCGAATTCAGCAGAGAACGCGTGATGCGCGGTTGCCGGAGTCTTGATCGCAACGACTCCAACTGCTGTTACGGCTGCGAGAGCCAGAAGTTTCATTTTCATAGAGTTCACCCCTTAATTGGTGTCAAAGCCACTCGTTTTGTGGGCTGGCTATCTTCCCCACCCCGGGTGGCCGCTTTCACCGTAAACTTAAAACTGATATCACTTTTACACGACTTTGCCGGTCACGAAAAGCCCTTTACGACGAATGCCACAGATTGTAACGAAAGGCCGCGGGAAAATCCAAGTAGGCGCCGCGGCCTGTCGCTCCTCTGCGGGCGCCCGCCCTATTGCTGCTGTTCCTGTTGCATCTCCTCGCGCAGGCGCTGCTCGAATTCGCCGCCCTTGCGATATTGGCCGTACATCAGTTCTTCCACGAACTCGACACACTTGAATTGCGGCAGCTCAAAGCCCGCTTCCAGGCGTCGGTACAGTGGCAGCTGGATGGTCCAGGGTCGCGTAAAGACGTCGGGATCTTCCATGGTGGCGCTATACATGATGACGTTCTCGCTTACCATGTCGTAGCGCTCGGTCACCTTGAGCTGATAGGAATGCCAGTTGCCGGCGCGGTCAAACCAGGTGCGGTCGTCGAGGCCGGTGACTTCCACGACCCAGGTGTCGCCATCCCAGTAGCCGTAGGACTGCCCCATCCAGGAATCCAGCGGAGCCGGGCCCGGGTCTTCGAGGAAGACATTACGCACCGCACCGGCGAAGCTGTAAGCGATGAAGAAGGCGCTCTCGCTCTGGAAGATCTGGAAAGGATGCGGCATGTAGTTGGCACGCGGCACACCGGGCATGTAGCACTTGACCTCTGGATCCAGTTCCAGCCAGTTCTCCTTATTTGCCTGCTGCCGCTCCCGTGCTGCCGGCGTGTAGGGGATCGTACCGCCCTCGACCACGCCGAAGCTGGCCGGCACCGCGCCGACCGCGCCCATGGCGACGATGTCAGGATGCGGCACCGGCACGAAGTCGCCGGGCACCAGGTCGTAGGCAGCCTGCGGCGGCGCCGGTTCGAGATTGTCGTTGGCGTTCATCAGCGCCTGCCAGATGCCATTGAAGTCCGGCTTGCCGTTGGGCAGACGCGGGATATCACCCGCGGCGCTGGATTCAGCGGCCTGGGCAGCCGGCATGGGTTGGGAATCGGTATTGGTGTTACTGGGCGAGCACGCGACCATGAACGCCGCGACGGAAAGGAGCAGCCATTGCATCTTCATAATTATACCTTCTTGCTTTAATTGTAATTTCTCCCCCAAAGGAGCACCGATATAACCATTACCCGACCGA
>JBBDSI010000110.1:0-1384 GCA_040905005.1 Pseudohongiellaceae bacterium
CCGCCGGAGTTCGCCCGGGCAGTAATCGACATCGACGGCGATATGGATTATTTTGCGTCCTGCAGAGGCCTCCAGCCAGCAGTGAACCGCGCCGTCACCAGCACGGTGCTGGCCGTGAACCAGATGCGACCGATTTCCCATCGGGCTGGAAAACAAGCCTGTTCAGTGGCCACTCATTGAAAAACAAGCAAAAGGGAAAAATTCTTGGAGATAATTCCACAAGCGCTGTTTCCCAGCCTCGTCTGGAGCACCCTGTTCGACGACCGCGCGGACTTCAATGCCAGGATGCTGGCGGCGGCCAACGCGATGCGCAAGCAGGACCCCGCCGGCGTGGCCAATACCAACGTGAGCGGCTGGCAGAGTCCCGCGGTGCTGCAGACCATGGACGAGTTCGAGGAGATGAACACGCGAATCCTGCAGGTGTGCCAGCGCATCGGTGAATCCCAGCAATTCAAGCCGGACCTGATCTATCAGCATCACGCGTGGGTCAACATCAGTCCGCCGGGCGCGTCCAACAAGCTTCATTACCACGCGAACTGCCACTTCAGCGGTGTCTATTACATTAGCCTCAAGGCGCCCGAGTGTGGCAGTATTTTCTTCCGCGATCCCAGAGTCGCATCGCGCATGCTCAGCTATCCCGCCGACAAGGCGACGGAGTTCACCACCGATGAAGTGCGCATGCGACCGGAGGAGGGGCGCATGTACGTCTTCCCCGGCTGGCTGGAACACGGCGTCGAGGTCAACCAGAGCGACCGTGACCGGGTAAGTATCAGCTTCAACGTGTTGTCATTGCCAAGGCCGCCGTCCCGCGGTTGAGGCTCTGGCGGGGAACAAGACCATGGAGATGCAATCACAGCAGCTCATCCCGGCCAGCCGCGAGACGGTCTGGCGGGCGCTGAACGACACCGGGGTGCTCGAGGCCTCGATGCCGGGTTGCGAACGATTCGAGGAGACCGGGGAGAACGAGTACCTGGCCCTGGTGACGGCCAGGGTCGGGCCGGTCAAGGCGAAGTTCAAATTCAATGTTCAGCTCACCGAGATCGACCCGCCCAACGGCTACGTGATCCAGGGCGAGGGCCAGGGCGGGGCGGCCGGCTTCGCCAAGGGCTCGGCGCGTGTCAGTCTCAGCGACGAGGGTGAACAGACGCTGCTCAGCTACACAGTCAAGGCCAGCGTGGGTGGCAAGCTGGCCCAGCTCGGCGGGCGCCTGATCGATGGCACCGCGAAGAAGATGGCGGATGAGTTCTTCAGCAATTTCATCGCCGAGGTTGCCGGGGACGAGGCGGAAAAACCGGCTCCGGCCAGCAGCGGAGGAGAGGAGGCGGGCCGGCGCACAATACCCTGGATCTGGCTTGCCGGTGGCCTGGTGCTGATCGCGGCGTTC
>JBBDSI010000111.1:0-3693 GCA_040905005.1 Pseudohongiellaceae bacterium
GGCTCAGTCCGTGAAGCGGCGCATCAGCACGGCGCCGCCGAGCAGGATGGCCCCGACGAACACCCCGAACAGCATCTCGTAATTGAAGAAGCGGGACAGGATCACACCGAAGTCGGTGATCAGGTACTGGGCGGGGTTACTGCGACTCTCTATCCAGTTGGCCAGAAACTGGGTATCGAAGATCAGATCCTCCAGAAAGCCGAAGAGGAACAGGACACCGATCGCCCACAGTAACGGCGTACGCCGGGCGAACGCGGAGAACAGCAGGATCCAGCCGATGGACGGCAGCAGCCAGAGGGTGCCGGCCAGGGCCGACAGATACACCAGCACCAGGCTCACCAGCGCCGCCATGAACATGTAGCCGAGGCCTGCGATCTCGATCCCGTAGCTGACGCCGAGGATAGTCAGCCACAGCACCGCGACGGTGTACAGGATCAGCAGCACGCCGAGATAGAACACCGGGACGACCACCCCGAGGGCGATGACCTTGGACAGGACCGTGTTCAGGTTCGATACCGGCATGGACTGCCAGAAGAGCACGCTGCCGTCCTTGCGGTCCTGGTAGAGGGTATTGAGCAGATAGATGATGCCGCACACGTAGAGCACGATGATGAACGGTATGGCCACGAGCATGAACAGCGGCGCCATCTGTACAGGCGACAGGCCCTCGAACAGTACCGCCAGGTATTCGATGCCCAGCGCAATCTCGTCGCCGCCCATCAGTGACAGGATCCAGGCCGTGCCCAGAAACAGCATCAGGGCAAGCACTACGGGCGCACCGATAAACAGGGACGGGTGTTCCAGAATTTCGCGCCTGAGCAGCGCGGGAAACTGTTTCATCCAGAGATTATTCATGCTTGCCCTCTTTATCATAGCGCTGGTCATCATAGCGCTCGTCATCATAGCGCTCGTCGTTATCGCGCTCGTCATGCTTGCCCTGCCTCATCTTGGCCACGAACAGGTCCGCCACACTGGGCGTGATCACCTCGCCGAGTCCGGCCAGTCGTTCCCGGGGGACGCCTTCGAACGTGTAGGATTGCTTGCCCAGCAGGCTGCGCCGGTGAATCGGCTGCAGCGCGTCGGCGGCGGCCTTGTGTTCGGGACTGACGATCACCTCGGCGAAACGATGCGGCAGGTCGTGCATGGCTTCATCGAGTACGATGCGGCCCTTGTTGATGAAGATCAGGTGTGACAGCAGCGTCTCGATCTCCTCCACCTGGTGCGTGCTGATGATGATGGTGCGATCGCCGTCGTAATAGTCGTTCAACAGGCGGTCGTAGAATTCCTTGCGGTAGATGATGTCCAGTCCCAGGGTGGGCTCGTCGAGTACCAGCAGTTTCACATCGATGGCCATGACCAGGGCCAGGTGCAACTGCGTGACCATGCCCTTGGAGAGCTCCCGAATACGCTTGCGCGGGGGTATCTCGGTGGTACTGAGGAAGCGCTCGGCCCGCGCCCGGTCGAAGCGGGGATGCACGGCCTCGACATAGTCCATGGCCTGATTGGCCCGCATCCACTTCGGCAGAATGCCCACATCGGCGATGAAGCAGACCTCCTGCATCAGGCGGTGGCGCGCCCGGCGGGGGTCGCGGCCGGCGACCCGTAGTTCGCCCTCGACATCGCACAGGCCGATCAGGGCCTTCAGCGTGGTCGTCTTGCCGGCACCGTTGGGGCCGATAAGGCCAGTGATGGCGCCGGCCGGGATCTCCAGGTCGACCCCATCCAGGGCGCGGAAGCTGCCGTATTGCTTCGTCAGGGAGCGTGCTTCAACGATCGCTGTCATTTCCGAATCCTATCAGGCGTGCCCGATCAATCTTTTGTTGAGCCAAGGAGGTCATCAATATCCAGCCCCAGCCTTTCAATTCGCTGTGTAATCTGCGGCCACTCATCGCGCAGGAATTTGGCCCGCTCGTCGGTGGCGAGTTTGTCTTTCGCTCCTGATACCACATACATTCCCAAGCCTCGTCGTTTCTCGACCAATTCTTCGTCCACCAGCATTTGCATTGCCTTGGACACGGTCATTGGATTGATGCGCTGTTCGCTGGAAATCTGCCGCACCGAGGGCAAGGCGTCGCCCTCGGCCAGGTCGCCATCCATGATCAGCTCCACGAGGCGATCGCGGAGTTGCAGGTAGATGGGTTCCTTGGTGTTCCAGTCAATTTTCACAGGCAGTGTATTGCTGATCTAGTGTTATACATGACTATAACACCAGACCAGCAAAATGCAAACAAAAGGCAAGGCATTCGCAAAAATATCTAATATATTGATTTATATATATTTTTTTAGTAAACGATCAGCGCTGACGCTGTTCCAGTACCACCTGGCCGGCCAGCAACGAGGCGATTTCGTCCTCGTCATAGCCAAACTGGGCCAGTATCTCGCGGCTGTGGGCGCCGAATTTGGGCGGCAGATGACGCAGGCTGCCGGGGGTGCGGGAGAACTTGATGGGGGTGCCCGCCATCCGGTACCAATCCTGCTGGATGGTCATCCGGCGGTGGTGGGTGTGGGGATGGTCAACCACCTGCTGGGTATTGTGAATCGGTCCTGCCGCTAGCCCCGCTCGCGCCAGGGTGTTGCAGAGTTCCTCGCCGTCGACCCGCACCAGGGCCGACTCCAGCTCCACCTTCAACTCATCGCGATGATTCACGCGATCACTGTTGTCGGCGAAGCGCCCGTCCTCCACGAGGTCTTCGCGATCCAACTCCCGGCACAGCTTGGCGAAGGCACGGTTATTACCGGCGCCGATAAAGATGTCGACGGTACGCGTGCGAAAAGTATCGTAGGGGCTGATGTTGGAATGAGCGTTCCCGGTCGGTCCGGGAATCTCGCCTGAGTACTGATAGTTCGGAATGTGGGGGTGCATGAGGGACACGGCACAGTCATACAGGGTCATGTCCAGATACTGGCCGCGACCGGAACGCTCGCGCTCAGCCAGCGCCATGAGGATGGCGATGGTTGAGTACAGGCCGGTGCCCATGTCCACGGCCGCCAGCCCAAGACGGGTGGGTTTACTGCCAGCCTCGCCGTTGATGCTGAACCAGCCGGCCATGGCCTGGATGATGGCGTCGTAACCGGGGAAGCCGCCCCAGGGACCGTCGCTGCCGAAGCCGCTGACGCGGCAATGGATCAACCGGGGAAACTGCTCCGCCAGCACGTCGGCGTAACCCAGCCCCCACTTCTCCATGGTGCCGGGTTTGAAGTTCTCCAGCAGCACATCGGCATTCTGCAGCAGACGCAACAGGACTTCCCTGCCCTCGGGTCGGGTCAGGTCCAGGCCCATGGAGCGCTTGTTGCGGTTGACGCCGATGTAGTAGGCCGCGTCGCCTTCGTGAAACGGCGGTCCCCAGTCACGGGTCTCGTCACCGCGGGGCGGCTCGATCTTGATCACCTCGGCACCGTGATCGCCGAGTATCTGGGAACAGTACGGCCCGCCCAGGACCCGGGAGAGGTCGATGACCAGCTTGCCGGCCAGGGCACCGCTGTTGGCTTGTACTTGTTGCAAATCGGGAATCCTGAGGTCCTGCCTCGCGAATCATTGGTCTGTCAGAGCACCCCGAGGAGTCCGGCTTGGCACAGCGGGGTCTTGCCAGTGTCTGGCGGCCTGATGTTGGCGCACCGCAACGCGCCCGCAGCATAATGCAGGCATCGGATCGGTTCAAGTTCGCCCTGCCTTTTCAGCCGCACTTTAGCCGC
>JBBDSI010000111.1:3793-6711 GCA_040905005.1 Pseudohongiellaceae bacterium
AGCCGCACTTTAGCCGCTCTTTAGCCGCTCTTCAGCCGCCCTGCACCGGCACCATCTCCGGGGCGATGCCTTCGCGCCCGAGGATAGCACGCAGGCGAGCCAGGGCCTCGATCTGAATCTGGCGCACGCGTTCGCGGGTGAGACCAACCTGGCGGCCGACGTTCTCCAGGGTATCGCTGTTGTAACCGGCTAGCCCGAAGCGCCGGTGGATCACTTCGCGCTGACGGGGACTCAGTTCACCGAGCCATTCGCGCAGACGTTCGGCCAATTCGCGCGCCTGCAGAGTCTGGGCCGGCCCACGCCCCCTGCCATCGACCAGTTCGTCCAGCAGCGTGTGGGCGGTCAGGCGCGGACTGGGCGCGTCTGCGGGAACCACCGGTTCATTGAACCGGTAGAGTTGCTTCACCCGCGCCGCCGACTTGTCCAGGCTGACGGCGATCTCCTCGACGCTGATAGCACGATTGCGGCGCTGCCTCAGTTCCTGGCCACGGCGCAGGCAATGGTTAAGCTCCTTGACCACGTGCACCGGCAGCCGGATGGTGCGGATCTGGTTCATCAGGGCCCGCTCGATACTCTGGCGAATCCACCAGGTCGCGTAGGTGGAAAAGCGGAAGCCTTTTTCCGGATCGAATTTCTCCACGGCGTGGATGAGCCCGAGGTTGCCCTCCGCGATCAGGTCCTGCAACGCCAGGCCACGATGGCAATAGCGCTTGGCGATGCGCACCACGAGCCGGAGGTTGCTTTCGATCATGCGCTGCCGCGAGGGCCGATCGCCGCGCCGGACGGCGCGGGCGCACTGGACTTCCTGCTCGGCATTCAGCAACGGCGTGCGGCCGATGTCGCGCAGGTAGAGTTGGGTGGTGTCGAGATCGCGACCGGCGGCGTAACGGTCGCGTGAAAATTCGCCACGGTCGGCGATGACAGGGCCGTGCATGACAGTGAACCTCCTTGTTCTCCGATCGAGCCTGGCATACAGATGGGGCAATCCGGCCCCACGTCAGCTCCCTGACTGGAACAGAAAGCGTGACACTTTCAAGTATAGTCAAGCGTGACAAAATTGCGAATCGGTCGCGAGGGCTATCCGGGTCCGGCCTGCCTACCCGTTACTGCGGCGACGCGCAGGAGGGCGGGCAGGAATGATTCCGCCACCATCAGCGGCTGGCCGTGGAGGTAGAACACACTGCGCCGCGCCCAGCCGTCGCCCGCGACCGGCGTGATTTCCAGGCTGCCGCGGCGCACCTGTGCCTGGCCGAACAGGTACTCGCCCAGCGGCCGCTGCGCCAGGTGTCTGAGTTCTGCCAGCGGGCTCTGCAGCGCATACTCGGGAATCAGCGTGTGCGCCAGCACCCAGGGTTCACCCCGGCCCTCGAGGCAGACCTGGCGTGACCAGAAGCGGGCTCCCGGCGCCAACGGTCCGAACTGCCGCAGCAGCGCCGGATCAGCGCAACGGATCCAGGTCTCGCTCAGCACATCGACGCGAAACTCATCGCCGCTGAGTCGCTTGAGCCGGGCGGTCAGAGACCCCGGTTCGGCCAGCCAGTCCAGCCAGGCAGGAGCCGGCCGCGCTGCGCGGCCGCCCAGTGGTGTCCACGTCAACGCGGGATCCATAATATCGAATGCCCGGATTCCGGAAATGTCAGTCATTGGGAAGAGGTAGGCGGGGCGGCCACGACGGCCGCCCCGGACAATCAACGCGCCCGGTAGCGCTGCAGGGTCTTGATGATCATCGTGATCGTGCGGCGGTTGTCGGCGCGGCCAGCAGCCGTGTCATTGCTCGCCACCGGTTGCTCCTCACCGTAGCTGACGGCGGAGATGCGGCTGCTCTGGACGTCGAACTCCTCGATCAGGAGGTCACGCACGGCGTTGGCACGGCGCTGGCCCAGGCCCATGTTGTACTCGTTCGTGCCGATGCTGTCGGTATGCCCTTCCAGCTCGACGATGACGTCGGGATATTGTTCCATGAAATCGGCAACCTCCTCGATTTCGTCGAAGTACTCCGGCTTGACAACGGCACGGTCGAAATCGAAGTTTACCAGCAGTTCCACACGCGCCATCTCTTCCACCGGGATGGGGCATCCATCCTCGTCCACGGCATAGTTCATGGGCGTGTCGGGGCATTCATCCGAGCTGTCCGGCACGCCGTCCCGGTCGGAATCCCTCGGCGCTGCCGGAGTCGGAGTGGAAGTGGGCGTGGGCGTACTGGCGGTCTGGCGCTGCGGCCGCTCGTTGCCACCGAAATAGAAGATCAGGCTGGAGTCGATACCGTAGTCCGTGTCCTCGAAGTCCCGGTTCAGGTGATTGAAACTGCGCAGCGTGGTACGCCAGACCAGATTATCGGCCAGATCGACCTTCAGGCCCGCGCCCAGGTCGAAGACGGTGTCGTTCTCACCATTGAAGTTGGTGTTGCCCATGCCGCCGACCACGAACGGCTGCACGCGGTTGTCGTTGAAGTAATAGAGCACATCAAGCTTGTAGTGGTCGATATCGAAGTCGCCGCCCGTGCCGGTATTGGTATCCGGGTCGAGATCGAAGGTGCTGAGCTCAAAGCCTATGCGGTCGGTCAGGTCGTAGCCCAGGCCGATGAAATAGCCCATATCATTGTCAAGCCCGGTGGCAGAACTGAAATCCATCCATTGCAGGCCGGGAGCCAGATAGAACTGGCCGGCGTCGGCAGCGGCATGGCTGCCCATAGCCAGCGTGGTGAGTAACGTTGAAACCAGCGCAAATTGTCGCATGTAGATACTTTTACCTCTCTTAATCTATGGCAATCGATCGGCAGACATAACCGGCATGGAACACCGGTGCCCCGACCCAGGATGGCACGGCTCGAGTCGATATGTTAGCACTAAACGTCACAAGGCTTAATCTGGTTTCATGGTCCGGGGCATGGGAAAATACGCCAGGCGCCAGGAACCAGG
>JBBDSI010000111.1:6811-8257 GCA_040905005.1 Pseudohongiellaceae bacterium
AATCTGGTTTCATGGTCCGGGGCATGGGAAAATACGCCAGGCGCCAGGAACCAGGAACCAGGAACCAGGAACCAGGAACCAGGAACCAGGTTGGCCGCGGCCATCCGGGCTCACTGCATGACCACAAACCAACGGCAGCTAGCCCGGCCAGATAGCAGGATACTGTTTTGAATCATTTGCATAGCTGGCGAAACGCCATCAGGCGACACCTGGTCATCTGGCTCCTGGTCGGACTGGCTGGCTTCCTGACCGGCTATTTCTCCTGGGCGATTCTGCTACTCCTGCTCGTCTATCTATTACGAAATTATTACCAGCTCTACCGCCTGTCACACTGGCTGTCCCAGGACCCCGGCGCACGTCCTGACGATCCGCCGGAAAGCCATGGCATCTGGGGCGACGTCTTTGACGGCATCTATCGCCTGCAGAAGCAGGAACGCAGTTCCAGCGCCTACCTCGAAAACATAATCAACAAGGCACAGGAATCTTCGGCCGCGCTGCAGATGGCCGTCATCATGATCAACAAGCAGGATAATCTGGACTGGTGGAACCTGGCCGCCGAGAAGCTGTTGGGCCTGAAGTTTCCCCAGGACAAGAACCAGTCCATCGCCAACCTCATTCGCAATCCGAAGTTCCATGACTACTTCTACAGCGAAAACTATACCGAGGCATTGAAGATAGAGGCTCCGGGCGACGCCAGGAAAATACTGGAGTTTCAGATCGCGTTGTTTGGAGAACACGAGCGCTTGATCATCGTCAGGGATATCACGCAGCTGCAACGACTCGCCAACATGCGCAAGGACTTCGTCGCCAACGTTTCCCACGAACTCGGCACGCCCATCACGGTGATCAAGGGGTATCTCGAAGCGATTAACGACAATCTGGACAAACTGGACCCAAAATGGCACAAGCCGGTCAGGCAGATGTGTCAACAATCGATGCGCATGGAAAACATCGTGCGCGACCTGCTGTTATTGTCATCGCTCGAAACCAAAACCCTCTCTCGCAACCGCGAGGCCATCAACGTAAACAGCCTGATTCGGGAGATCGAGAATGACACCCGGCAGATGTTCACCGACAAGTCACATGCATTTTCCGTCTCCTGTGATCCGGACCTGGTGATCTCCGGCAAGCGCAATGAACTGTACAGCGCCCTGTCCAACCTGATGGTGAATGCAGCCAAGTACACGCCGGCGGATGGCCGCATAGAGCTCAACGCCTATTTGACCGACTCGGCGCTGCGCATCAGCGTGAGTGATAACGGCATCGGCATTGAGGCACAGCATATCCCGCGCCTGACCGAGCGCTTCTATCGGGTCGATGTCAGCCGGTCTACCGACAGTGGCGGCACCGGCCTCGGGCTCGCCATCGTCAAACACATCCTCGCGCGTCACGATGCCGAGCTCCTGATCGAGAGCCGCTTCGGCAAGGGCAGTACCTTCACCTGCG
>JBBDSI010000112.1:0-8249 GCA_040905005.1 Pseudohongiellaceae bacterium
GCGAACCTGGCGATGCGGGCGCTGATTCTGGCCAACGGCATCAACATCGTGCTCGATCCCTGCCTGATCTATGGCCTGGGGCCATTCCCGGCGCTGGGCGTGACCGGCGCCGCCGTCGCCACCAACATCGGCCGCAGCATCGGTATTCTCTATGGTCTCTATTACCTGTTCGGGGGCGGTGGGCGCATCCGCGTGCACCTCAAGGACATGGCTCTGAAACTGACCCTGGCCTGGGCCATCGTGCGGGTGTCCCTCGGCGGCATGGCCCAGTTCCTGGTGGCCACCGCGAGCTGGGTGTTCCTGATGCAGATCGTGGCGGGGTTCGGCAGCGCCGCGGTGGCGGGGTATACGATCGCCGTGCGCATCATCCTGTTCCTGATTCTGCCGGTGTGGGGGCTGTGCAACGCCTCCGCCACGCTCGTGGGGCAGAACCTGGGCGCGGGCCTGCCGGAGCGGGCCGAGACCACGGTGTGGTTCATCGCCCGCTATGCCACTTACTACATGGCGGCGACGGTGGCCCTGGTGCTGCTGTTCACCCGGCCCATCGTGCTGTGGTTCACCAGCGAACCGGAGGCGGTCGAGTACGCGGTGGCCTCGCTGCGCATCCTGTCCTACGGCTTCATCTTCCTCGGCTTCGGCACGGCCATCATTCAGGCCTTCAACGGCGCCGGCGACACGATGACGCCAACGTACATCAATGTGTTCTGTTTCTGGGTGGTGCAGGTACCGCTGGCCTATGCTCTGGCGCTGGCCCTCGGGCTGGGGCCGGAGGGCGTCTTCTGGGCAGTGTTTGTTTCGGATATGCTCACTGGTATAGTAGGCATCCTCCTATTCAAGCGCGGCACCTGGAAGCTGCGCGAAGTTTGATTACACCAGTTATTTCCGGGACAGGATACTCACTCCATGCTCAGTTCCCAGCAACAGATCATCTCCCACGTGAAGCGCTGGCTGGATGCGGACAAGCCGGTATGGCTGTGCACGATCCTAAAGACCTGGGGATCGTCGCCGCGTCCTGTCGGCGCCATGATGGCCTGTACGCTGGACGGCGAACTGATGGGCTCCATCTCCGGCGGCTGCATCGAGGAGGATTTTCTCGAGCAGCTCCGGGATGGCAGCCTCAGGGGTAAGTACGAAGAGGAGGGCAACAGACCGTTCAAGGTCAGATACGGCATGACCGAGGAGGAGCAGGCACGCCTGCGCCTGCCCTGTGGTGGTCAGTTGCATGTGCTCTTGGAGTTCATCGAGCCGACCCCTGACAACCGCAGTGTGTTCACTCGCCTGCATGACGACCTGGAGAATCACACCCGAGTCAGCCGTCGGGTCAACCTCGATACCGGCGCGATCACCGTCCGCGACGAGAGCGGCGAGGATGCCGTCGTCATCGATGACGGGGTCATGACGCACAGCTTGAGCCCGATGTACCGACTGTTGCTGCTCGGCGCCGGCGATGTTGCCAGGTATGTCGCGGAGATGGCACTGGCGTTGGAGTACGACGTCACCCTCTGCGACCCGCGCCCGAAGTACCTGGACAACTGGCACGTTCCCGGCGTGGAGACCACCTCACGCCTGCCGGACGATGTCGTGCGCGAGCGCTTCAGCAATCCCTACAGCGGCATCGTCGCCCTGGCCCACGACCCCAGAGTGGACGACATGGCACTGATGGAGGCGCTGAAGACCGATGCCTTCTATATAGGTGCCATGGGTTCCGAGCGCACCTCCGCCGCGCGCCGCGAACGCCTGCCCGAACTCGGCCTGACCAAGGACGAGATCGATCAGCTGCATGCACCTATCGGCTTTCAAATCGACAGCAAGACTCCCGCAGAGATTGCCATCGCCATCATGGCGGAGGTGACCGCCGTACGCCACGGTGTAGACCTGGCCCACCTCTGACAGGCCGCTTCCGCGCCGAGCATCGGCTAGTCCATCTTACTGTTCTATTTGCCGCTCGATGCCAAGCTCTTCCATCACCTCCAGCCGGCGGGCACCGGCCAGAATGCCAATGATGCCGTAGTTGCCTTCATGGCAGGCGTATTCGTAGATCGGCTCGTCCATGCGGGTGATGGGCATCTCGCCACTCCACTGACTCTGATAGACGGTGGGGTCGTCCACCGTGAAGCCGTAGATCAGTTTGTCGGGATTCTCGAAGCGGAAGGTCTCGATGACCGTGAGGTTGTCGGTCGGAGCGCCCATGTAATTCTGCCAGGGATTGAAGTTCTTCGTCTCCACGATCAGCGTATCGCCCTCCCAGCGGCCGATGGAGTCACCCATCCAGCGCTGCTGCGCGGCCGAACGCTGCTCGTCGCGCTCGGCGCCGATCTTGATGATGCGGGCGTCGTTGATCATCTCCACCGTGATAACCACGTAGCCCGGTGCCTGGTGGATCATGAAATGGCTGTTGTACATCACCGGGGTCATGACTGGGCCGGAGGAGTTGCCGAAGGAGAGCAGGCAGCGCTCACCGAGGCCGCGGCCCTCCGGGCCGTCTTCGCTACGGTTGGACTGCGGCGCGAAGCCCTCGATGCGTTCCGGGATGCGGCCGTTGGCCGGGTCGATGATGGCCGAGGTGCGGTACTCGCCGTCGATGGTGGGCAGGAACATGCCGCGGTCAGTCCAGAACAGGTCGTAATTGCCGACCGGTGGCAGGGCCTCGGCGGCGGGCGCCGGCCGGTTGGGATCAAGGGGCTCGTTGTCCTGCTCCACCCGTGCCTGTGCCTCCCGCTCCAGACGCCGGGCTTCCTCTTCCGTGAAGGCACGCTGGTCGCCCAGTTCGCGGGCACGCTGAAAAGGCATGACGGTGTTGTTACGCCAGTAGCCCTGGAAGTCCGGTACGCCCCAGCCGGTGCGGGGGATGTCTGTTTCCTGGGCCTGGATCAGGCCGCTGACCAGCAGGGTCAGGGTCAAAAGAGGAAGGCGTTTATGCATGTTGGGTCTCCCTGAAATATAGCTTATAACAGACTGATATAATTTGAGTTATTCGTTAAAGTTAAAGTCGTTTCGAGGCATGCGCCGGGCCTGCTTCGGAGCTTTTATTGTGACAGATTTGCCCGCAGAGTGCTGATAATTTCCGTTTTATTGCCTTCTTCAGGAGGCGGGAGTCAGGCGCACGATGAAGTCGGTGACGAAGAACCTGGTGCGGCCCTCGAATCCCGAATCTGAGCCACCGTAGATCCAGAGCGTGCCGCTTGCGTCGGTCACTGCGCTAAACTCCTCGCCCCGGGTGGAGACGGTCTTGAGTTGCCAGACACTGTCCTCCTGAGAGACGCACTCTTCCTGGAAGTTGCTCATGTCGCCGACGAGGCGCGCATTCTCGCCGCCACCCACGGGGCCGCCCCCGGTGTCGATATTGAACCGGAACGAGCCATCCTGGTTCTCCACAACCAGGGGCTCGGTGCCCGACGCACCCAGCTTGACGCCTACCGACTCGCCCGGCGCGCCACCGATCCCGACACAGTTCTGCGGCACCTGCGTGGCGAAACTCATGTCCAGTTCCACGCGGTAGTTCAACTCCGGTTGCAGGCCGTGGATCGGCGCCTTGAGAAACATGGTCAGATCGTCCGAGGCATTGCTGCCGGCCAGCCTGAAGCCGTTGCGGTGCTCCAGCGGCTGCGGCAACTGCGCCCATCCGCTCTCGGGCATGATGGAGTCCTGGGTGGCCTCGGTGAAGTCGGCGAACATGGCTGTCCAGGGGCCGGCGCCCTGTTCGAAGCTGAAGCTGACGGTGCGCTCAAAGGCTTCCGCCTGGCCGCAACGATTGCCTTCGATACCGGTCAGCCGGGTCAGGGATAGCGCACCGCTCGCGAAACCGGTGCTGGCCGTGTCCCAGCGCATTTCCGCTGAATTGCAATCGCTGAACTCGATTTCGGCGGTGCCCCAAAGCTCGGCATTGACCTGGCCTGCGTCGGCAGCGGTGGGGAAGCGGCCGCCCCTGAAGCTGTTCAGCTCGGCCTCGATGGTATTGCCACGGATGCTGCCGAAGCCCGCCAGCCAGACAGGCTCTCCGGCGGCGTCATAGGTAATCCAGTTCACCGCCGCGCTCCTGAGGTCCATCACCTCAATCGATACGGCCTGCGGTCCCTGATCCGGGTTAAACCAGTAACCGGAATGCCCGCCACGAACGCTGAGTTCCTGTGCCAGCCCATTGGCGCTCATCGCCAGTGTGATGGTCAGCAAAAATACCTGCGCGACTGATTGTCTTTTCATCTTCGGCCCCCTTGATTATCCGAATGCAAGAAACTATGCGCGCGCGTTTTACTAGCTGTCAACGTTGAGCCTCCCGTCCGGGTTCCTTGAGCAATCGTCTTTGTGAGTCAAAGGGGTCAGGAACCAAAGAGATCAGGAACCAGAGAGGTCAGAGTAATTGGATTCGGGCGCCACCAGTGGCCAGGGCTCGGCTTCTTCCAGTTGCCGGGCCAGTCGCAACAGCAGCAGGTCCCGGCCCCAGTCAGCACTGAACAGCGTGCCGACGGGCAGGCCCTCGGCATTGTTCAGTGTCGGCACTGACATGCTGGGCTGGCCGGTACCGTTGAACAGAGCGGTAAAGCCGGTATAGCGGCGGTAGCGTTCGCCGTAGGCGCGTTGATCGGCGTCGTTCATGTTCAGCCAGCCGAGCCGTGCCGGCGGCAGGCTGAGGGTGGGGGAGAGTATGACATCGTGGTCCCGGTGAAAGGCCTGCATCCGGCGCCGGGCGTCGTCCAGCGTATCCCGCGCCGCGATGTAATCATCGGCAGTGATGCGGCTGCCCAGTTCCGCCATCAGGCGGGTGGAATGCTCCATCGGCGCCGCGGCCAACTCCTGACCCAACACCTGCAAGCGCGCGTCCACGGCCTGCCAGGTATGTACCAGGATCAGGGTGTTCATGGCCCTGGCCACGGGGCCATAGTCCAGCGGCGTCGCAATCTCCTCCACGCGGTGGCCCAGTGCCTCGCAGTGCGCCGCCGCCGTGCGCGTCGCCCGCAGACAGTCCTCGGCGATCTCCTGGTCATGGGGATGGATCACTTGCAGGGCGATGCGCAGGCTGCCGGGTGCTTGTTCCAGGGCGGGGGCGAAGGCGGCCGGTCGCGGCGGCAGCGGGAATAACACCGGCGCCTCCAGCGTGATCAGGTCGAGGAAGGCCGCGCTGTCGCGCACGCTTCGACTCACGACGTGGCCGACACTCATGCCGCTCCAGCAGTCGCCGAGTCGGGGCTCGATCACGGTCAGGCCGCGGCTGGGCTTGAGTCCGAACAGGCCGCAGCAGGACGCCGGAATGCGGATCGAGCCGCCGCCGTCGGTGGCATGGGCCACGGGCACGATACCTGCCGCCACGGCCGCGGCAGCGCCGCCGCTGGAGCCGCCAACCGAGAAGTCCGGCTGCCAGGGATTGCGGGTGGGTCCGTGCAGCGCCGGCTCGGTGGTAATGGTGAGGCCAAACTCTGGCGTGTTGGTCTTGCCGAGGATGATCAGACCGGCATCGCGATAGCGGGCGACGATGGCGCTGTCACGCTCGGCCCGGTGATTGCGGTAGAGGGCGCTGCCATAGCTCAGCGGCAGGCCACGGCAGGCACTGAGGTCCTTGATGAGAAAGGGCAGGCCGGCCAGTGGACTCTCCGCTGCGGGCGCGGCATCCACCGCGGCGGCAGCGGCCTCGGCCGCTTCGAAATCACTGGCGACGATGGCGTTGATTGCCGGGTTGCGTGACTCGACCAGTGCGATGGCCGTGCGGGTTAACTCGACGGCGCTGAAGTCGCCGCGGCGCAGCCCGGCTGCTAAAGCGACCGCGTCCATGGCGTGGTAATCGGTATTGGAGAGCATGAGCGGCCGGCTCAGAACTTCCGGCGACCGTCCTCTTCCTCGACCAGGCTCAGGCCGTCGGACTCGGGGTCTTCATCGAGGTCGTCGTCATCCACGGTCTCTTTCTCGGAGAGCTGGATGCGCAGGCGCAGGTTGTTCTTCGAGTCGGCGTTCTTGAGCGCCTCTTCGTAGCTGATCTTGCCCTTCCTGTAGAGGTCGAAAAGCGCCGCGTCGAAGGTCTTCATGCCCTGTTGCTCGGATTTCTCCATGACTTCCTTCAGCTCGGAGACCTTGCCGCCCTTGATCAGGTCGGCCACGCGTGGTGTGCCGATGAGGATCTCGATGGCGGCACAGCGCTTGCCATCCGGGGTCGGAATCAGGCGCTGGGAAATGAACGCCACCAGGTTCAGTGACAGGTCTAGTAATAGCTGCTTGTGGCGCTCATCCGGGAAGAAGTTGATGATCCGGTCCAGGGCCTGGTTGGCATTGTTGGCATGCAGCGTTGACAGGCAAAGGTGTCCGGTCTCGGCGAAGGCCAGCGCGTGCTCCATGGTCTCCTGGGCACGAACCTCGCCGATAAGAATGACGTCCGGCGCCTGGCGCAGCGTGTTCTTCAGCGCGTCCTCGTAGCTGTTGGTGTCCACGCCCACTTCGCGCTGGTTGACGATGCAGCCCTGGTGCGGGTGAATGAACTCCACCGGGTCCTCGATGGTGATGATGTGGCCGTCGCTGTTCTTGTTGCGGTGGTCAATCAGCGCCGCCAGGGAGGTGGACTTGCCCGAGCCCGTGCCGCCCACGAACAGGATGATGCCGCGCTTGGACATGATCAGGTCCTTGAGCACTGGCGGCAGGCCCAGGGAGTCAGCATCGGGAATCTCGGTCTTGATGTTACGCGCGACGATACCGATCTCGCCGCGTTGCTTGAAGATGTTGACGCGGAAGCGGCCGATGTCGTCATCGTGCACCGCCAGGTTCATTTCCGGAGTCTCTTCGAATTCCTTGATCTGCTCCTCGTTCATGATCTGGTAGGCGATCTTCTTGACCATGCCCTCGGGCAGCTTCTTATCGATCAGGGGAGTGAGTTTGCCAAAGGCTTTTATGCTCGGCGGTGCGCCGGTGGTCAGAAACAGGTCCGAGCCTTCCTTCTCGATCATCATGCGGAGTAAGTCTTTGAATCCCATAGTGTCTAACCCTTGTGACTCCCGGTTCTGAATTATGCCCGCATTGCTTCAGCAGGTTCAGCAGGCCGGTTCGAATTGCTCGCCATGCAGCCCCTAATCGAATCGGCGCTCGGTATACCAGCGTACTTCGCTGGATGTTGCCTCGACGGAATCAGCCACGTCCAGTATAAGCGCGAACAGCGCCATGCGCACCAGTACGCCGTTGTCGGTCTGCCGGAAGATAGCCAGGTTGGGATGCTGGTTGAGGTCGTCATCGAGTTCCCTGGCCTCCTCCCGGGAATCCCGGGGCAGGGGGTGCATGATCACGGTGTTGGGCTGGCAATGGCGCGTGTAGATGGCCTGGTTCAGGCGAAAGCGTCCGCGGTAGACGTCTGCCTCCAGCTTGGTGGTGAAGCGCTCCTCCTGAATGCGAGTCAGGTAAACCGTGTCGTTGTCTTCCAGTCCCTTCTCCATGTCCTCTGTCTGGACGATCTCGTGGCCGGCGTCGCGCAGGTTGCCGACGATGGTGTCGGGCATGCACAGCTCCGGCGGCGAAATCAGCGTGATCTTCAGATTCTTGTACAGGACCAGGAGCTGCGACAGGGAGTGAACCGTGCGGCCATGCTTGAGATCGCCGACCATGGCGATGTGCATGCCGTCGATGCCGCGGCCCTTGAACTGCAACTCCTTCCTGATGGTATACAGGTCCAGCAGCGCCTGGGAAGGGTGTTCGTTGGGACCATCGCCGCCGTTGATGACCGGTACCCGGCTGGCCTTGGCGAACTCGGCCACCGACCCCACCTGGGGATGGCGCATCACGATCACGTCGCTGTAGCCGCTGATTACGCGGGCAGTATCGTAGAGGGATTCGCCCTTGGAGATGGAAGAGGCCCGCACATCGGTGGTCTCGCGCACATGCCCGCCCAGGAGGTTGAAGGCGCAACCGAAGCTGACCCGGGTGCGGGTGCTGGGTTCGAAGAACATGTTGCCGAGGATGGCGCCTTCCAGCGCGCGGGTGAAGCGCTCGCGATGGGCATAGGGCCGTAAGCTATCGGCGACTTTGAAAAGGGTATCGACATCCTGGCGCTCGAACTGCTGTACGCTGAGAATATGTGCGCCGCGGAATTCCATAGACTTGCTGTGCCTCGGGTCCCGACAGGGATTGTCGGAGATGGTTCAAACTGACGGGATACTACTACAAATCGTCATTGCTTTTTACCTACTGGGTCAGAAAATTCATCCCTGTCCTTTTACCTACTGGGTCTGAAAATTCATCCCTGAATTTTCTGACCCGCGCCCGCCAATCAGCTGGCGCAGAAG
>JBBDSI010000113.1:0-1370 GCA_040905005.1 Pseudohongiellaceae bacterium
GTAGGCCATTCAGCTCCCGAAAAAAGGCGCGTATTATAGCAGCCAGACCCTTACAGTAACAGTCGCGCCCGGAACCGGGCCCGGGCGCCAGCACTCATTTGCCATGATCATCGAGACTGCATTACCGGACTTTCACATCCGTCACGCCGACAAAGGCGACGCGGGCCTGATTCTCGATTTCATCAGGCAACTGGCAGAGTATGAGAAACTCGCCCACGAAGTCGTGGCCACGGAAGACACGCTACGGGAAGCACTGTTTGGCGATTCGCCCTATGCCCAGGTGATCATTGCCGAGTTCGGTGACACGCCCGTGGGCTACGCCCTGTATTTTCACAATTTTTCCACCTTCACCGGGCGCCCGGGCATCTATCTTGAAGATCTGTTCGTCACTCCCGCGTACCGCGGCAGGGGCTTCGGCAAGTGCCTGCTGGCCTATATCGCCAAATTGGCAGTGGAGAAGAACTGCACCCGCGTGGAATGGTCAGTACTGGACTGGAACGAACCATCCATCCAGTTCTACCGCTCCATCGGCGCAGTGCCCATGGACGAGTGGACGGCGCAGCGCCTGCATGGTGAGGCGCTGGTAGCCTTCGCACGACAATTCCAAGAGGAGTCACAGTGAGCAAGGAATTTCCGGTAAGGGGCACGGTCTATGTGAATGGCCGCTACCTGCCCGCCGCCGAGGCGACGATATCGGTGTTCGATCGCGGCTTCCTCTTCGGTGACGGCGTCTACGAGGTGATCCCGGTGATCAGGGGCAAGCCCGTGGACAAGGCCTATTTCCGCGAGCGCCTGCGGCGTAGCCTGGCTGAACTTCAGATTGCCTGGCCCTGCAGCGAGGAAGCATATTTCGACGTGATGACGCGGCTGATCGCTGACAACGCGCTGGAGGAGGGTGTCGTCTATTCCCAGGTCACGCGCGGCGTCGCCGAACGCAATTTCTATTTTCCACAAGACACACCGAGCACCCTGGTCGCCTTCACCTCGAAGCTGGCACTGCTCGACAACCCGGCCGCCACGACAGGCATTCGCGTGGCCACGACCCCCGACCTGCGCTGGAAACGCCGTGATATCAAGTCGGTCAACCTGTTAGGCCAGGTCCTGGCGAAGCAGGATGCGGTATCGCGCGCTGCCGACGAAGGCTGGATGGTGGAAGATGGCGTCGTCAGCGAAGGGGTGTCGTCCACCGCCTACATCGTCAAGAACGGCACGCTCATTACTCGCCATCTCAGCAACGAGATCCTGCCGGGAATACGCCGACGCACCCTGCTGGAACTGGCGGCCGATGCCATGATCGACATCGATGAGCGTCCCTTCACGGTCGACGAGGCCCTTGCCGCGGACGAGGCGTTCATCAGCAGCGCGACGAC
>JBBDSI010000114.1:0-5265 GCA_040905005.1 Pseudohongiellaceae bacterium
GTTTCGCTATGACGCCAATGTGGAAACCGCACAGCCGGCGGTACTGGTGGCCGGCACGACCTGGCGCGCGAGCGAGCGCCTGACGCTCGGCCTGCAGCTCGATCGGGTCTTTTGGAAGGACGCCTTCGAGGTGTTGCCCATCCGGCTGACCGGGGGCAGTAATGTTGAGTTGAATGACTTTCTGGGGGCGGACTTCATCCTCGATACCGCACCGCTGAACTGGAATGATCAGGACAGCGTACACGTGGGAGGCAAATACCGACTGCGTGCGGGCGGCATCCTGCGTCTGGGCTATGAGCACAGCGAGGCACCGGTCCCGGCGCGTACTTTTACGCCCATGACCGGGGCGATCCTCGATGAGGCCTACAGCATCGGCCTACGCTTTACGCTCAATCGACGCGACTATGACATCGCCTATCGTTTCTCCCGTGGTGATGATATCCGGGTGCTCGATAGCGCACTGGTCGGGGGTGAGTACGACAACACGAGCCAGTCGCTGGCGCTGCACAGTCTGTCGCTTTCGTTCCGCTTCTGACCGTGTGGCGGGCGTTCTATCGAGCGCACCCGCCGCCGCGATCGTGCGGCGCATTCTCCGGAGTAGGCTATATACAGTGAACAGGGACACTTCCAAGGCATTGCCGGCGACACCGGCGCAGCCGATGCGCCAGATTGACCTGGACGATTTCCGCGAACGCGAGGCGAATGCGGAGAAGATTACCTGCCTGGTGTGGCTGGCGGTGATCGGGCTGACCTATGTCTGGTTCTTCGTCGGCTTTCGGGAGACGGTCAGCGCCGGCCTGTTCAGCAATATTACTCTGCTGGTGCTGGTCATGACCCCGGCCTTCGCCCTACTGGCCTGGCTGATCCACCGCGGCTATTACTCGCCCTCGATCAAGTACATCAACACCTTCCTGCAGGTCACGCTGGTATCCGGCGCGGTGATGTTCGACGGTCTTTCCCAGGGGCCGGCCTATGCGCTGAGCTCCATGCCGCCCATGGCCTATGCCCTGGTACCGATGATCACCGCCTTCCGTCTGCAACCCTGGTTGGGCCTGTTCGCCGGCGCGGTCGCGGCGGTGGAGTTCGTGCTGCTGTACCTGTTTATCCTGCGTCCCGACCCCGCGCAGATCGCGGCCATCCCGAGCCTGGGCTTCCAGGTCACCATGATGAAGGCGGTGGTGCTGCTCGCCCTGGGCGTTGCCAGTGCGCTATCGGCGCGTTCGCTGCGTAACTATTTTCGCAATTACGCCAATTCCCAGGCCACCAGGGCGCGCCTGGAACGCAACTTCGGTCGTTTCGTGTCTACCGCCATCCTCGGCCAGATCGAGAACAGCGCCGAGGGGCGCCTGGCGGCGAAGGAACAGACGGCCGCCATCGTCTTCGGCGACATACGAGGCTTCACCGCCTTTTCCTCCAATAGTAGCTCCATCGAAGTCATGCGCCTGCTGAACGACTTCTTCGCTATCGTCTGCCGCGTGGTGGAGCAGGAGGGTGGCATCGTCAACAAGTTTCTCGGCGATGGCTACCTGGCCTTCTTCGGCGTCTACAGCGACGACCCGAATCCCTGTAATTCCGCCGCGCGGGCCATGCTGCGCATCAATCGGGAGACCGAAGCGTTGCTGCGACCGCACGGGCTGCACTGCGGCGCCGCCGCCAATTACGGCGAAATCGTCACCGGGGAGGTGGGCTCGGAAGGGCGTTGCGAATTCACCGGCATCGGTGCGGCGGTGAACCTGGCGGCGCGCCTGGAAGGTCTCAACGGTCGCCTCGATACCAGCTGTCTGGTTTCCCAGGACTTTGTCAGCCAACTCGAGACTGGGCAATTCACTATTCACTCCCTGGGCGAGCATGTGGTGCGCGGACTGGAAGAGCGCATTCCCATCTTCGAGATCAGGGGCTGACCGGCTCCGCCTGCCGGCACATCGCGATCCAGTTGACCTATTCGATTGGCCTTGGCATGCTATACATATTTTACGCGTATAGCAGGAACTCAAATGCTCGCCATCAGACTTCCCAAAGACATCGAAGACCGCTTGGCGGCCTTGGCCACGAAAACAGGTCGGACCAAAACCTTCTACGCCAAAGAAGCCATTCTCGAGCACCTGGACGAAATGGAAGACAAATATCTTGCCATTGGTCGTCTGGAAACTCCCGGCAAACGGTGGACGTTAGAGGAGATGGAGCAGGATTTTGACCTGGAACGTTGAATTTGACGAGGCTGCGGCAAAGGAGTTGCGTAAACTTGACCGCCAAGCCCAACAGGATATCCTACGCTACTTCCGCCAACGCATAGCGACCGATGAAGACCCCCGCCGTTTCGGTAAACCACTTACGAGCGACCTCGCCGGACTTTGGCGATACCGCATCCGCGACTATCGGGTAATCTGTAATATCGAAGACGAAAAGTTGCTTGTACTTGTGCTGCGCGTGGGGCACCGCAAGACTATTTACCAACCGTAATTGTTCATTTTATCCAATGGCGCGCATGGCCTCTGGAAAGCCTGTCAGGCAGTCGACACGGGCGCTCAGGATGTCTTTGACGCGCTCCGCTTCTGCAGGTCGGTCAGTACGCTGAGCCAGTAGTGGGCGCCCTCACAGACTGGTATAGGCCGGCTCCGCCTGCCGGCACATCGCGATCCAGTCCCTGATACCGCGTGAGCGGTATTTTTCCCGGTGCAGTATGAAATAGAACTGGCGCGTCCAATTGCGCTGCGGCGCCGTCAGCGGCACCAGTGATCCGCGCGCGAAGGCGTCCTTCAGGGTCAGCGTAGACAGGCAGCCCAGACCCAGCCCGGCCTCAACCGCGCGCTTGATACCCTCGGTATGTTGCAGTTCCAGCCTGACGTTCAGTCGCGGCAACAGGCCGGTCATGGCGCGGTCGAAGGCCTGGCGCGTGCCCGAGCCTGTTTCCCGTACGATCCACTCCGCGGCGAGCAGGTCGGCGTCGGACAGCGGCCCGCGCCCGGCCCAGGGATGGTCCGGGGCACAGAAGAGGCACAGCTCATCGTCGCGCCACCAGCTACTCTCCAGGTCCGGCTCCTGCAGTTCGCCCTCGATCAGGCCGATGTCCAGCTCGAAGTTCTGCACCTTGCGCGCGACGGTGGCGGTGTTCGCCACGTCCAGTTGCACCCGCGCGCCGGGATGCTCCTGCACGAAGCGCGCGAGGATGGGGATCGCCAGGTAGTTGCCGATGGTCAGCGTCGCGCCCACCCTGAACTCGCCCACCTCGCTGTGCTGCAGCATGGCGCTGTCCAGCTCCCGGGCCTGGGCCATCAGGGCGGCCGCCCGCGGCCGGAACAGACGGCCCGATTCGTTGAGCTGCAGGCGCTTGCCGATGCGGTCGAAGAGCACCAGGCCGAAGCGCTGTTCCAGCTCCTTCAGGGCGGTGCTGGTGGCGGACTGGGACAGGGCCAACTCGACGGCCGCGCGGCTGACGTTCTCGTGGCTGGCCACCGCCAGGAAGACTTGCAGTTGTTTGAGGGTGAAATGCATGGCTTCGAAATCCGGGTAATCCGCATTATATCTATAAAATAGATTAATAATATTAATATTATTAATTTCACAGATATAAATGCAGGCCCTACACTCGCCGTCACTTATCAGTAGCAGTAGAGGTATTTCAAGTGGCAAGTCTGTCGACCCAGAGCGTGACCGAGGTTCATCACTGGAACGAGTCCCTGTTCAGTTTCAAGACGACGCGGGATCGCTCCCTGCGCTTCGAGAACGGGCACTTCGTGATGCTGGGCCTGGAAGTGGACGGCAAGCCCCTGATGCGCGCCTACTCGATTGCCAGCCCCAACTATGAGGAGCAGCTCGAGTTCTTCAGCATCAAGGTGCCCGATGGCCCCCTGACCTCGCGCCTGCAGAACATCAAGGAGGGCGACCGGCTGTTCGTCAGCAGCAAGCCCACCGGGACGTTGGTGGTGGATCACCTGCAGGCCGGACGCAACCTCTACCTGATCAGCACCGGCACCGGCCTGGCGCCCTTCATCAGCATCATTCAGGATCCGGAGGTCTACGAGCGCTTCGACCACATCATCCTGACCCACGGCGTGCGCCACGTCAGCGAGCTGGCCTACCAGGACCTGATCACCCGGCAGTTGCCCGCGAACGAATACTTCGGCGACGAGGTCAAGGAGAAGCTGATCTACTACCCCAGCGTCACTCGCGAGCAGTATCGCAACCAGGGGCGCCTGACCGACCTGATGACCTCCGGCCGCCTCTTCAGCGACATCGCGCTGCCCCAGCCGGACCCTGCGCAGGACCGCTTCATGGTGTGCGGCAGCCCCGGCATGCTCCAGGACACCTGCGCCATTCTCGATGACTGGGGCTTTACGGAGTCCCGTCACGGCATCCAGGCCCAGTATGTGATCGAACGGGCCTTCGTCGAATAGCGCCTGGCACGGTGTCAGCCTCGCCGCCAGCGGCAACGAGCACCGCGGGCGAAAAGGAAATGCGCGCCGCGGGCGAAAAGGAAATACGCGCCGCGAGCGAAAAGGAAATACGCGCCGCGAGCGAAAAGGAAATGTGCGCCGCGAGCGAAAAGGAAATCAAAGAATCGAGAGAAACGAAAAAGGGACACCGCCTGGTGTCCCTTTTTTATTGCGAGAATCGATTGTGTTCGGGGTCAGCTACCGCGTCTTCATGCGCTGACTGCCACCGCTAGAAGATGGCGACGAGACAGCCTTTGGAGTCCGGCACTTCGTCCATATTCACGGTGCCGCCGGCCAGGAGGGTGTCCAGGGCGTCCTTGAGATACTCCTCGTTGGCCTCGTTGCGCTGGGTCTCGTAACCGAGCTTGTCGTTGATGGGGCCGCGGAACAGGACCTCCTGGGTGTCCATGTCCACCACGAAGACCTCGGCGGTGCGTTCGACGCCCAGGGCCTTGGCCAGGTGTTGGCCTTCGTCCTTCATGATGGGGAAGTCGATGCCGAACTCCTCGGCCTCTTTGGCGATGCGCGGGAGATCGTCCTGGATATTGGCGTTGAACATGGTGAAGGCGATGTTGTGCCCGGCATAGAGATCACGCACCTCCCGGTAACTGGGCACGGAGATACGGGCGATGGGACAGCCGACGCCCTGCACATAGAACACGGCGTAGTCGTATTGCTTGTACCCGGCCAGGTTGTGCGTCTCGCCCAGCTGGTCGGTCAGTTTAAAATCCGGCAGTGAGCGCAGCCAGCCATCGTCGTCCGCGCTGGCGCCGGCAGCCAGAGTGAGCGACCCCAGGGCCAGTACACAGGGCATGAGTAGTCTTGCCAGTGC
>JBBDSI010000114.1:5365-8158 GCA_040905005.1 Pseudohongiellaceae bacterium
AACTATTCGACCAAATTTCCATCTATTCCAGGGAACCCGCGCGGCTCCAGCTTCTCCCGTGGTCTCGGGCGAAGCGTGTGGAGAGGCGTATCCTAGCAATATTCGCGGGAACCTCCCAGTGTCATGCGACAATCCGCCCCTTGGCGTGCGGTGGATTTTCATAACCCGCCCCGGCCCACAGGTCTACCGGAACCCCTTCTTGAAACAAGGGCTTGGCGGGTCAGACCGGCAGCGATAGAAATCAGTAACTGATAAACACCCCCGCAGAGACGAAAAGGGGGCAGACTGGGGTCTTCCGCTGCGACAAACGCCGTCCAGTTCACGGTGACCCGATGGTTTTCGCCTGCCCTTGTGATCTGAACCATGTCCCCTGAGACTGCGTTTGTTAGATAATCACCAACAGCGGGTGAAATTCGTCGTATAGTGCCCGCTTCGAACTGCGAAAGGGAATCGCGCCAAGTCCATGTCCTCGCCCATAGCCCGGCTCTACGTCCGCACCGTCTTCGGCAAGCCGCTGTTGGTCATCGCCGTGGTGGTGGCCCTGCTGGCCTTCTTCGGCTGGCATGCCCAGGATTTTCGCCTGGACGCCTCGGCAGACTCGCTGCTTCTGGAGAACGACCCGGACCTGGCATACTCCCGCGAGATCAATCAGCGCTATGGCGCGAGCGACTCCGTCACCGTCGCCTATACGCCGGATGGCGATCTCTTCACCCGCGCGGAACTAGACACGCTAAACCGCCTGATCGAGGAGCTGCTGGCCATCGACCGCGTGGCCTCCGCCAACAGCATTCTCAATATTCCCGTGTTCGGCGATACGTCCCTCACCGGCATCTCCGAGGACTACGACACCGTCATGGATCCGGAGCAGGATCTGGACGCGGCCCGTGAGGAGATCGTCAACAGCCCGGTGTTCAGCAATGCCCTGCTTAGCCCCGACGGCGAGACCGCCGGCATCCTGGTGAGCTTCGAGGTCGACGAGCGGGCGCGCGAGCTCCTGAGCCGCCGTACCGCGCTGCGTAATCTGGAACAGGCGGGCGAGCTGAGCGACGCGCAGGCCGACGAGCTGGCGCGGGTGGAAGCGGAGTATGACGAGTACTCTCTCGTGGCGGCGGAACGCCAGAGCGAGATGATCGCGACCATCCGCGCCACTCTGGACCGCTATCGGGACAATGCCCAGATCTACCTGGGTGGCGCGCCCATGATCGCCGACGACCTGGTGACCTTCGTGCGCGGCGACCTGCGCAACTTCAGCCTGGCGGTACTGCTGCTGATCGTCGGTGCCCTCGGGCTGATTTTCCGCAAGCTACGCTACGTGATGATACCAATCATTTGCTGCGGGGTAGCCGGCATCTCCATGGTGGGCATCCTCGGGCTGATGGACTGGCGCGTGACGGTGGTGTCGTCAAACTTCATCTCCCTGCTGCTGATCATCACTATTTCGCTCACGGTACACCTGATGGTGCGCTATCGACAATTGAAGGCGACCCGGCACTTCAGTAACGAAGACAAGTTGTTGCGGCACAGCGTGCTGAGCATGTTCAAGCCCTGTCTGTACACGGCACTGACGACTGCGGTTGCCTTCGGCTCTCTACTGGTCAGCGGCATCCTGCCTATCATCAACTTCGGCTGGATGATGATGATGGGCGTGGCAACGGCGCTGATCGTCGCCTTCACCCTGTTCCCGGCCATCATGAGTCTGCTGAAGCCGGACAACACCGATCTGTCGCAGGACATCCGCCTCAATCTCACCTCCGCTCTGGCCGGCATCACCAGCAAACTGCGTGGCGGCATCCTGGTGATCTACGCCCTGGTGACCGCCTTCAGCATCTACGGGCTGACCCAGTTGCGCGTGGAGAATAGTTTTATCGATTATTTCCGCGAGAACACGGAGATCTATCAAGGCATGCAGCTGTTTGATGACAAGCTGGGGGGGACCCTGTCCTTCGACCTTCTCGTCAACCTGCCAGAGACCGAACCGCCAGCGGATGATGGTTTCGGCTTCGACTCCTTCGGCGACGACGACAGCGAGAGCGAAGAGGCCTACTGGTTCACCGCGCCGAAGATGAATCGCATCAAGGCCATTCACGAGTACCTCGATGCCGACCCCTTCACCGGCAAGGTGCTTTCCTTCGGCGCCATCGTGCAGCTCGCCGAGCAACTCAACGGCGGCGAGCCGGTGGACGGCATTCTCTGGCCGATCCTCTACAGCCGTATTCCTGCATCACTGAAAGAGACGATCGTGAACCCCTTCGTCTCGATCGAGCATGACCAGTTGCGTTTCAACGTGCGCGTGATCGAATCGGCGGAGAACCTGAACCGGGCCGAATTGCTGGCGCGCATCGAGCGCGGTGTGGAGGAGGAGTTCGGTTTCGCCGACGAAGACGTGCGCCTGACCGGCATCCTGGTGATGTACAACAACGTACTACAGAGTCTGTTCCAGTCACAGATTCTCACTCTGGGCGTGGTGATGCTGGCGATCATGCTGATGTTCCTCACCCTGTTCCGGTCGCTGGCCATCGCCCTGATCTGCATCGTCCCCAATGCCATCGCCGCCGCGTTCGTGCTGGGCATCATGGGCTGGCTCAATATCCCCCTGGACATCATGACCATCACCATCGCCGCCATCTCGGTGGGCATCGGCGTCGACAACACTATTCACTACATGCATCGCTTCCGCCGCGAGTTTCCGCATTTCGGTAATTACCGGCAGACCATGGCCTATTGCCACAACAGTATCGGCCGCGCCATGTATTTCACGTCGATGACCATCGTCGCCGGATTCTCGATCCTGGC
>JBBDSI010000115.1:0-8155 GCA_040905005.1 Pseudohongiellaceae bacterium
TAGGGGCTATTGATTGCCGCTGGAACCGAGCGTTCCCTGGCATGGGCCGGTGGCTTCACGAATGAGGTCCTGGCCTGCGAGATAGACGATGGCCGCACAGCTCATACTGGAGTCCTGCGAATCGATGCGGGCGTTACCGATGAGTTCAATCACTGTGCCCGGTCCTTCGATCTCGTCACGATACAACAACATGGTCTCGCTGATACCGGTGACCACGTCACCGGAATCGAGTTCCTGTCTGTATCGTACTGGAGACCCATGTATGGTGACCCTGCGTAGCTCGTTAGTCTCGGCGTTGTATTCAAAGATTGCCCGACTCCCGACTATCTCCAGGGAGCCTTGTGTCACTCTTACATTTTCGGTCATCTCGAGAATTCGCGTCTCACCCTCGACGCGCATTGTCAGGTCACCGCCTGAATCCCACTGCACCTCCTGGCTGGAATCGGCTTCCAGAGACAATGAAGCCTGGGGAAGCAGGGGCAGCAGCAGAAAAAAGGCTGTCGTAATACGATTAGCGCCGGTCCGGTGCATAGCTACCTTCATTGTCGCGGAGAAACGTCATGCGCTCGTTTGCAAAATCCAGGTAGAGTCCCGTCGCGGAATGCGCAATATTTCTGGTCTGCAGTGTGACGGGGAGTTCAGTCTCGGCCGTCTCTGATTCCGGGTCAACCAACAGTCGCTCGGTATTCACTAGCGCGCGGTTACCGAACTTGTCGAGAGTCAGAATCTCCACATTCCCAAGGAACTCAATACGGCGGGAAGGGACGGCGCGCGATCCCTGTTGCGCGAAGATTCTGCCCGATTCGGCGCTTATATTCCACTGTTCACCCGCTTCTTCGTAGAGACGAATAAATGGTTTCTCGAGCTGTGACGAGTCGTCGTTGCGGACGAGTTGCCGCTCCGCCTGCAGCGTATAGTTCAGGGCCCCGGACTCATCATAGACGACGGTGGTAATGCCCTCCGACCAGGCCCTGTAATCGAGCGTCAGTTCAAGCCCGGCATCGCGCCGGCCGGGCTGCGACGGGTTGAAGTTACTGATGGCCAGGAACAGGCTAATGGCGATCAGGAGCGGGATCAGGAGAAGGCGTTTCTTGGGCACGTTCGCATTCGCTATCAGATCAAACGAGACCCGAGCTTAACATGATTGTGCGGTGGGGGCTTGTCCAGCGGCGGGGTCGCGGGCCGCGTTTGCTCCACTATTCCAGGGAGCCGGGTATCAGGTTCTCATAGAGGCCCTTGGCCTGCAGCAGAAAATCGGTGATCTCACGGACCGCACCCCGACCGCCGTGGCTATCGGTCACCGCGTGCACGCGGCTGCGCACGTCGTGGTGTCCGCCAGCCACCGAGAAACTCAGACCGGCCGCCAGCAGGACGGGGAGGTCGGGGAAGTCATCCCCCGCATAGGCGACCTGTGCGTGCTGCAGTCCGGTTTCCGTGAGGACTTCGTTAAAGGCATCGAGCTTGTCTTCTCGTCCCTGCAGCACGAGGTCGACACCCATCTCGGCCGCCCTCAGTTGCACCAGGCGGGACTGGCGGCCCGTGATAATGCCAACACGCACGCCACTCTTCTGCAGCATCTTGACGCCGTGGCCGTCGAGCGTGCTGAATGCCTTCATTTCCTCGCCGGAGTTCGAAAAGTAGAGGCGACCGTCGGTAAGAACGCCGTCCACGTCGAGCAGTAGCAGCTCTACCCGACCCGCAAGTGCCCGTATCGTTTCGCTGTCCTGGTTGAATTGCATGCCCGGCTCAGATCACATTGGCCTGGAGCAGATCGTGCATCTTGATCATGCCCGATACGCGATTGACTTCGTCCTTGACCACGAGCACATAGACGCTCGAGTCTTGCATGATCTTGGCGGCCTCCGCTGCCAGGGCCTGGCTGCCGATATGCTTGTAGTTCGTTGACATGACTTCTTCGATACGGGTCTCGTGAATATTCCTGCCGGCGTCAAGGGCGCGACGCAAGTCGCCGTCCGTGAACACGCCGACGATGTTCTGGTTTCTATCCACGACCGTGGTCAGGCCGAATCCCTTGCGGCTCATTTCGAGCAGGGCCTCAACCAGAGCCGTGTTCTCGGCAACCATGGGTATCTCGTCATCTTTATGCATGATGTCTGCAACCTTGACCAGCAGGCGGCGACCCAGTTTACCCCCGGGATGGGACGCGGCGAAATCGTCGTGGGTGAATCCCCTGGCCTCCAGCAGAGCCATTGCCAGGGCATCGCCGATGACCAGCGCCACGGTTGTGCTGGAGGTCGGCGCCAGCCCCAGCGGGCAGGCTTCGGTGCTGACACTGCCGTCGAGTACCGCTGTGGCCG
The DNA here is from genome assembly GCA_040905005.1 of Pseudohongiellaceae bacterium. GTDB lineage: Bacteria > Pseudomonadota > Gammaproteobacteria > Pseudomonadales > Pseudohongiellaceae > UBA9145. The sequence goes on from JBBDSI010000115.1 coordinate 2,319, forward strand.
CCTTGGCCAGAGTCGATCCTGGACTGCCGGTCAGCACGATCAATGGGATGCCCTTGCGCTTCAGCGCCGGCAATAGTGCAGTGATCTCTTCCGTGTTACCGGAATTGGAGATAGCGAGGACGACATCCTGTGGAGTGATCATGCCGATGTCGCCATGACCGGCCTCGGCCGGATGCATGGTCATCGCGGGCGTTCCCGTGCTGGACAGTGTCGCCGCGATCTTGTTGCCGATGTGGCCGGATTTACCCATGCCTGTGACCACCACGCGTCCGCTGCAACCCAGGATCAGCTCACAGGTCCTGGCGAATTCTGAGCCGATACGGGATTTCAATTCGCTTATCGCCTGCTCCTCTAACTCGATTGTGCGTAGCGCGCTGGCGATGAGCGGGGAAGAATTCATGGAGAGGCTTCGCGAGGTCGGGTGGGTGTCAGGTGGGCGAGGGTTGGATCTGGATAAGCATTACGGTAAACCAGGCACAATAAATAGACAAGAACATGATCCCGCTAAAGCGGCCGATGAGTTTGTCCTTGCGAATGCCCCAGATGCAGAACCCGGACAGCAGTAGCGTAGCTGCCAGCATGAAGGTGTAATCGCGGGTGAAGAGCGCGTCCTGGATTGGGCCGGCGCTGAGCAGGCCGGGAAACGGCAGTACAACCAAAAGATTGAGGATATTGGAGCCGACGATATTGCCGATGGCCAGGTCGTAGTGGCCGCGCAGGACGCAGGTAACCGACGCCGCCAGTTCCGGCAGGCTGGTGCCGAGAGCCACGACGGTGAGTCCGATGATGGCTGTCGATACTCCCAGTGCGCCGGCGATGGAGGAGGCGGCCTGCACCAGGGCCTCGGCGCTGAGAATCAGCAGGATGAGTCCCAGGACCAGATAGGCAATGGCCTGCAGGGAATTGACCTGGGATATCTCGCGCTCATCGAGGTCCGGCATGGCCGCGGTCTTGACGCGCTTGCGGAACAGGCTATAGCCGAAATAGGCAGTGATCAGGATCAACACCGCGGCGTCGACTCGCCCGAGGTGGCGATCATAGAGTAAAGCGCCAGTCGCGAGCGTTACCAGCAACAGGGCGGGAAGTTCCTTGCTGATCAATGACTCGGGCGGCTTCAGCGGCCGGATGAGCGCCGCCACGCCCAGCGCCACACCCACATTGAAGAGGTTGGAACCGAGCGCATTGCCAATGGCCAGCTCCGGTTGCCCCTCCCATGCCGCTACGGCGGAGGAGAATATCTCCGGCGCCGAAGTACCGATCGCGACGATGGTCAGACCGATCATCAGGGGTGAAACACCCATGTTGCGTGCCAGGGCCGAAGCGCCGAACACAAACTTGTCCGCCCCCCAGATCAAGCCAACAAACCCGAGAACGATGATGATCGTGTCTAGAAACATACAGTGACGGGAATCAAGTGCTTGCGATGAAGCGGCTAATTAGAAGGGTGTTTTTTTTGCTTTGCAAGTAATAATTTATTGCCTTCGGCAAATCATGTACACTGCTGTTACTGCCCCGGGTTAAGTCCATATTCAGGTCCAGATCCCCATACTTGCCTCTGACAGGCGCCCGACCCGAACCGGCTGCCGGGATTATTTCCCCGCGCAGCCTGATTCCAGGCGCAGTGGCTTGAACTGGGAGATAAACAAATGAAATTACTGAAAAATCTTGTATTGATCCTCGCCCTGGCCGGCACCTGGTCCGTCCAGGCGCAGGAGCGCAGCGCGGCGGAGACGGCCGAACTCGGGGTTCAGACCCTGCTCGATACCGTTCAGGCCAACAAGCAGTATTTCATGTCCGACCGGGAGCGCTACTTCAGTGAGATCGAACAGGTGCTGGATACCTTCGTCGATTTCAAGGCCGTGGCCGAAGTGGTCATGTCCCGCTATGCGAGTCAGGCCACAGAGGCGCAGAAAGAACGCTTTGGCGAGATACTCCAGGCCACATTGACACGCTTTTATGGTGCCTCGCTCATCAACTACGGAGGAGAGGACCTGGTCTTTCTGCCGGAGCGCCGCCAGAGCGACGACCCGCGTTCGGACCGTATCGTGACCATGGAACTGAGCGGCGATACTACGCTGCGGATTCAGTACCAGATGTTTCTCAATGAAAACGAGCACTGGAAGCTGAAAAACCTCAGCCTGGCCGGCATTAATCTGGGCCGTCAGTACTTCACCCAGTTCGCCGCCCTGATGTCGGAGAACAACAACAGTATCGACCGGGTTCTGGATAATTGGCAATAAGGAAGTTTTCGACGTGACGCCTGAGCAGATAAGGGAACTACTGCAGGCCGAGCTGCCTGATTGTGAGATCAAGGTGGAAGGCGGTGATGGAAAATATCTGGTTTCCGCGGCCGGCGACGTGTTTGCCGGACTGAACGCCGTCAAGCGTCAGCAACTCGTCTATCGCATTCTCAACGAACACATCGCCAGTGGCGCCATACATGCCGTCAGCATGCGGCTGCGCACTCCGGCTGAACAATAGACTACAGCCCTGCGCAGCACGGCAGTTATATGGATAAACTGATCATCAATGGCGGTGTCAGCCTCGAAGGCGAAATCCGCATAGCGGGGGCCAAGAACTCGGCCCTGCCGATACTGGCCGCCACTCTGCTTACTCACGACACGGTAGAGATTTGCAATCTGCCACACCTGTATGACATCACCACCATGCTGGAACTACTTGGTTGCATGGGGGTGCAGGCTGTGGTGGATGAAAAGCTGAATGTAGAGATCAACAGCAGCACCATTAAGCACTTCAATGCCCCCTACGAGCTGGTCAAGACCATGCGTGCCTCCATCCTGGTGCTGGGTCCATTATTGACCCGTTACGGCAAGGCGGAAGTGGCGCTGCCCGGTGGTTGCGCCATCGGTAGTCGACCGGTAAACCTGCATATCAAGGCATTGGAGGAGATGGGTGCGAAAATCGTGGTCGAAGACGGCTATATCAAGGCGACCGTCGATGGCAAGTTGAAGGGCGCCCACATCTTCATGGATCTGGTCACCGTGACCGGGACCGAGAACGTGATGATGGCTGCCACGCTGGCCGAAGGCAGAACCATCATCGAGAATGCCGCCCGGGAGCCGGAAGTGGTCGACCTGGCCAACTGTCTGGTAAAGATGGGGGCGAAGATCAGCGGGCAGGGTAGCGACACGATCGTTATCGATGGTGTCAGGGAACTGCACGGCTGCAGTTATTCGGTCATGCCGGACCGGATAGAAACCGGTACCTATCTGATCGCCGCCGCGGCTACCCGTGGCCACATCAAGGTCAAGGACACGCGCCCGGATATTCTCGAATCGGTCCTCAGCAAGCTCGAACAGGCGGGGGCGGAAATCAAGGTGGGTGAGAACTGGATCGAACTGGACATGCGTGGCAGACGCCCGAAGTCCGTGTCTGTGCGCACGGCGCCTTACCCGGCATTCCCGACTGACATGCAGGCCCAGTTTACCGCCCTGAACACCATCGCCAGGGGCACCGGCTCGATCACCGAAACCGTATTCGAGAATCGCTTCATGCATGTCCATGAAATGAATCGCATGGGCGCGTCGATTCAGGTCGAGGGTAATACAGTGATCGTCGAAGGTGTGGAGATGCTCAAGGGTGCGCCGGTCATGGCCACGGACCTGCGCGCCTCCGCCAGTCTGATCATCGCCGGACTGGTGTCGGAGAATGAAACGAGCGTCGATCGCATTTATCATATTGATCGTGGCTACGAATGTATCGAAGAGAAGTTGCAACTGCTGGGCGCCAGAATTCGCCGCGTCCCGTCCTGACCGTCAGGCGTACCCCCTTTATCACCCCGATAGCCCCGGTTTGATCTGGATATCATGAACTCATCACAAGTCGTCATCGCCCTCACCAAGGGCCGGATTCTGGAAGAGACGCTGCCACTGTTTGCGCAGGCGAATATTCTGCCCAGGGAAGACATCAACAAGAGCCGCAAGCTGTTGTTCGAGACCAATCACGACAACGTGAAGTTGATGGTGATTCGCGGCTCTGACGTGCCCACTTATGTCGAGTACGGCAGCGCCGACATGGGAGTGGCCGGGAAAGACCTGATCCTGGAATATGGCAGCGAAGGTTTCTATGAGCCGCTCGATTTAAAGATCGCCGCCTGTAGGCTGATGACGGCACAACCTGTGGGAGCGACACCCGCGGGGGAGCGCCTCAGGGTGGCGACGAAGTTCACCAATATCGCCAAGCGCTATTTCGCGGAACAGGGGCAGCAGATCGAGTTGATCAAGTTGGGTGGCGCCCTGGAGCTGGCGCCGTCACTGGGTCTGGCCGACACCATTGTCGACATCGTCGATACTGGCAAAACGCTCAAGGCCAATGGACTCGAGCCGAAGGATCTTATCGCCAATATCTCTTCACGCGTCATCGTCAACAAGGCCGCCATGAAGATCAAGAATGCGGCGATCATGGATATCCTCCACAATCTGCGCGAAGCGGTAGCTCGCGCACAATAGAAGCAATGACAGCAATGACAGCAATGAATAGTTTCAGCAAAAGCATCAAGCGTCTCGATACAGCCGATCGCGATTTCGAGAAGCGATTGATGGATTCTCTGAGCCGGGACATGCTGATCGGCGAAGAAGTCACCGGCGTGGTTCGGGAAATCCTGGATGCCGTGCGCGCACGCGGCGATGCGGCGGTGGTCGAGTACACTAATCGCTTCGACAGGTTCGGCATCGAGACGATGTCGGAGCTGGAGGTATCGGCCGGGCAAATGCAGGCGGCTCTGGAATCACTGCCAAAATCACAGCACCAGGCGCTGGTTCATGCCGCCGAGCGTATTCGCGAGTATCACGAGAAACAGAAGCAGTCCTCCTGGCAGTACGAGGAGGCCGATGGCTCGGTCTATGGCCAGAAGGTCAGTCCACTGGGTCGAGTAGGTGTCTATGCCCCCGGGGGCAAGGCCAACTATCCCTCGTCGATTCTCATGCTCGCCATACCGGCCCAGGTGGCCGGCGTGAGAGAAATCATCGCCACCGTGCCGACCCGCTATGGCGGGGAGGGCAAGCTCGTATTCGCGGCTGCCGCGCTGGCCGGAGTGACCAGGCTCTTCACAATCGGGGGAGCACAGGCCATCGGCGCGCTCGCCTACGGCACAGAGACGGTGCCCCGGGTGGACAAGATCACCGGGCCGGGTAATATCTTCGTCACCGTGGCCAAGAAACAGGTCTACGGAGAAGTGGGCATCGACATGCTCGCCGGACCCTCCGAGCTCACCATCATCTGTGACGGCAGCTCCGACCCGGACTGGGTCGCCATGGACCTGTTCTCTCAGGCCGAACACGACGAGCAGGCTCAGTCGATCCTGATCAGTACCGATGCCGGGTTCATCGATGCCGTCGCCGACAGCATAGACCGCCTGCTGCCTGGAATGGACAGGAAAGAGATCATTGCCGAGTCCCTTGGCAAGCGTGGCCTGTTCATCCTCGCCAAAGACCTGGAAACCGCCGCACGCGCGAGCAACCTGATCGCTCCCGAACACCTGGAGCTGTCCGTCGCCGACCCGGAGAGCCTGCTCGAGTCCATCGATAATGCCGGTGCCATCTTCCTCGGGCGCTACAGCGCGGAGGCTCTGGGTGACTATTGTGCCGGCCCGAGTCACGTGCTGCCGACATCGGGGACTGCCCGCTTCTACTCCGCGCTGGGTGTTTATGACTTCCAGAAGCGCAGCTCCATTATCAATTGCTCCGCTGCCGGTGCCGACAAGCTGGCGCGTACGGCATCGTTGCTCGCCCGTAACGAGCATCTGCAGGCGCACGCGTTGTCTGCCGAGTATCGCCTCGATGCCGGGGCTGCTCCGGACAGCGACGAAGGGGAAACCT
>JBBDSI010000116.1:0-1458 GCA_040905005.1 Pseudohongiellaceae bacterium
ATCAAGGCAGATACCGTGCTTATCGAGAAGGTACGCTGGTCCCTGCGCCAGCGCATGCGCAAGCAGTTACACCTGCTCAGTGGCGACTATTTCGATGAGGTGGATGACTTTCTGTTCAGTGGTGGGCAGAAGGGGCAGTTCTCACCTGACAGTGTCTATCTGAACGCCATGCGGGAGATTCGTGCCAGGCAGGCACACTTCGACAGCATCTTTCTCGACCGGATCATCGATGTCATCAAGCAGTCGTATGCCATTCGCGCCGGCGGCAGTGACCAACCGTGGCCCGCTGCCCGGAGTGAAGAAAGTGCCGCCGGGGATGCAGTGTTCGAAAAAATGGAGGTCGACCTGGCGCTACAGGCGATGGTGCGCAAGGCGGACAAGGCCCATCTGCCGGTGATGCGGCAACTGGCATCCATGCAGGATCGCCTCCACGAAAACCTGGGGGCGCGGATCATCGGCAGTCGAGTCGTGCTCGATGCCACCGTAGATGCCTTTATCGCCGCACACACAGTATTCAATGTGCCGCTGGAAATCCGCCTGCTCCTGATCAAGCTGTTCGAGCATCATTTTATCCTGAAGCTCGAGAAGGTCTTTCTCGACATCATCAGCATCATCAATAACATCTCTGACCCGACCTTCGTAGACAAGCTTTACTCCTCCTCTTCGGCGATGCGGACCCGGGTGGACACCGGCCAAACCGGGTCGGAACCGACCACTTCGGGGAGCCCCAACACGAGCTGGAAGCCGGGACATGTCGAGACAGCCGTCGATCAGTTGATCAAAGCCCTCTGCCAGGACAGTTCTCTGCCGGCGTTCGTGACAACCATGCTTCACAGGCAGTGGCGCGCAGTGATGTTTCTCATCGGCATGAACAGGGGAACGCTCGGCATGGAGTGGATTGAAGCGCGGCATACGGCCAACCTGCTTGTTACGACAGTCGGCCAGCGGATCGACCTGGGCGAAACGGAGCAGGAGTCACTGATTGAGCAACTCAGTAAAGGCTTCGCGCTGGCGCAGATGCCCCGCGAGCAGCAGGAAGAGTTTTTCCTCGATCTGGATCAGTACCTGCATGAGGATGGAGCGACGGACGTTGATTCGGAGAAACCCCTGCTTCGGCACGCCGTCCGGTCCGCAGGAAGCCGTCTCGAAGCCTCGGTGAGTCCATCAGGTTCGGCGTTACTGGACCAGCAGGATCTCGATGATATCGCCAGGATGCTGGGGGAGGAGAAGACGGCACCGGCCGCCGATCAACTGTCTGATTACTTGCGCCAGGTCGACGAACTGGCGGAGGGTACGGCAGTCGATTTCATGCTCAACGGCGCTTACACGCAATGCCTGCTACGCCGCGGCCAGGGCAACAATGCGCTCTTCACGGTCTCGCGGCAGGGGGCGCAGGTTTCGGTTACCCGCTCGCGCCTCGGCCTGGCCCTGGCGCTGCAATCGGGTGAGCTGAGGCTG
>JBBDSI010000116.1:1558-6462 GCA_040905005.1 Pseudohongiellaceae bacterium
CCTTGATCTCGTTCAGGGTCTCCCTCGTCAATGGCAAGCGCTTTTTCCATACGCAATCATCGTCTCGTCGAAGCCAGCTACGTCGCCTCGCCGAACTGTGACGCCCGGCCGCCGGACGGCGGCATCGACCTGCTCGTCATCCACAACATCTCTCTGCCGCCGGGCGAGTTCGGCACCGGCTGTGTGCAACGACTCTTTCGCAACGACCTCGATTGCGACGCCCATCCCTATTTCGACAGGCTGCGGGAGTTGCGGGTGTCTGCGCATCTGCTTATCGAGCGCTCCGGCGCTTTATACCAGTTCGTTGATTTCGATCGTCGCGCCTGGCATGCCGGACAGTCTGAGTATTGCGGCCGCAGCCAGTGTAACGACTTCTCCCTGGGGATCGAACTCGAGGGCACCGATGAGCAGGCGTTTACGGCGACTCAGTATCGGACCCTTACGGACGTTACGTGTGCGCTGATGGACACCTATCCGGCATTGAACATGGAGCGTATTGTGGGTCATAGTGATATCGCGCCCGGACGCAAGACCGACCCCGGACCCTGCTTCGATTGGCGGCGGTACCGGGCGGATCTGCAGGAGCGCTATCCGGCGGGGATTGGTCGAGAGGCGGGACAACTATGAAATTTCTGGTCATTCTTATCGCCCTGGTAGTGAACTACCTGTGGCTGAAGGATGTCGATCGTTTCGATGACGCCTGGTTTTTTCGTTTCCGCAGGCGAATCGAAGGCCTGGCAGAGCGCTTGGGCGAGGAGTTCCCGCTGGGCTGGTTCGCCGGCCTGTTGCTGGTCTATGCCCTGCCGCTGGCTGTTCTCTGGCTGCTCCTGTCGGCGCTCGACGGGCACATGCTGGGTCTGCCGTTGATGCTGTTACACATCTTTGTGTTGTTGATCGCTCTGGACAGGACTCAGCCCGGTCAGTTGGCGCGGGACTTTCTCAGCTACTGGTACCGTGGCGATGTCAGCGAGTGCGCACGCTGGGTGGAACAGGAGTTGGCGGTACCCGGCGATGTCAGTCTGTCCGACGCAGACAGCATTAGCCGCTTCTTCAGCAAGCAGCTCGTCTATCGATTCTTCGAGCGGCTGTTTGTCATGTTCTTCTGGTACCTGCTTGCGGGGCCGCTGGGCGTGTTGTTTAGCTACATCAGCTACCAGTTGCGCGACAGTCATCGTGAGGACCAGGATCTGGACGAGGTCGATTTCATCAATCTGGTGATCAGCCTGCTGGAGTGGATACCCCTCAGGCTACTGGCGCTAACGTTCTCCCTGGCCGGTAACTTCGTGCAGTGTTTCGAGCGAGTCAAGCAGTCCTTCTGGAGCTTTTCCCGGGATGCCGAGGCGGCGGACATGCTGTACGGTTATGCCAGTTGTGCCTTGTCGGGCATGGTGGTCAACGCTGAGGAGGCAGCCACGGAGGCGCCGGCGCAGGAGGAGTCCGAGGAGATCCGTCGGCGCCGCCAGCAGGCACTGGAAATCGAGGCTCTGCAGGCCCTGCTCGAACGCAGCCAGGCCATCTGGCTGGCACTGCTGGCGGTGGTGACGATATTACCGCTGGCCTGATGTGCGGCCCGGGCCGTGCTCGGGGGGGCGGAATGGACAAATATTTCCGACTTTTGCACCTGGAATTGTAGTATCCGGGCGCAGCAGTCGCCTCGACGCCAGCCATCGGTGCAGTTCAGGTTCGGGAGATGGATGCTAACTTCCTGAAAATAAAAGATAATGACCCGATTCGATGACGAACGGTCGAGAGGCCAGGAAATGTAGTAATACTACAAGGTTACGCAAATCCTGTTAGAAAAAAGGCGGTGTTTCCAGTAAAATGCCGCCCGGTTTGTAATTAATTTACATAACCCTCATTCAAGTCAAGTAGCCAGTGCGCCTGGCGCGGTAAGGGACAGAGTCATGACACAGCAACAAGATGCGAATCCGCAAGAAACCCGGGAATGGCTGGAAGCCCTGGACTCGGTCATCGACGTCGAAGGTATCGAGCGGGCGCACTATCTGATCGAGCGCCTCAATAACAACGCGATTCGCACCGGCAAGTTCGTTCCCATTACGGCGGTAACCACGCCGTACAGCAACACGATTTCTCCCCAGAACGAGGAGCGCATGCCCGGCGACGTGTTCATGGAGCGCCAGATCCGCGGCATCGTCCGTTGGAACGCCATGGCCATGGTGATGCGTGCCAATTTGCGTGATCCCAGCATCGGTGGCCACCTGTCTACCTTCTCCTCCGCCGCCACGCTCTATGACGTGGGTGCCAACTACTTTTTCCGTGGCCCCAGCGAAAAACACGAGGGCGACCTGGTGTATTACCAGGGACACTCGTCTCCGGGCATCTACGCCCGTTCCTTCCTGGAGGGCCGCCTGACCGAGGAGCAGCTGGACAATTTTCGCCAGGAAGTGGGAGGCAACGGCCTGTCGTCCTATCCGCACCCCTGGCTCATGCCGGACTACTGGCAGTTTCCTACCGTGTCCATGGGGCTGGGGCCGATTACCGCCATCTACCAGGCTCATGTCATGAAGTACCAGGACAGCCGCGGACTCGTGGACAACTCCGATCGCAAGATCTGGGCCTTCCTCGGCGACGGTGAAATGGACGAGCCGGAGTCTCTCGGTGCCATCGCCAAGGCGGGCCGCGAGAAGCTGGACAATCTCATCTTCGTGATCAATTGCAACCTGCAACGACTGGATGGACCGGTGCGTGGCAATGGCAAGATCATCCAGGAACTCGAGGGGATCTTCCGCGGCGCTGGCTGGAACGTGATCAAGGTTGTCTGGGGCCGCCACTGGGACAAGCTGCTGCAGGCTGACGAGGACGGCATCCTGCAGGAGCGCATGGATGAAGTGGTCGATGGCGAGTACCAGAATTACGCCAGTCGTGGCGGCGCCTATACCCGCGAGAATTTCTTCGGCAAGAGCCCGGAACTGCTCAGGATGGTCGAAAACCTGTCGGACGATGACATCATGGAGTTGAACCGTGGTGGGCACGATCCCTACAAGGTCTATGCCGCCTATGCCGAGGCGGTGAGAGCCGACGGCAAGCCCACCGTTATCCTGGCCAAGACCATCAAGGGTTATGCCTTCGGTGCCGGTGGCGAGGCGCAGAACGCGACACATTCGGTCAAGAAGCTGGATGTCGACTCCCTGAAGAAGTTCCGCGATCGTTTCGGCATTCCCATCAGCGATGACAAGCTGGAGAAGGTCCCTTACTACCGACCCCCCGAAGATTCGCTCGAACTTCGCTACATGCGCAAGATGCGGGAGGAACTGGGAGAGGCGGTTCCGCGGCGGCGTCGGGAGACCTATGCGCTCAAGATCCCTGAATTGTCCGCGTTCGAGGCCCAGACCAAGGACAGCGGCGATCGGGAACTGTCCACCACCATGGCCTTCGTACGCCTGTTGTCGACGCTGAGCAAGGACAAGGAAGTGGGAGAGCGTGTGGTGCCGATCGTGCCCGACGAGGCGCGGACCTTCGGCATGGAAGGCATGTTCAGGCAGCTGGGTATCTATTCTTCCATGGGTCAGCTCTATGACCCCGCCGACTCCAACCAGGTCATGTATTACCGGGAGGACAAGAAGGGGCAGATGCTGGAAGAAGGCATCACCGAAGCCGGCTCGTTTTCGGCATGGCTCGCGGTTGCGACTTCCTACAGTGTCAGCAACTACCCGCTGATCCCGTTCTACATTTATTACTCCATGTTCGGTTTCCAGCGGGTCGGCGACCTGTGCTGGGCCGCCGGCGACTCCCAGGCGCGGGGCTTCCTGATTGGCGCCACCGCCGGGCGCACGACACTGAACGGCGAGGGGCTGCAACATCAGGACGGCCATAGTCATATCCTGGCGTCCACTATCCCCAACTGTGTCACTTACGATCCCACTTACTCCTACGAGCTGGCGGTCATCGTCCGGGACGGTCTGCGCCGCATGTATGAGGAGATGGAGTCGGTGTTTTATTACATCACTACGATGAACGAGAACTATACGCATCCAGGCCTGCCAAAGGGCGCCGAGGAAGGCATTATCAAGGGCATGTACCTGCTTGAGGACGGAGGCGCCAAGGAGTACAAGGTGACGAAGAATATCGCCAAGGAACGACGCGTGCGCCTGCTCGGCAGTGGAACGATCCTGCGCGAGGTGCGCAAGGCGGCGAAAGTCTTGCGCGAGGATTTCTCGGTCAGTGTCGACGTGTGGAGTGTCACGAGCTACAACGAGCTGCGTCGCGAGGCGCTGGCGATGAGCCGTGAGAACATGCTCAATCCGTCAAAGAAGGCTAAAGTGCCTTATGTCACACAACAGCTTTCCGGACAAAAAGGGCCGGTGGTATCCTGCACCGATTATATGAAAGCCTACTCGGACCAGATAAGGGAGTTCGTGCCGGACTCTTATCGCGTGTTGGGGACGGACGGGTTCGGTCGCAGTGACAGTCGCGAGAAGCTGCGTTACTTCTTCGAAGTTGACAGCAAGTTTGTGGTTCTGGCAGCTTTGACCGAGCTCAAGGCCCTGGATCTGGTGCCCGCGAAAACGATCACCGATTACATGAAGAAGGCAGGGATCAGCCCGGACAAGCCCAATCCCATTACCCAGTAAGCAGCGGCTTGTGAGGCCCATCAGTTTTAATCAGGAGTGACACCTTGGCCACAGAAAACATTAAAGTACCGGATCTGGGCGATGCCAGTGAGGTAGAGGTAATTGAATTGCTGGTGGCTGTCGGTGACAGCGTCCAGGAGAACGACTCTCTGTTGGTTCTGGAGAGCGACAAGGCGGCCATGGAGATTCCCTCGCCAAAAGCCGGCGTGATCAAGAGCATCGCGGTCAACCTGGGTGATCAGGTGAACTCGGGCGACGACATGGTGACCCTGGAAGTCGACGGTGACGGCGATGCCGACAGCGATGCCGATG
>JBBDSI010000116.1:6562-8132 GCA_040905005.1 Pseudohongiellaceae bacterium
CCCAGGCCAAGGGCGGCGCTTCCCCGGACGCATCCGCGGAGGCAGAGGCAGCAGGCGCCGATGACAAGGCGGCGGGCAAGGGCAAATCGGCAGCCGCAGAGGACGCCAGGCCGCAGCAGAAGGACGACAAGGCCGCGGCAGACAGTAGCAAGGCTGGCAAGAACGGTGGTGGCGGCAAGACGGTCACGGTCGAGATCCCTGACCTGGGCACCGATGACGAGGTGGATGTCATCGAGGTGCATGTCAAGAAAGGGGATGTCATCGCCAAGGACGATCCCCTGATCACGCTCGAGTCGGACAAGGCCGCCATGGAAGTGCCGGCGACTGGTGGCGGTACCGTAGAGGAGATGTTGATCTCCGTTGGTGACAAGGTGAAGACCGGTTCGAAGATTCTGAAGCTGTCTACAGCCGCTGCCGGCGCCGCTGATTCTGACGGGGCTGATGAAGCGCCGGCTTCCAGTAAAGAGTCCAGTAAAGAGTCCAGTAAAGAATCCAGTAAAGAATCCAGTAAAGAGTCCGGTAAAGAGTCCGGTAAAGAGTCTAGTAAAGAGTCGGATCAAAAAGAGTCCGCTCAAAAAGAGGCGCCGGAGCCCGATGCCGAGGCCAGACCGTCAGCAGAGAAGCCTGCCGCTGCGGCGGCGAGCACTGAGCGCGGTGAGAGCGCTGGTGCCTCTCGTGTCTATGCCGGACCTGCCGTGCGCAAGCTGGCGCGCGAGTTGGGCGTCGATCTGACCCAGGTCAAGGGCAGCGGCGCGAAAGCGCGCATCGTCAAGGAAGACGTGCATGAGTTCGTCAAATCCCGACTGTCTGCGACCGCCGCGCCGACAGCCGCGGGTATGCCCGCCATACCCGATATCGACTTCAGCCAGTTCGGCGAGGTCGAAAAAGTCGAGCGCAGCAAGCTGGAGAAAATCACCGCCGTCAACATGCAGCGCAACTGGATGGTGGTCCCCCATGTGGCACAGTTCAATGAAGCTGACGTGACGGAGCTGGAGGATTTTCGCGCCGAACTCAAGGCCGAGGCCGAGAAGCGCGGCACCAAATTGACGTTCATGCCATTCCTGCTGAAGGCCTGTGCCAAGGCACTTGCGGAATATCCTCAGTTCAATGTCTCGATGCATTCCTCTGGCGAGTATGTCATCCAGAAAAAGTATTGCCATATCGGTATGGCGGTCGCGGCGCCTGCAGGATTACTGGTGCCGGTGTTGCGGGACGTGGACAAGAAGTCTATTTGGGAACTCGCCGACGAAGTGATCGAATTGTCGGAGAAGGCCAGGGACCGCAAGCTCAAGCCGGAGGAGATGCAGGGCGCCTGTTTCACGATCTCCAGCCTCGGGCCGATCGGGGGGAGCGGTTTCATACCCATTATCAACGCGCCCGAGGTGGCGATACTCGGGGTCGGAAAGACCGACATCAAGCCTGTCTATGTTGATGGTGAGTTAGTGCCGCGAAAGATGTTACCCCTGACCCTGTCTTATGATCACAGGGCGGTTAACGGAGTAGATGGCGGCCGCTTCGCCGACTATCTGGTGCGGGCACTGGCCGATATCCGGCGTCTGTTGCTCTAGCC
>JBBDSI010000117.1:0-3203 GCA_040905005.1 Pseudohongiellaceae bacterium
GTGGGGCAGAACATCACCACGATATAGGAAGAGATCAGGAAGGTGACGATGGCCGCGCCCTGGATCGTCAGCGAGGCGCGCTCGCCAATCACCTGTGACTGAACGGCCACGAAGGCGATGAGCAGGGAAAACTCGCTGATCTGGCCCAGGCGCAGGCCCGCATCCCAGGCCAGTCGGTTGTGCTCGCTAAAGCGACGCAGCAGGTAGTGAAACACGACTGGTTTCAGCGACAGCGCGAGTGCCGCCAGCAGCAGGGCGGGGGCAAGAATCTCTCCGAGCAGGGTGATGTTGAACTGGGCCCCCAGCGAGAAGAAAAACAGGATCAGGAAGAAATCCCGCAATGGCTTGAGGCTCTGGGAGATATACAGGGAGATGGGGTTGGTGGCGAGGGCGACGCCCGCCACGAACGCACCGATCTCCGCCGATAGCCCCATCAGAGCCGCGACCTCCGCCAGCCCCAGGCACCAGCCGATGGCCAGCAGGAAGATATACTCCTTGAAGTGGTCGAACCTCGCGATGAGGGTAATGAGCACAAAGCGCGTGAACAGGTAGGCCAGAACCAGGAGCACCGGAAATGCCAGCAACACTCGCAGGGCGCTGGCCTGGTCGATGTTGCCCGAGTCTAGAAATGCGATGATGAAGATGGCGATGAAGTCCTGCAGCAGCAGGATGCCCACCATGATCTCGCCCATGTGCTTCTGATGCAGGACGGTTGTCGGCAACAGCTTGATGCCGATGATGGTGCTGGAGAAGATCATGCTGCAGCCGATGACGACGCTCTCCAGCGGTGTGAATGCAAACAGCAGGCCGGTACTCAGCCCCAGCGTGAAGAACGCCAGGGAGCTCGCGAGCGTCACCAGGAAGGTATTGCGCAGGGTGACAAACAGTTTGCTTGGCTGCATGTCGAGTCCCAGCAGGAACAGCAGGAAGATGATGCCGAACTCGGAGATGTCGGCCAGCAGAGACGCCTCGGAGACATAGCCGAGCCCATAGGGACCCAGAATCATTCCGACGAATATATAGGCAACGAGCAGCGGCTGGCGTAAAAACAGTGCCACCGTCGAGAGGACGGCGGCACCGATGAAGATGAGGAAGAAAGAAGAGAGAAGTGACCCGGGTTCCATTAGATGGCAGTGCCGGCGGTTGTCAGCGGCGCCTGAACAGCGGCGTCGGCTCCATCACGCTGGCCTGGTATCCCGTCTCGTAATCATTGAAGGCCTGGAGGCAGACCTCGGGGTCCTGGTCATGGCGCAGGGCGAAGGCGTCGAAGCCGCAGCGTGACATGTAGAAAAGCTGGTCTCTGAGCACGTCCCCTATCGCGCGAATCTCGCCTTTGTAATGCAGTTGCTCGCGCAGCTCACGGGCGTTCGTGTAAGAGCGGCCGTCGGAAAAGACCGGAAAGTTCAGCGCGATAAGCGGGAACGAGTGCAGGTCCGGGCCGATGGCACTGACGTCCTCGTGGCTGTCCAGCCACAAGGATATCTCGCCCGAGTACTCGCTCAACTCGTCGCGGTACAGCTTCCAGAACTGCAGCGGCACGATGAAATTACGGCCGGGCACCGCCTGCAGTACTTCCGGGCCGGTCGCTTCTTTCAAAAGCGTCCATGGATCCTTCTCTTCGATGACGCCCTGCCTAATTAGTTTGGGCATAGACCAGCTCCTTGAACGGATCGATTCCGACGCGTTTGTAGGTATCGATGAAGGCTTCGTCCTGCTGCCTGTTCGCCTTGTAGACCTCGACGATCTTCGCGATCACCGCCGGGATTTCCTCCTGGGAGAAGGCAGGCCCGATCACCTTGCCGAGGCTGGCCTCGTTCTTCGATGAGCCGCCCAGTGTCACCTGGTAGAACTCTTCACCCTTCTTGTCCACGCCCAGGATGCCGATGTTGCCGACGTGGTGGTGGCCGCAGGCATTCATGCAGCCGGAGATGTTGATGCGAATCTCACCCAACTCTTTCAGTTCGGCATGATCCGGGAACTGGCGCTGAATGGACTCGGCGATGGGAATGGACTTGGCGTTGGCCAGCGCGCAGAAATCGCCGCCGGGGCAGCAGATGATGTCGGTCAGCAGCCCCAGGTTGTGACTGGCCAGAGCGCGCGCTTGCAGCTGCTTCCAGAAGTCATACAAGAGTTCCTGACGCACGTCGGCGAACACCACGTTCTGGTGATGGGTGACGCGTACCTCTGAAAAGCTGTACTCCTCGGCCAGCTCGGCCAGGTAATCCAGTTGCGCGTCAGTGACATCGCCCGGCGCGACGCCGGTTTCCTTGAAGCACACCGTGACGATGGCGTAGCCCGGCTTCTTGTGCGGGCGCACGTTCTGCTCATGCCAGCTGGCGAAGAGCGCGTCTGCGGCGAGCCTGTCCGTCAGTGTGGCCGGCTTATCAGCGAGTTCGGCATAGTCGGGATCGCTGAAGAAAGACTTGCAGCGCTCGATCTCGGCGTCGGTCAGGGTCTGTGGACCGTCCTTGATCTTCTCCCATTCGGCGAATACCTTCTCGCGAAACTGCTCCGCACCGGTTTCCTTGACCAGAATCTTGATGCGCGCCTTGTACTTGTTGTCGCGGCGACCCTCGCGATTGTACACGCGCATGATCGCTTCGAGCGCGGTCAGCAGGTGTGGCTTCGTCACGAACGGAAAGATCTCTTCCCCGATAACCGGTGTTCTCCCCAGTCCGCCGCCGGCGAGGATGCGGAAGCCGGTTTCGCCTGAGTCGTTGCGGGTCAGGTAGGCGCCGATATCGTGCACCTGGGTGGCCGCCTGGTCTTCACGGGTGCCGCAAACCGCGATCTTGAACTTGCGCGGCAGGTAGGCGAATTCCGGGTGGAAGGTGGACCACTGGCGGATGATCTCGCAGTAGGGGCGGGCGTCCTCGATCTCGTCCACGGCGACGCCAGCGAACTGATCGGTGGTGGTGTTGCGGATACAGTTGCCGCTGGTCTGGTTGGCGTGCATCTCCACTTCGGCCAGATGCGCAAGGATGTCGGGCACGTCTTCCAGGGCGGGCCAGTTGAACTGAATATTCTGGCGCGTGGTGAAATGGCCGTAGCCCTTGTCATAGTCCCGCGCGATCAGGGCCAGCTTGCGCAACTGCCGCGAGGACAGCATGCCGTAGGGCACGGCGAGGCGCAGCATCGGCGCCATGCGTTGAATGTACAGCCCGTTCTGCAGGCGCAGCGGCAGGAACTCGCTGTCGCTCAGC
>JBBDSI010000117.1:3303-8033 GCA_040905005.1 Pseudohongiellaceae bacterium
GCCATCTTGTCCTCGTCCCATCCCTTGCGCGCGGCCAGGTCTTCCACCTGCTCCTTGCTGATCTTGCCGACGGCGAAATAGCGGGAGTCGGGATGGGAGAAGTACAAGCCGGAGACGGTGGCGGCCGGGTGCATGGCGTAACTCTCGGTGAGTTCTACGCCGATGGCCTTGGTGGCATCCAGTAGTTCGAAGAGGGTGGTCTTCTCGCTGTGGTCCGGGCAGGCGGGATAGCCCGGCGCCGGCCGGATGCCGCGGTACTCCTCGGCGATGAGTTCCTCACTGCTGAGTGCTTCCTTTGGCTCATAGGCCCAGAACTCCTTGCGCACGCGCTCGTGCATGTGCTCGGCGAAGGCCTCCGCCAGGCGGTCGGCCAGGGCCTTGACCAGCAGCGCGGAGTAGTCGTTGTTCTCCTTCTCATACTTCGCCGCCAACTCGTCGGCGCCGATGCCCGTGGTGACGACGAAGCCGCCGATGTAGTCGGTCGCACCCTCGTCGTGCTCCGGCGCAATATAGTCGGCCAGGCACAGGTTGCCCGGTTGGCTGCCGTTGGACTTCTGCTGGCGCATGAAGTGCAGCGTTGCCAGCGGCTTGGTGGAGCCATTGCTCTGCAACAGTTCCACGTCGTTCCTGCCGCTGCGGTGTGCAGGCCAGATGCCGACTACCGCTTTTGCCGTGAGCAGCTTCTCGGAGATGATCTTGTCCAGCATCTGGCGGGCGTCGTTGAACAGCTCGGTCGCCACCTCGCCGACCGTGTCATCGGACAGGATCGCCGGGTACTTGCCCTTGAGCTGCCAAGTGATGAAGAAGGGCGTCCAGTCGATGTAATCGAGGAGATCCTCGAGCGGGTAGTCGTCGAACACCTTCGTGCCGGTAAAGGCCGGTTTGGTGGGCTCGAAGTCCGACCAGTCGAACTCCGGCGCGCTGGCATTGGCCTTTTCGTAAGCCACCAGATTGCGCTTCTTCTTTCGGCTGGCGGTGCGCGTGCGCACGCCCTCGTATTCCTCGCGCAGCTTCGCCACGTAGTCCGCCTTGTTGGCGCTGTTAAGCAGGGTGCTGACCACATTGACGCTGCGCGAGGCATCCGGCACGTAGACCGTGGCGTCGTTCTGGTAGTTCTGCTCGATCTTCACGGCGGTGTGCGCCTTGGACGTGGTGGCGCCGCCGATCAGCAGCGGGATCTTGAAGTCGAGGCGCTGCATCTCGCTGGCAACGTGCATCATCTCGTCCAGCGAGGGGGTGATCAGCCCGCTCAGGCCGATGATGTCCACGTTTTCCTTCTTCGCGGTGTCCAGTATCTTGTCGCAGGGCACCATGACACCAAGGTCGATCACCTCGTAGTTGTTACAGCCGAGCACGACCCCGACAATGTTCTTGCCGATGTCGTGTACGTCGCCCTTGACCGTGGCCATCAGCACCTTGCCCTTGGTCTGTACTTCACCTTCCTTCTTTTCGGCCTCGATGTAGGGCAACAGATGGGCTACTGACTGTTTCATGACGCGGGCGCTCTTGACCACCTGGGGCAAGAACATCTTGCCGCTGCCGAACAGGTCGCCGACCTCGTCCATGCCGGCCATCAGGGGCCCCTCGATCACCTCGATGGGCCGCTCCGCCTGCTGTCGTGCCTCCTCGGTGTCTTCCACGATGAAGCGGTTGATGCCCTTGACCAGGGCATAGGCCAGGCGCTTCTCGACAGGCTTCTCGCGCCAGGACAGGTCCTCGGTCTTCTGCTTCTCCGCGCTGCCGCTGAACTCGCCGGCGACCTCCATGAGATTCTCGGTACCTTCGTCGGTCCTGTTGAGCACCACGTCCTCGACCGCCTTCTTCAGTGGCTTGGGGATGTCGTCATAGACGGTGAGCTGGCCGGCGTTGACGATGCCCATGCTCAAACCCGCCTTGATGGCGTGGTAGAGGAAGACGGAGTGGATGGCCTCGCGCACGGTGTTGTTGCCACGGAACGAAAACGACACATTGGAGATGCCGCCGGAAATCAGCGCGTCAGGCAGGTTTTTCTTGATGTAACGACAGCAGTCGATGAAATCGACGGCGTAGTTGTTGTGCTCCTCGATGCCGGTTGCGATGGCAAAGACGTTGGGGTCGAAGATGATGTCGCTGGCCGGGAAGTCGAGCTTCTCTCGCAATAACTTGTAACTGCGTTCACAGATATTTTGCTTGCGCTCGAGAGAGTCTGCCTGGCCATCTTCATCGAAGGCCATGACGACGACCGCGGCGCCGTAGCGCAGGCACAATTCGGCCTTTGCGAGGAAGTCTTCCTCACCCTCTTTCAGGCTGATGGAATTCACCACGGCCTTGCCCTGGATGTTCTTCAGGCCGGTCTCCAGGATCTCCCACTTGGAGGAATCCACCATGATGGGCACGCGACTGATGTCCGGTTCGGAGGCCACCATGCGCAGGAACTTCTCCATGGCCGCCTCGGAGTCGAGCATGCCCTCGTCCATGTTGATGTCGATGATCTGGGCGCCGTTTTCGACCTGGTCGCGGGCGACGTCGAGGGCTTCCTCATAGTCATCGTCCTTGATCAGGCGCTTGAAGCGGGCCGAGCCGGTGACGTTGGTGCGCTCACCGACGTTGACGAAGAGATTATCATCATCGATGTTGAAGGCCTCCAGGCCGCTCAGGCGACAGGCCGGCTTGATGTCGGGCAGCTTTCTCGGCGCCTTGTCCGCCAGCGCCGTGGCGATGGCAGTGATGTGTTCCGGCGTGGTGCCGCAGCAGCCGCCGACGATGTTGACGAAGCCCTTGTCGGCGAACTCGGCGATGATCGCCGCCATTTCTTCCGGTGACTGGTCGTAATCGCCGAACTCATTGGGCAGGCCGGCATTGGGATGCGTGGACACGTAGCAGGGCACTTTGGCCGAGGTCTCCTCGATGTGCGGCCGCAACTGATCCGCGCCCAGGGCGCAGTTGAAGCCCACCGACAGCGGCCGTGCGTGCAGCACGGAATTGCAGAACGCCTCGACGGTCTGTCCGGACAGGGTGCGGCCACTGGCATCGGTGATGGTGCCGGATATCATGATGGGCAGGGTCGTGCCCGTCTCACGGAAGACATTCTGGGCGGCGAAGATCGCCGCCTTGGCGTTGAGGGTGTCGAAGGCCGTCTCGATCATGATGATGTCGGCGCCGCCGTCGATCAGTCCCCGGGTGGAGATCGAATAGTCCTCCACCAGGTCGTCAAAGGTGGTGTTGCGAAAGCCGGGGTCGTTCACGTCCGGGGACATGGACGCGGTCTTGCTGGTGGGTCCGAGGATGCCGGCGACGAAGCGGGGCCGATCCGGCGTCTGCTCAGTAATCGCGTCACAGGCCTCCCGCGCCAGTCTGGCGGCATCGCGGTTGAGTTCCTCGGTGATGTCCTCGAGGTGATAATCGGACTGGGAATTGCGGGTGGCGTTGAAGGTGTTGGTCTCGACGATGTCGGCGCCGGCCTCCAGGTAGGCGCGGTGGATGTCCCTGATCACGTCCGGCTGGGTCAGGGTCAGCAGGTCGTTGTTGCCCGACAGGTCGTGGGGGAAATCCTTGAAGCGCTCGCCGCGGAAATCGGCATCAGACAATTTCTTTGACTGAATCATGGTGCCCATGGCACCGTCGAGCAGCAGAATACGTTGTTCAAGTGCCTGGCGAAGAAGTTGCTCTGAGTTTTTACTATCCATAACTAGGTTTCGAAATATCCTCGTAAGTTCGCTGAAAATAGGGGTCCTGTGATGCACTCCGTCAGGGCTTTGGCCTGCAGACGGCGCCCTTGACCTGGCGATTGTCCCGGCGGGCGATTCACCCGGCGATCGTCCCGGCGATTCACCGGGCGATTCACCCGGCGTTGTGCCGCAGACGTGCCGGCCCCGGTCAAGGGAGGGCCAGCGGGTGCAGGCACAAAGCGCTCAGGCGGCCGTCTGAAGGCCTCACAGGGCGGGGTCTGTAAGCCCCTCCTGGCGCATTGCATCCTTTCCAACAGAACTCGCTCGCAGGCGGCCTGTGGCTTGCCGCATGGGCATGCCGACTCGCGCAAAGAGTGGTCTGAATGCATCGGAAGTCCGCATTTTAACAAATGCAGCGGACATCGGCATGGATTTAGTTGACTATTTTGCTCGGGTATTCTCAATGGGGCCTGAATACAGTAAAATCGAACACAGTAATATAACGCTTGAGGAACCTATGGTTACCATTACCGAATCCGCGCAGGAATACCTGGTCGAACTGCTGAAGAAACAAAACGTCGAGGATATCGCAGTGCGAATTTTCATCCTGGATGCGGGGACGCCACGCGCAGAGACCTGCATCTCATTCTGCCGTCCCGGTGAAGAGAAAGAGGACGACGAATTGCAGCAGTATGAAGACTTCAGAGCCTTTATCGACACGGCCAGTATCCCGTTTCTGGAGGAGGCGGTGGTGGATTTCGCCAAGGACTCCATGGGTGGTCAGCTCACCATCAAGGCCCCCAACTCACGCTTGCCGAAGATATCCGAGGACAGTCCCCTGGAGGACCGCATTAACTACGTGCTCTATAACGAGGTCAATCCCGGACTGGCCGCCCACGGCGGCATGGTGACGCTGGAAGAGATCGCCGAGGACAATATCGCCGTGCTGCGTTTCGGCGGCGGCTGCCAGGGCTGCGGGATGGTGGACGTCACCCTGAAGGACGGAGTCGAGAAAACGCTGCTGGAGCAGATTCCGCAGCTCAGGGAAGTACGCGACGTCACCGATCACAGCAATCGCGAAAA
>JBBDSI010000118.1:0-1346 GCA_040905005.1 Pseudohongiellaceae bacterium
CTCAGGGACATCATGCTCGATGTGCAGGAGCGGATCATGGACGTCGGCTTCATCAAGGGCATCGTCATGCAATCCGGCGCCGGCCAGCAGATGGGTGGTACCCAACAGACCGCGCCCGACCTCGTCGGCTCCATCTTCGTCGAGATGACGGATCGCCGCACGCGGCCGCAGGCAGACGGCTTCGAGGTGGAGAACCGTTACCGCGAGGCCATTAGCGACATCCCGGGCATCCGTGCCGAGGTGGCGACCATCGAACAGGGCCCGCCGGTGGGCAAGGAGATCCAGCTCGAGCTGTCGGGTAACGATCTCGACCTGCTATTCAGCGAGGCCGCGCGCATCCGCACCTATTTCGAAGAGGACCAGGGCAACGAGCTGATCGACATCGATGACACGGCGCCGGTGCCCGGCATCGAATGGGAGATCGTCGTCGACCGCGCCCGCGCCGCCATGCTGGGTGCGAACATGACCGAGGTGGGCGCCGCCATCCAGCTCATGACCAACGGCGTCTTCATGGGCGACTACCGCCCCGACGACAGCGAGCAGGAAGTGGACATCCGCGTACGCTATCCGGATGAGTACCGCGGCATCGACCAACTCGACAGCATTCGCATCGGCACCAGCAACGGCCCAGTGCCCATCAGCACCTTCGTCACCATGAAGGCCGCGCCCCAGGTCAGCTCGATCCAGCGGGTCGACGGCGAGCGCGTGGTCTACGTGCGCGCCAACCCGGCGCCGGGCATAGTGGCGGCCAACAAGCTGACCGAGATCGAGGCCTGGCTGGAGGCCAATCCGCCGCCGCGCGAGGTGATCACCCGCTTCCGCGGCGCCAACGAGGAGCAGGAGGAATCCGCCGCCTTCCTCGGCCAGGCCTTCTCTCTCGCCCTGGCGCTGATGGCCATCCTCCTGGTGACTCAGTTCAACAGCTACTACCAGGCCTTCCTGATCCTGTCGTCGGTGCTGTTGTCCACCACCGGCGTGCTGCTGGGCCTGCTCACTACCGGGCAGACCTTCTCGGTGATCCTCACCGGCATCGGCATCGTCGCCCTGGCGGGCATCATCGTCAACAACAATATCGTGCTCATCGACACCTTCAATTACCTGCGCGCGGAGCACCCGGACTGGCCGCTGCAGGATGTCATCGTGCAGACCGGCGTGCAGCGTCTGCGACCGGTATTCCTGACCACCTTTACTACCGGCTTCGGCCTGCTGCCCCTGGCCATGCACGTGTCCGTCGACCTGATCGGCGCGGAAATCGAGATGGGCGGACCGATCACCTCGCAGTGGGTGTCCCTGGCCTCGGCCATCGTCTTCGGCCTGTCCTTCGGCACGATTCTGACGCTGGTGGT
>JBBDSI010000119.1:0-1345 GCA_040905005.1 Pseudohongiellaceae bacterium
CGGCAGGCGCCTGCCCTTTACCTGGAACATGATCGATCACGCCACGCTCATCGCGAAGGAATTCGACGTGCCGGTGAAGACGCTCTTCAGCCGCGAGGAAGACATGCGGCAGGATTACTACCGCCCGGCCGTCGCCAACAGTTTCCGCGCGGCGCTGGACGCCGAAGGCAATGTCACCGCCTGGCACAGCCGCTTCACCGGCCCGATCCAGGTACCCGGGGCAGCACATATTCCCTACGCCATCGCCAACCAGTCCATCCGCGTGGTGGACGTGGACACCCACGTTCCCATCGCCTCATGGCGCAGCGTCGATCACTCCCAGCAGGGTTTCTTCATCGAGTCCTTCGTGGACGAGATCGCTCACCGCGCCGGCAAGAGCCCGTTCCAGCTGCGCATGGAGCTGCTGCGCGAGCATCCGCGCCATCGGCGCGTGCTCGAGGTCGCGGCCAACGCCGCCGGCTATGGTCAGGACCTGCCCGAGGGCCGTGCCCTCGGCCTGGCCGTGCAGGAGAGCTTCGGCAGCATCGTTGCCGAGGTGGCGGAGGTCTCGCTGGACGAGAATTATCGGCCCGTGGTGCACAAGGTCACCTGCGCCATCGACTGCGGCCGCGCCATCAATCCCGACACCGTCGAGGCCCAGGTGGAGAGCGGCATCATCTTCGGTCTGACCGCCGCCCTCTATGGCGAGATCAGCATCGAGAAAGGCCGCGTCGTTGAGGGCAACTTCCCCGATTACGAGATGGTGCGACTGGCCACCTCGCCGGAGATCGAGGTGCACATCGTCGAGTCTGGCGCGGCACTGGGCGGACTGGGCGAACCGGCCACACCACCCATCGCCGCCGCCGTCACCAACGGCCTGTATATCCTCACCGGCCAGCGTGTGCGCGAACTACCCCTGAAGAACCACGACTTTTCGCGCACCACCCCTATCGCCCGCGCCTGAGGTATATCGGCGTCCGCACGCCTACAGGGCTAGGCGTTAGAGCGACGCAGGAGCCAAAGCCGAGTAGGTCTTTCATGAATAGTCCTGCGCACAAGCTCGCAACGACAGGAGGCTGCCCGAAGGCAGCCTCCTGTCGCTGGACAGTACCCGCTTGTTCCGGTTACGCGCTTTTACGAGAAAAAGGTTCTATATGAGAATCAGGGCGATTTGAGGACAAGTCAAAAGCCGCGTGTAGATTGAGCCAGAATTCAGGAGATGTCTTAAAGGCTTCAGCAAGAAGCCAGGCTGTTTCAGGCGAAACACCGCGCTTGCCACGGACAATTTCATTGACCCGCTCTCAATCCAATCGCTTGCTAAACCTGACAATGGCCAGGGTCATGGCCACGGCCATGAAGGTTGCGA
>JBBDSI010000120.1:0-3129 GCA_040905005.1 Pseudohongiellaceae bacterium
TTAAGGACACTGCCGAGATAGTGTGTCACCAGGCCCATGGCCATGTCCTCATAGAGTTTCTGGATGGCCGCGGCGTAATGCACGTAGGGGTCTTCCAGCAGATTGCCGGCTCGTCGCGGTCCCAGCTTCTCCACCAGCTTGCGGCTGAAGTAATGGCCGCGAGACTTCGCCTTGTAGCGACGCAGACCGACGGTCGTGATGAGCTTGGTGTTGACGCGAAAGTGCTTGCCGTCGAAAGTGGCCAGGTCGGACAGGTCGTACTTGTTGGGGTCGCCGAACGGCGCGATGCCCATCACCTTCAACTCCCCGTCCAGCATCTCGAAACCGAGATAGTCCGTCAGCGCCGCATACATGCCGCTCAGCGAGTCGGGATTGTTGAACTGCTTGATCTTGTGAATACGGCCACCCTCGCCATAGCCTAAGAACATGTTCGAGTACTCGCTCTTGGAATCGACGACGAAGATTGCGGTCTTTCCCTCTTCCTCGGCCATGTGGTAACCGCTGCTGGCGTGCGCGAGGAGATGCCTGACCGGGATCAGTTCGATCTCGTCGAAGGGGATGTGCAGTTTCTCCAGCAAGCCCTTCAATTCGCGAATGTAGCGGCGATAACGACGGTTACCGTTAAAAAGGGCATCGAGGCTGCGCTCCGGCGCATACCAGTGCCGATAGGCATAGTGCCAGCGGGCGCGGGAAAAAAGCGAGATGGGCGCATAGGGAATGGCGAC
Organism: Pseudohongiellaceae bacterium; assembly: GCA_040905005.1. GTDB lineage: Bacteria > Pseudomonadota > Gammaproteobacteria > Pseudomonadales > Pseudohongiellaceae > UBA9145. The sequence goes on from JBBDSI010000120.1 coordinate 726, forward strand.
GTGAGTGACGTCCGACGCCTTCAGGCCCGCGCAACGCAGGCACTGCCGCGCCGCCAGGTAGGGCAGCTCACCCTTGGCGTGCTTGCGCCGCACCAGGCGCTCCTCTTCCACGGCGGCGACGAGCCTGTTGTCTACGAATAACGCGGCGGATGGATCATGCCCGATGGCGCCGGCCAGTCCCAGGGTGACGCGAGTCACGTGACACCTCCCGAGACCCGCGCCCGGGTCAGGGCTTCGATCCTGTCCACCGCCACTTCGGGCATGGTGTACAGTCCCGGATTGCGGCCATAGGCGAGGCCGTTTTCCGACCAGGGGGCGGTGTCGAGTCGTTTTAACATGGAGGCAAGGCGGTCATTGAGTTCCTGCTGCTGGAACGGCTCCGGGCAGACTTCCCCGGCTTCGGCGCGTTGAATATGCGTAGCATAACCGCAACTGGCCGTCGTCAACACCGGCAGGCCGGCGATCGCCGCTTCCAGCAGGACATAGCCGGCGCTCTCCTCGTAGGCGGGATGCAGCAGCAGGTCGGCACCGGCGAAGAAGCGCGGGATGTCCTCGCGCCCGGCGATAATCCGCACCTGGTTCCGCAGACCCAGGCGCCGCGCCAGCCAGCGAAAGCGTGTGGCCCGGTCCTGGCCCACCAGCAGGTAGCGTACGCGCCGCCGGAGTGTCACCGGTAACGCCGCGATAGCCCGCAGTGAGCGGTCCACGCCCTTGACGCGGAATCCCGAACCCACCTGGAGCACCAGCCACTCCCCGTCGGCGATGGCGAATTCCTCCCGGAACTCACGCCGCGTGACCGGGTCGCGCTGCTCCACCCGGCGATCGGCGGAGATACCCGGCGGCAGTTCATGCAAGCGCGGCGCGCAGTCAGGATAATGCCTGAGATAGCTCTTGCGCTGCAGGTCCGACAGGAGCAGGACCTGGGTCTCACTGTCGCGCCGGAACACCGCCTCTTCGTAGGCCTTGAAATGGCGGTAGCGCGGCGTGAAGGGGTAGTAAGCGCCACGCTGGGTCCGTGCCTTCTCCAGGAAACAGGGATCGGCCCCGAAATAGATGTCCAGAAGAGGCATCTTGTTGAAGCCCACGACCACATCCACCGGCGCCTGGCGCAACGCCTTCTCGACATGGGACGTGAAAGACCGGTAGCGCGTCAGGCGCCAGACTCCACGCTGCGGCACCAGCTTGAGCTTCACCCCGTCGGGTACGGCGCCCTGCCAGCGCAGGGCATAGACATCGACTTCGTGGCCTCGCGCCAGGGCGCTGCGCAGAATACGCATGAAATCCCGTTGCTGGCCCCCGAAGGGAAAATAGGAATAGATCAGGAACGCCAGCCGCAAGCGCCTATCCCCCAACCAGTTCGGTGAACTTCTGCCACACCAGCTCCGGCTTGTGACTGACGAAACAGGGCGGGACCACCGGGAAGGGTTGGCCCTCGAAGGAATCGGTCACGCCGGGGCCAGTATAGCCACAGACCTTCTTCATGCAGGGAGCGCAATTGAGATTGGAATTCAGGTGCAGCTGACCGCGCCCGCACGTGCCAGAGAGCCCCGGGTTGGTGGGCCCATACAGGGAAACCGTCGGCTTGGACAGGGCGGCGGCCAGGTGGCCGAGACCGGTATCCACGGCGACGACACCCGAAGTGCGATTGATCTCCCTGGCCAGGCCGGTGAGCGTCAGTCGGTCAAGGACACGCGCCTTGTCGAGTTCTCCCGCGATGAGTTCGGCGCGCTGCTTCTCCGCGGCGTCGCCCCAGGGAAGCACGACCTCGTAGCCATCCTCGCAGGCAATGTGGGCAAGGTGGCGCCAGTAAGGTTCCGGCCAGTGCTTTGTGTTCCACGTGGTGCCATGGAGGAACATCACCCGCTTGCCCGGGTTTGGCTCGGGCTCGGGGTCGATCCGGGCCAGATCGATTCCGTAATCGACATTGCTCTTGTCGTAGCGGTACTTCAGCGCCCTGGCAAAGAGCTCGCGTACACGGTCGACGGCGTGTTCGCTCCAGGGCACGGAATAGACCTTGTTGTAGAACAGAGTCGCCAGTGGTTCGCGTATCGTGCGATTGCTGAGACCCACGGTAAGACCGCGGGACAGGCGCGAGATGATACCGCTCTTGATCAGCCCCTGGGCATCGATCACCAGGTCGTAGTGCTCGCCCTGCAGGGTCTCTTTGAACGCCCGCACCTCCGATTTCATCCAGGTGCGCAGCAGATTTTTCCGCCAGCGCCGAATGGCCACCGGTATCACCTTCCTGACCGCCGGATGCCAGGAAGGCACCTCGACGAAATTCTCTTCCACCACCCAGTCGAACTCGAGATTGCGGTGGGCGCGCACGGCATCGGTCACTGCGGGCAGTGTATGAATGATATCTCCCAGAGAGGAGACTTTGACGATCAATATACGCAACGGG
>JBBDSI010000120.1:3229-8005 GCA_040905005.1 Pseudohongiellaceae bacterium
TTTGAAACAGGGTCTGCATTCGATATCAGTGTGCAGCAATTTTACCCGTTCCGCCAAGGGCGGTGTAAAGTCCGGTGAGGTCGAGCCGTACAGAGCCACCACCGGCTTGCCCAGCGCGGCCGCGATGTGCATCAGTCCCGAGTCGTTGCTAGCCACCACCGCGGCGCGATCCAGAAGGTCGATGGCCTCACCCAGCGCCGTGCGACCGGCGAGGTTGTGAATGCGGGGCAGGAACTCGTTCTCGATATCCGCCAACACCGACTCGGCGGCGAGCTGGTCATTTGTCGAACCGAAGATCCAGACCTGCCAGCCCTGGGCCAGATAGTGATTGCTCAGCTCCGCGTAGTGCATCGGCGGCCACTGTTTCGATTCCCCGTACTCCGCGCCGGGACAGATGGCAAGCACCGGCGCGGCTTCGCCGAGGTCGAACCTGGCCAGGCTCGCGCGCGCATTGTCCGCATCCACCGCAAGCGCCGGTGGCGGTATCGCGCGTGGTGGCGTGGGACTCGGTGGCAACGCCAGGGCAGCGAAGCGCTGTACCATTTGCGGAAATGCCTTCTTGTCCAGCCGGCGGCAGTCGCTGAGCAGAAGGTTGCGCCACTCGCCGCGCCAGCCGATGCGCCGCGGGATACCCGCATGAAAGGGTATCAGCGCCGACTTGAAGGAATTGGGCAGAATGATCGCGGTCGTGAAGGCCTCGGCCCTGAGCGCGCGGCCTAGCTGGCGGCGCCGGCCCAGTTGCAGCTCGCCGTGTCCCAGCGGCGCCGGCAGGGTGTCGTCCACCTCTGGCATGCGCTCAAGGAGGGGACGCGTCCAGTCTGGCGCCATGACCGTGATCCGGCAGTCCGGGTATTCCTGGTCAAGCAGCTTGAACAACGACTGCGCCATGACCATGTCCCCCACCCAGGCGGGCCCGATGATGAGGAAGTTCTCGTGAGTGTCTGACATGATGGCTTACTGGCCGGCACGCGGCAGAGGGCGCCGCCGGTGAGTCGCTTGCCGCCCGGGGGCGCCGCCGGTCGGTCGCTTCCCGCCCGGGGGCGCCGCTGGATCAGTGCTTGCTTGCAGGCGAAACTCGCAATACTTCATTGATGGTGGTGAGACCATTGGCGACTTTCTGGGCGCCGCTCAGACGCAGACTCAGCATGCCCTCCTTGTAGGCCTGGCGGCGCAGGGCCGGCAGCTCGGCCTTGTCATCGGCATATTGTTGCAGGGATTCGGAGAACGGCATCACCTCGTAGATCCCCTCGCGGCCGAGGAAGCCGGTCTCGCGACACTCGAGGCAGCCCGGGGCGGCATTCGCCCGAGTTGGCATCTTCACCTTCCACGGGCTGGTCAACTCTTCCCAGGCCTCGGCAGTGATTTCGGTCGGCTCCCGGCAATGGGGACAGAGTGTACGCACGAGACGCTGGGCCATGATGCCAACCACAGTGGCCTTGAGCAGGTAGGGCGGCACGCCCAGTTCCAGCAGGCGGGTAATGGCCGAGGGCGCATCGTTGGTGTGCAGCGTGGTAAAGACGAGGTGTCCGGTGAGTGCCGCCTGGATCGCCATCTCGGCGGTCTCCAGGTCGCGCACCTCGCCAATCATGATGATGTCCGGGTCCTGCCGTAACAGGGCTCGGACACCGTCGGCGAAATTCAGGTCGATGTTCTCCTGCACCTGCATCTGGTTGAAGCTGTCCTCGACCATCTCGATGGGATCCTCGATAGTGCAGACATTGACCTCCTCGGTGGCCAGGGTCTTCAGTGTGGAGTACAGCGTGGTGGTCTTGCCGCTCCCGGTCGGGCCCGTGATGATGACTATGCCGTAATTGTTGCTGATGATCTGCTGCCAGCGCTGCAAGTCCTCCTTACTCAGTCCCAGCGTCTCGAAGGGGCGCAGCAACACCTCGGGATCGAAGATGCGCATGACCAGTTTTTCTCCGAAGGCGGTGGGCAGCGTGGACAGACGCAGTTCCACCTCTTCGCCATTGGGACTCTTGGTCTTGATGCGTCCGTCCTGTGGCTTGCGCTTCTCCGTCACATTCATGCGGCCGAGTATCTTCAGGCGGCTGGTGACGGCGCTCAGCGCCTGCATCGGCAGGGCGTAGACCGTATGCAACACGCCGTCGATGCGGAATCGGATCGCGCCCTTCTCCCGCCGCGGCTCGATGTGAATGTCACTGGCGCGCTGCTCGAAGGCATACTGCAGCAGCCAGTCGACGACATTGACGATATGCTGGTCGTTGGCTTCCGGGTCCTTGAGCTTGCCCAGTTCCAGCATCTGCTCGAGGTTGCCGATGCCCTTGCCCACCACCGAGCCGCGCGTCGCACCCAGGATCGATTTCGAGACGCTGTAGAATTCGGCGGTGAGACGCTTGATGTCCAACGGGTTCGCCACAACCCGCCTGACTCTTTTCTGTGACGTATGTTCCAGTACAGACTGCCAGGAACTTAGAAAGGGCTCGGCGCTGGCGATGACGACCTCGTCGTCCCCTTCCTCCACACAGAGAATCTTGTGGCGCTGGGAGAACTTGTAGTCCATGACCTGCGTGACCCGGGCTACATCGATCTTCAGCGGATCAATCCGATAATAGTCCTGCCCCGCCTGCAGACTAAGCTCCCGGGTCAGGGTCTCGATGTCCAGCCTGCGCCCGGCATTGGCCTGGTCTTCGAGTTCCAGGTCCGCCAGAAAAGCGAGTATGTGTTTGTCCCGGTGCTCGGCGGCATGGCGATTGGCCACCGCCTGATCGTGGTCCTTGCGGGTGATGCGCCCGCTTGCCAGCAGGCCGTCCAGAAAATCCTTCAGGTTCACAGGGGCGTCGGCGCGAGCGGCCTTCTTGGGACTGTTTTCAACTGCCGTCATAGGGCTTGTCTGAGCTCAGGAGTGCAGCAAGTGTAACTCCCGAGGGGGTAAAAACAAACAACCCGGCCGCTGAACCGGGACCGGGTTGTCATTTACAGCGGCATGGGCGCGCTATTCGATCAGCTTCACCCACTCGCCGGCGGCGGGCTGGCCGCGGGGATAATAGCCGTTGAGAAGACGCAGGGTCTCCTCCGGATAGCTGGCGATGGGGCTGGTCTGGGCCACGACGGCGAAATCGAAAAACTCACTCGCCTGTACATAACGAATCTTCGGTTCGTTGCCGGTGGGAATCTCCCCTCGCTGCACAGCGCGGAAGGTGCGGATGGAAGACAGCAGCAGGTCGTCGATCTCATCCACGGCGCTGGCATTGCCAATCTCGCCGCGGAAGAAGAAGGCCCTCGGTCCCATGTAGACGATGGCCACCCGCTCCGGATTACCGGTCGCCGGGTTAACGGCGACGCCCGTGTGTCCTATCAGCCGATACTGCGACAGCGGCTCGGACTGTTGCAGGTTCTGGATGCCCAGTACATCACGCAGGTAAAGCCGCGGCTCGATATTCTCCTGCAGGCGCCGCGCCTCGATCTGCAAGCGGCCGATCTCCTCAGACGAGGCGGTTACCGTGGTGGGCGTCTCGCTGACTTTCCAGTCATCGGGGAAGACCAGCGTGTAACCGAGCAGAGCCTGGTAGTAGCGATTGCGCTCATCCTGTTGCCTCGAGGCGTTGCTGGCGCCGACGATCAGGCCGTCCATGTGCTCGCGAAAGGCGCTGTTGTCGGACTGGGTGACTTCTGCTTCCCCGAGTTCGCCCACCGAAGCGATGACTTCCTGCAGGCGGGTGTCATTGCGCGGGTGGGTGGCGAACAGGCCGTGGTAACTGCCGCGATTGCCCTGAACCCTGCGGTTGAAATCTTCCTGGTTCTTCAGCACCGTCACCACGTCGATCATGGCGTTGGGGTCGTATCCGGCCTCGAGCAGATACTCCGCGCCGAGCCGGTCGGCCTCCAACTCCCCCTCACGGCCGAAGCCACTCAGGCCCGTCTGGGCCCAGATGGAGGTGACCTGGCTGATCTGGGAGCCGACATAGCCGCTGCCGGTAGCCACGGCGGTGACCAGGCCACCCACGGTGGCGGCGGCGTTGGCCATGGCGCCGCGGGCATGCTGCTGAACCGCGTGCCGGGCAGTGATGTGACCGATCTCGTGCGCAATTACCGCGGCCATCTGGGCCTCGGTGTTCATGAAGGTCAGAAGGCCCCGGTTCACATACACGTATCCCCCCGGCAGGGCCATGGCGTTGATGTCCGGGCTGTCGATGATGAAAAACTGGTAGTCGAGCTCGGGGCGATGACTGACGGCTGCCAGGCGTTGACCCACCTCATTGACATAGGCCAGCAGTTCCTCGTCCTGGTACAGGGGCATGCTGGCGATAATCTTCTCGTGTTCCTCGGCACCGATCTCCTGCTCTCGATTTTCCGACATCAACACGAGATTGGGGCCACCGGTGGCCGGGTTCATGGCGCAGGAAGTGGCCGTGGCGAGAACCGCCAGGCCGAGCAGAATCCTGAAAACAATATTCATGCGGGATTGGAGAGAAGTAATACTGGCCGCGTCATGCCTTGCCGAAGTAGTCATAGTGCCACCTGTCTTTCTTCACTGTGCTTGCGGGCTTCACTGTGCCTGCGGGTAGTGATCCAAAGTAACGGCAGCTAACCGCCCTGGACGAACAGTTTGAGTTGACTGGCCAGCCGGCTACAGGCGTTGGCCTCAACCCGGGCGATAAGCGGAATGGGGATGACCAGGGCCGGCAGATAGGACTGTCCGGTCGCGTCCGTGTTGATCGTACCGACGTTGGTCAGGGAACCCACATCCCAGACTCGCGCGTCGAAGTTGGCGTCGTCTTCCCAGGTGCCGAAGCCGAAGCAGCCACCGCCGCC
>JBBDSI010000121.1:0-6444 GCA_040905005.1 Pseudohongiellaceae bacterium
TGGGATACCGGCGACGAATCCGCCTCTCTCGTCCTCGAACAATCCAGTAGCAGTGACTTCAGCGACGTCGTCAGTCGCGACATTCCCGGCGTCGGCGCCCTGACCATTACCGGCCTCGCTGACGGCGACTATTTTTTCCGCCTCAGCGACGACGGCGTCCCCCAGACCATGCCCCTGACCGTCACGGTCGCGCATCACAGCCTCGCCCGGGCGGGCGGCTTCTTCCTGCTCGGACTGGCGCTGTTTTCGACACTGGTGTTCATCATCCTCAACGGCAATCGACGAGCGCACATCTGACATGCAGGCAATCGCCCTCTCCCCTACAATCGCCCTGATCATCCTGGCCATCTTCGGCGCGGTATGGATCGCCTTCGGCTATTATCTGGGGCGTAACAACAAGACGCTGGAAGACTACATGCTGGCGGGTCGCAACGTCGGCCTTGCCTTCGCGGCAGCCACGGCGATGGCCACCTGGGTGACCAGCAACACGACGATGACCGCGCCACAGGTGACCTACGAGCTCGGCGTGTGGGGCATGGTCGGTTATTCGCTCGGGGCGGTGGGTCTGCTGCTGTTCGCACCGCTGGCCAAACGCATCAAGCTCCTCCTGCCCCATGGCTTCACCTCGGGCGATTTCATTCGCGAGCGTTATGGCGTTCTGGCCTGGCGCATCTTCCTGCTGATCTCGCTGTTCTATGCCTTCGGCTGGCTCATCAGCCTCGGCATGGCCGGCGGCATCCTGGTCAATGCCCTCAGCGGCGTGCCCTATCACCTGGGCATGACCGTGATCCTGGCGGTGTGCGTGTCCTACACCCTGCTGGGTGGACTCAAGGCGGTAATCGCGACGGACTTCGTACAGACCATCATCATCATCACCGGCGTGATCTTCATCGCCTTCCTGGTAATCGACAACGTCGGCTTCGAACGCATGTACACGGACCTGCAGGTGGAACGACCCATGCTGCTGAACCTGTTGTTCCCCGCCGCCATCATGTTCCTGTTCAACAATCTGCTGTTCGGCGTCGGCGAGATATTCCACTCCAACGTCTGGTGGTCACGCGCCTTCGCCTTCCGCCAGGACACCGGCGCGCGCGCCTATTTCATCGCCGGACTGTTCTGGATTCCGATTCCCATCGTCGCCGGCTTCGTCGCCCTGGCCGCGCCCTCGCTGGGCATCAACGTGCCCGCCGCCGACATGGTCGGGCCGCTGGTCGCCGGGCGCATACTCGGGACGACCGGCGCCATCGTCGTGTTCATCGTCGTGTTTTCGGCGCTGGCCTCCAGCCTGGACTCGCTGCTGGCCGCCACGGCGGACCTGATCACGCAGGACATCTATCGCGGCCACGTCAATCCCGGCGCCACAGACGCGCAGTGCTTCCGCGCCGGCCGCTACATCATCCTCGGCCTCGGCGTGATGACCTGGCTGCTCTGCGTGCCGCGAATAACGACGCTGGCCTCGCTCCTCTACTTCACCGGCGCGTTCGTGGCCAGCGCCATTTGGCCCATCGTCTTCGGACTCTATTATCGCTGGGCGACCGGTCTCGCCGCGTCGCTGGCCATGGTGGCCGGAACGGTGTCCGGGCTGATAGCCTACTTCACCATCGGCTACTACGTGGCGGCGGTCGCCTCCTGTGCCGTTTCACTGCTGGTGATCGTGCTCGTCAGCCGCCTGGACGACAGGGAATTCGATTTCGATAAACTCGCACGAGGCGAAAGCCTCGCACAAGGGGAGAGCCTCGCATCATGATTTCACTCTCGGCCCTGACGATTCTGGTAACGGTGGCGCTCGCCTTCGCGATCGCCACGCCGTTGATTCTAATCGCACTGGTCATCAGAGACACCAGGCAAGGAAAACTGTGGTAATGACGAAAGAGACTGGAAAAGTGGACGAAAAGGCCCAAATACGCACCCGGGAGAAGCCGGACGTACAGGGCGATGCGCATCCCAAGCAATTGCTGCGCACGATTGTCGAGGATGGTGACAATCTTCTGCCTCTGGAACATCAGCACATTCTAAGCGCCGATCAGTTCGGCGCGGAGACCCTGTTGCAATTGTTCCGCCTGGCGGCCAAGTACGAGGCCAATCCGGAGCGCTTCAGCACACCGCTGCAGGGCAAGATCCTCGTCAGCGCGTTCTACGAACCGAGCACCCGCACGCGCCTGTCTTTCGAGAGCGCCTGGCACCGGCTCGGCGGCGATATCATGTCCATCACTGACCGTTCCACCACGGGCATCGCCAAGGGCGAGTCACTCAGCGACGTGGGCGAGATGTTTAACAACTACGCTGATTGCGTCGTCCTGCGCGACACGCGCGAGGAATCGCTCATGGAGATGCGCGAGTCGCTGCGCATTCCCATCATCAACGCGGGCAACGGCATGGACGAACACCCGACCCAGGCCATGACCGACATCTATACCATCTTCAAGTGGCGCCCGGAGCTGGTCGATAAGGATCTGCCCGAGGACAAGAAGATCAAGGTGGGAGTAATCGGCGTGCCCGACAAGATGCGCACTGTGCGCAGCCTGCTGAAGATCTTTTCCGTCTTCAGCCATGCCTTCTCCCATGTGTATGTATTCAACGACGATGCCGACGGCGCGCAGGTTACCAACGGCGTCATCGAGGAGTGTCGCGAGCGCGGGCTCAATGTGATCGCCGCCGGTTCGCGCTTCGAAGAGCTGGTGAGTGAACTGGATGTCATCTACATCAATGCCATCGCCTGGACCGGCGCAGATTTCGAGACCTATGGAACCAAGTTTCGTCTCAACCTGGATACCCCCTTCAAGGAAAGCGCCATCGTGCTGCACCCCCTCGCGCGCGGCGAGGAGTTATCCACGGACCTGGACGACACGCGCTTCAACTGGTACTTCGCCCAGGCTCGAGGCGCGACCTTCCTGCGCATGGCCCTGTTGACCTGCCTGACACACCGCAAAGGTCGTGTGCTGGACGTGGTCTAACGTTTAATCAACTACTCACCTCATCGAGAAAACTTATATGTGTGGAATTGCAGGCATCATGCATGCCCAACCCGAAAAGCCGATCGACCCGCAATTGCTGGTAAACATGGCGGCGATTCAACATCATCGGGGCCCCGATGGTTTTGGTTACAATATCTTCCCCGAACACGGCGTCGGCTTCAGCCACGCCCGCCTCACCATCATCGACCTCGATGAGCACCGGGGCAAGCAGCCCTTCGTCAGCCAGGACGGTAACCTGATGCTGGCCCACAATGGCGAGTTCTACGACTACCAGCGTATCCGCGCGCGCCTGACGGCGCAGGATGCCCGTTTCACCAGCAAGAGCGACTCCGAGATCATCCTGCACCTGTTTCCGCGTCTCGGCCTGGATGCCACGCTCAAGCAGCTACGCGGCGAATTCGCCTTCGCCCTGTATAGCAAGGAGGAAGACGCACTCTATCTGGTGCGCGACCGCTTCGGCGTCAAGCCCCTGTACTGGACCGAGGTGGGAGACACGGTGGTTTTCGGGTCCGAACTGAAGGTCCTGTTCGCCCATCCCGAGGTAAAGCCAGAGTTCACCTCGGAGGGCATCTATCACCAGCTCATTCAGACCATGGTGCCAGGTACCACCGCATTCAGGAATATCAATCAGGTGGAACCGGGCCATGTGGTGCGCATCAAGCGCAGCGGCGGCAAGCTCGTAGTGAGCGAGCACAAGTACTGGGATCTCAACTTCCCCCGCGAGGCGGAGCGCGAGCCCATGAGCGAGGAAGATGCCATCGAGCGCACCCGCGAGAACCTCCTGAACGCCGTTGACCTGCGCCTGGAGGCCGACGTGCCGGTTGGCAGTTATCTGTCCGGCGGCATCGACTCCTGCGCCATCATCGGCCTGGCCTCGGCCTGCCGCCAGGGGCCGGTGCGCGCCTTCACCATCGGCTTCGATGACAAGGAATATGACGAGACGCCGATCGCCACCCAGATGGCGGAACGCTGTGGCGCCGAGCAGGATGTCATGCGCCTGTCCGGTAACGAACTCTACGGCCATTTTGAAGAGACCCTCTGGCATACTGAACGCACGATCTATAACACACTCGCCGTGGCCAAGCTGCTGATGAGCCGACACGTCAACAAGAGCAGCTACAAGGTGGTCATGACCGGCGAGGGCTCGGACGAGTTGTTCGGCGGTTATCCGGCCTTCCGCCGCGACATGTTCCTGCATGGTCTGGATTCCCTGTCGCCCACGGAGAAGGCCAACTGGCAGTCCTTGCTGAGCGAGAGCAATGCCCTGTTCACCGGCTCCATGCTCGCGGAGAAGCAGGTTGATGACTCCGCCCTGCACTTCACCGTCGGCTTCACCCCGAGTTGCCTGCAGCCGTGGCTGGCCTGCGCCGACCTGGTGCCGGACCTGCTGGCCCCGGACCGGCGCGAGGAGACCCGCGACTATCGGCCCGGTGCGGCTATCGCCAAGGCCCTGGACGCCGATCAGCTCAAGGGGCGGCATGCGCTGGACAAGGCCCAGTACGTGTGGTGCAAGACCATGCTCGAGGGGCAGATCCTGACCTGGGGCGGCGACCGCGTGGACATGGCCAACTCCATGGAGGCGCGCCCGGCTTTCCTCGATCACCATCTGGCCGAGTTTGCCGTGCAACTGCCGCCCGAGCTGCGCATCAAGGGCCGCACCGAGAAGTATGTCCTGCGCGAGGCGATGAAGGGCATCCTGCCGGAGGTGTTGTACAAGCGCGAGAAATTCGCCTTCATGGCGCCGCCCGCCCATAGCGACAAGACCAAGTGGGGGCAGATGCGGGAGCTGGCGGACAAGCACCTGTCCCGGGAGCGCATTGAGGCGGCGCGCATTCTGTCTTACGATGGGGTCTGCAAGCTGTTCGACCGCTATGAGAATCCCCAGACCACGGCGGCCGAGAAGGTGCAGATGGATGCCGTGATCAATCACCTGATAGGCGTCCAGGTCCTGCACAGTCATTTCATCGACACCGACATGCCCGCCCGGGCCCGCGCCCGTGCGCAGGAACTGGGATGGGCGGCATGAACGAAAAACTGACTAAAAACTAATTATGGATAATCAGTACAAGATCAATCTCGAACGGGTCAAGCAGGATCTGTATGACCTTGGCCGCTTCGGCTACAACCCGGACGACCAGGGCATCTACCGCCAGGGCTTCTCCGATGAAGACATCAAGGCCCGGCACTGGCTGCTGGACAAGATGCAGGCCCTGGGCCTCACTACCCACATGGACGGCGCCGGCAACGTCTGCGGGCGCCTGGGCGAGAAGGACCAGAAGGCCCTGCTGATCGGCTCACACATCGACAGTGTGCCCGCCGGCGGACTGTTCGACGGCACTCTGGGGGTGATTGCCGGCCTCGAGGTCATCCGCACCATTCAGGAACAGGACATCCCCATCAATTACGCCCTCGAGGTGATCGGCACCTCCGAGGAGGAAGGCCGCTTCGGCGGCATGCTCGGCGCCCAGGCGCTCACGGGTTCGCTGAAGCTGGACTGGCTGGAGCGGGCCCAGGATCACAGCGGTGAAATGCTGCGCGACGCCATGGCCAAGTGCCAGATGCCCTACCACCTGGCCATGGAGGCGGCGCGCGACCCGGACGACCTGCTCGGCTTCCTGGAACTGCACATCGAGCAGGGCCCCGTGCTGGAGAAGACCAATAACACCATCGGCGTCGTGGAGGGCATCTCCGGGGTCTTCAAGTGGCTGGTGAAGTTCATCGGCAAGCCCGACCATGCCGGCACCGCGCCCATGGACCTGCGCAGCGACGCCTTCATGGGAGTCGCCGACTTCGCCCACGAGATCTCCCGCATCATCGACGAGGAAGGCACCGACAAGACCCGCATCACCATCGGCAGCGTCCAACTCAAGCCCGGCTTCGCCCACACCGTACCCGGCGAGGTGGACTTCACGCTGGTGGGCCGTGACATGTCCGAGGAGATCATGACGAACGTGGCCGATGCCTGTCGCAAGACCTGTTCCGCCATCGCCCGTCGTCACCGGCTGAAATTCGAGTTCGACCAGATGAGCTGGCTCGGGCCCAAGCCCTGCACCACGGAAATGATCGAGCTCCTGGAGCGGCACTCCAAGGACCTCGGTTACCGCACCCTGCTCATGCCCAGCGGCGCCGGCCACGACTGTCAGTTCTTCACCGACATCACCCCCACGGGCCTGCTCTTCATCCCCAGCGTCGGCGGCGTCAGCCACGCCCCGGACGAATGGAGCCACTGGCACGACGTGGAAAAGGGCTGCAATGTCCTGCTCGGCGCTACGTTGGAACTGCTCAGCGGCGACTAGTAGTGTACTGCCAGCCAGTCCGCCGCTACCTGCCCAGCAGCCGCGCCGACACCTCACACTCACCCTGTCCGGTTGCCACATAGGCGGAGCCATCGCTGATGGTGACGGACGCATCCATGGTGCGGCCCACCAGCTTAGCCAGCGCCTGAATCTCGTGCCATTGAAACTGGAAT
>JBBDSI010000121.1:6544-7993 GCA_040905005.1 Pseudohongiellaceae bacterium
AGGTCAGGCGGTAAACTCTGTTATGATGCCCGCCCGGCATCATCTGGCACAGCAATGAATCCCAGCGCATTCGCAACCCTGCCCCTCCGCCCTGAACTTCTGGCCAGCATCGCTGCGCTTGGCTATGAGTCGATGACGCCGGTACAGGCGCAGGCGCTGCCGCCTCTACTCGACGGTCAGGACGTGCTGGCGCAAGCCAGGACCGGCAGCGGCAAGACCGCGGCTTTTGCCGTCGGGCTGCTCAACAAGCTTGACGCCCAGTCCTACCGCACCCAGGCGCTGGTGCTTTGTCCGACCCGCGAACTCGCCGAACAGGTAGCCGCGGAAGTGCGCAAGCTCGCCAGCACCATCGCCAATATCAAGTTGCTCACCCTGTGCGGCGGCAAGCCGATGGGCCCGCAACTGGCCTCCCTGCAGCGGGCCCCGCACATCGTGGTGGGAACGCCGGGGCGCATTCTCAAACACCTGCAGAAGGAAACCCTGCGCCTGGAGTCCATCGAAACCCTGGTGCTGGACGAGGCCGATCGCATGCTGGACATGGGTTTTCATGACGACATCATGCAGATCATTTCGGCCACGCCCGCGTCCAGGCAGACGCTGCTGTTCTCTGCCACCTATCCTGACGGTATCAAAAAAATCAGCGGCACCGTGCAGCGCGAGCCGGTAGAGGTTCGCGTCGAGACCAGCCATCACAGTCCGGACATCGAACAGATTTTCTTCCAGGTGGACAAGAGTGAGCGGGCCGAGACGCTGTACAGCGTGATCGCGCACTACCAGCCGGAGTCATGCCTGGTGTTCTGCAACACGAAGCAGCAATGCCAGACAGTGGCGGACGAACTGTCTAAACGCGACCTGCACGCACGCGCCCTGCATGGCGACATGGAGCAGTCCCAGCGGGACCAGGTGCTCGCCCAGTTCGCCGGCAAGAGCAGTTCGATCCTGATCGCGACGGACGTCGCCGCCCGCGGTCTCGATGTGAAGGAGCTGACGGCGGTGGTCAATTACGAACTCAGTCGCGACCCTGAGGTGCACGTTCATCGCATCGGACGCACGGCGCGGGCGGGCGCCAGGGGGCTCGCTGTGAGTCTGTTTACCGCGGAAGAAAGACGACGGCTGCAAGCCATCGAGGAATACCAGGGTTCGGCGGCAACCCTGACCAGTGCGGCGACCCTAACCGTACCCCCTCACTTCAAGCTCTACCCTCCCATGGTCACACTGGTCGTGAGCGGTGGCCGCAAGGACAAGATCAGGGCCGGAGACCTGCTTGGTGCGCTGACGGCTGGCAAGGAAATTGCCGGCGATCAGATTGGCAAGATTACGCTCTTCGACCGGGTCTCCTATGTGGCCGTTCGCCAGCAGGTGGCGAAGCCGGCGCTATCCACTCTTGCCGATGGCCAAATAAAGGGAAGGACGTTCAGAGTGCGCCTGTTACGGTGATAACAGCCTGCT
>JBBDSI010000122.1:0-1336 GCA_040905005.1 Pseudohongiellaceae bacterium
GCATGACCCGCCATCGCCTCCTGTAGTGCAGTCTGGACACCGGCGAACACATCTCCCTGTTGCAGGATTTCAACAAGTTTCTCGGCCATGTAGTCTTCAAGATTCCCACTAGCCAGTGACAGCAGCCGTCCGTATTCCCCACCAAGGCTGTAATACCAGTCCAGGTAAGCATCGACATTGCCTTCCAGTGCCGTAAACGCTGCATCGGTTTGTTGCTGCAGGTTCTCGACCGAGGCATTCACGGCGAGCAGTGCCTCGCGTTCCGCCACCTGCAGCGCCTCCAGAGTCCCCGGCTGAAAGTAATCTTCACCGATTCTCTCCAGACGCAGCGCGACCTGTCTGGGCGACTCGCTTACCACGGGCCGCTGCAATACCCACAACTCCACATAACTGAACGAAGGTATAAAGACAAACAGCAAAATAAACGTGCTGAACAGACTAACGCTCACCAGGCTGCCGACAGGCAATGGCGGTACCTGCTCAGAATCAGTCAGCGGACCGAAACTGCGACGCCAGCCATTGCGATCCACCAACAGGCAGGACAGCGCACTGCAGGCCAGCCAGGCAATCAGCCATGTCTCCAGTGTAATGGCCAGCAGTACCAGCCAGGCATTACCGCTGCCCAACTGACTCAGGAAAAACAGTTTCAGTCCCTGCAGGACCTGCATAAATCCGCCGAGCGTTTCCAGCGCCCGACTGCCCTGCAGGTTTGCGATCAGAAGCTGCTGCTGGTTGATCGCGTCCGCGATGCTGATGCCGACCAGCGCGGTCTGCTGCCACAATGCAACGCCCAGAGCCAATAACGCCAGCAAACTCGGACAGAGGAGTCGCGCCCAGCCCATGGCTTCGGCATTGAGCAGCCACGGCTTGTACTCCGCCGCAAGACGCTGGCGCAGCCAATGGAAGATAATCAGGTAGACAGGAATGACGCTGCTGAACAACAGCCATTCTGTCAATGTGAACGTGTGCAGTCGCAATAGCAGGAAGATCCCCGCCGTCCAGCCATAGATCAGCGCGGCCAGAATAATCAGCAGGCGCCCGGAGAATAGCCGGAACAGCAGGCCTTGCTGTAGCAGTTTTTGCCGGCGCAGGATCTTGCGCACCGTGGCATCGTGAACGAACGACAGGATCAAGGGTAGACTGAGAATGCCGACCGCCAGCAGGATCTGCCAGAACTGACCGCCCACCATGCGCGTACTGACAAACCAGCACAGCAGTGTCCACAGCGTGGCCTTGAGCAGATAGCTCAGGTTGGATGGCGGCGGCGTGAAAAACGGCATTGCGGGTTTGGTTTTCTGTTAAAGGTTGTTCACTATAACATTGATCACCACGGGCC
>JBBDSI010000123.1:0-1332 GCA_040905005.1 Pseudohongiellaceae bacterium
GCGTACCACTCTTCTGCCGTTCTTGTTCCTCGCGGTTCTTATCTTCGGGCTGGCGACACTCTCGGCAAGCACCACCAATGCTCAGAATTCGAACCCCATGCAGGTCTTCGGGACGACCGGCCAAGGCGACATCATCCTGGGCGACACGATCGCCGCATTCGTCGAAGGCGACCCCGTCGGGACGACCACCGCGAACGCCACAGGTTGGGTGATCGACATCCAGGATGGCACTGACGGTCAGCGGGTGACCTTCACGATCAACGGTGAGCCCGCTGCTGAGACCGTGACCTATGGCGGCTTCATATCGGAGGAAGTCACACTGACGGTCTCCGCTGGCGGCGGCGCGCTCACCGCTCCGACGTTCGGGGCTGGCAACGTTGGCTCCGCAGTCTTTGCTGGTGGCACCCCCGCACAGTTGGCCGCCGCGGTCATTGCCGCCGGCGGGACGTCAGTCTGGGCGCAAGAGTCGGGTGGGGGCTGGCTCCGCTACGACGTGCTGGCTACCGGCGGCACCTCCTTCGTGAACAATGCGTTCAATGCATCCTTCTCAGGCGGCTTCCCTGCGGCCACGGCAGTGGTTGTCGTGAGAGCGTCCGGTGGATCGCCAACGAGCGCGCCGCCGGCACAGCCCACGGCAACTCCGTCTCCCAGCCCAACTCCGACTCCAACTCCCAGCCCCACAGCCACCCCTTCGACGAATTACGTCCTAGTCACCCCGTTCTGGGCCTGGATCACGAGCGCCGAACTCAGCGGTTATACGTCGACCAGCACTGGAGCTCCGCTTGTCCCAGCCTGGACAAGCTGCTCAGCGGATGGCGCGAACCTCGGTTGGGGAATCGCCAACGGGGAAGCGGTGTCCGTCATCGCACGAGGAACCGGGGCCTGCGAGGGCTGGTACGTCCTCTACTCCGAGTCGGATGACGTGCAGTACTGGTTGCCAGCCATCTATCTGTCCAACAGCAACCCTGGCGCTGGGGGGACGAGCGGCGATGTCATCCACACTTGCATCGACGGCGACTTCGAGGGCTGGGATGGTGACAGCGTTTTCGAACTGTGCAACGGTCAGGTCTGGATCCAGACCTCGTACGCCTACACCTACCACTACGCCTACCGTCCCGACGTGACGCTCGTGAGAACCGCAAGCGGCTCATGGGTGATGTCCGTCGAGGGAGCCTCAGGAACCATCAACGTCAAACAAGTGACGAACTTCGTCAAGAGCCGTATCGACGGCACGTTCGAGGGCTGGTCCGGCGACACTCTCTTCCCCCTCACCAACGGTCAGGTCTGGCAGCAGACCGAATACAACTACACGTATCGCTACCGCTTCATGCC
>JBBDSI010000124.1:0-1315 GCA_040905005.1 Pseudohongiellaceae bacterium
AAAGGATCGGAAAAATGGACCGCTCTCCAACCAGCGCAGTAGATCAGCGTGAGTCTGACAGGCTCCTAGGGGTGCGTTTGCATCGGGGTCAGATTGTGCAATGATTGACGGCACAATAAAAGGCGCATGATCGCACCGATCGTGCCTAGAGGTATCCATCATGCGAAGTACGCGACGAATTACCGCCCTGGCCGGCACTCTCGTGACGCTGCTGCTCAGCCAGCAGGGTCTCGCCCAGCCCCAGGGCAATGCCCGCGGTCCCATCGGCCCCAGCCCCTATGAAGTGACCAGATATTGGCATGAGCCGTTCCAGGAACATGGCTTTGCCTTCGGCGGCAATTCCGGCATCTGGGCCGAGAGCCCGGACCGCATCATCATCGCCCAGCGTGGCGAGACCGTGCTGCCTTTCCCCATACCGGATGACTTCCCCGGCTTTGCCGGCGACCTCGGCATCAACGTCCTGAGAGACACGAATCGCCGCGTCTGGCAGAATTGCCTGTACGTACTCAACGGTGACGGTGAGATGGTAGAGGTGTGGGATCACCTGGACTATCTTTGCGAGGGCTCGGAGGGTCCCGGCCCGCACCGCATCCGCGCCAATCCCTACGACCCTGAGCGCAAGCTCTGGCTGATCAACGAGACCTTTCACCAGATCTACGTCATCGCCAATGATGGCAGTGAAGTCGTGGCCACGTATGGCGAGAAGGGCGTTCCCGGCGACGACGAGACGCATTTCGGCCGTCCCCAGGACGTGGCCTTCCTGCCCGACGGGCGCATTCTCGTGGCCGACGGCCTCGATAATCATCGCGTCATCATCTATGACAACGACATGAACTACCTGGGCGAATTTGGCGGCGAAGGCGATGGGCCGGGCCAGTTCAACACGGTCCACTCCCTGGGCATCGGCCCTGAGGGCCGCATCTTCGTTACGGACCGAATGGGCAACGAGGTGAATCTGTTCCGCACCACCGACGACCCGGCCGTGATGGAGTTCGAACGCTCCATCGGCGCGCCACTGACCCTGCCACTGGATATCATTGTCAATGAGGACGATTTCTGGATCACCGATCTGGGTCCGCTGCGCTTCGTCAATTTCGACTTCGAAGGCAATATCAAATACACCTGGCTCGTACCACCGGACCTGCCCGACGGCTACCTCGAAGTGCATACCTTCGCCGTCGATTCTGACGGCAATCTCTACGGCGGCGACAACCAGTACGGCCGCGCCCAGAAGTTCGTCCCCCGCGACGATGCCGATCCGGAGCTGCTGATCGAACCGCCCTGGGTTGCAGAGTGACCGTTGGCAGAAGTCAGA
>JBBDSI010000124.1:1415-7863 GCA_040905005.1 Pseudohongiellaceae bacterium
GGAGCTGCTGATCGAACCGCCCTGGGTTGCAGAGTGACCGTTGGCAGAAGTCAGAGGGCAGAGGGCAGAGGGCAGAGGATAGAGTGCAGAGGAAAGTGGACAGGACTGGTTACATGAACAGGTGCGGACAGTTAGGATTGATTTTATTGCTGGGCTTGTCGGTTTCTCTGCCGGTATCGGCGCAGCGGCTCAACAAGGCCATTGAACTACTAGCGAATGACGAGCCCGCGTTCGGTATCCTGGCCTTCGACTATTCCCTGAACAACGCCCGTTCCCTGGCGCGCTCCGGACTCGATTTCGTCATCATCGACATGGAACACGCGCCCTACGACGTGGAGCGCCTGCGCAGCTTCCTGCTGGGCATGACCGACAAGCGCTCCATCCTCGCCAAGGGCAGCCTGCAGCCGGACGTCGTCCCCATCGTACGCATCCCCGCCACCGGCCAGGAGGATCTGCTGGCCCAGGTCAAGCAGGTGCTGGACGTTGGCGCCTTCGGCGTCATGTACCCTTCAGTCAACACTGCCGCAGAGGCGACCATGGCCGTGCGCGCCACCCGCTATCCGCAGCTCAATGGTGCTCGGGATTACGAACCTCGCGGCCTGCGTGGCCGCAACCCGTCCAATGCCGTCTGGTACTGGGGCATCGATGACTATTATGCACGCGCGGATGTCTGGCCTCTGGACCCGGCCGGCGAACTGTTGGCCATTATCCAGATCGAGACTCGCGAGGGCGTGGAGAATATCGACGAGATCGTGGCGGTGCCGGGCATCGGCGTCATCTTCATCGGTCCCAGCGATCTCAGCGCCGACATGGGTTACGCCAGCCCGGCGGCACCAGAGGTGGAAGAGGCCATGCAGACGGTCCTGGCCGCCTGTCTCGATAGCGGTGTAGCCTGCGCCATCACGACCGGTCAGAACAGCGTCGAACAGCGCCTCGCCGAGGGCTTTCGCTTCGTCACCGTGGGTGCCGATGGCGGTCTGTCGGGCAACACCACCGAGGCCCTGCGTCGGGCCAGGGACTCCTCCGGGCGCTGATTCCTGCCGTCAGGAGTGTCCCCTTTAGCGCGGTTTGGCAGTGCTCCTCGCACAGGGTAGACTGCTGCGGTCATGATCGAATTGCGCCATGTCCGAAAGTCCTACGATGACGGAGCCAGCTATGCTGTCGCCGACACCACGCTGAGCGTCGCCCGCGGCGAGCTATTGGGCCTCATCGGCGAATCCGGCTGCGGCAAGACCACCACCCTGAAGATGATCAATCGCCTGGAGGAGCCATCCTCGGGCGAGGTGCTGGTGGGCGGCGAAAACGTGCTCCAGCAGGACCCGGAGCAACTGCGGCGCAACATTGGCTACGTCTTCCAGGGCATCGGCCTGTTTCCCCACTACAGCGTCGCGGAAAACGTCTCCGCCGTGCCGCGTCTCCTGCAATGGCCAGAGGCGCGGGTACTCGAGCGCTGCCGTGAAATTCTGGAACTGGTCGGTCTGCCCTTCGACGAGTACGCCGGACGCAGTCCCAACGAACTCTCCGGCGGCCAGCAGCAGCGGGTCGGCGTGGCGCGGGCGCTGGCGGCGGAGCCCGACGTGCTTCTGATGGACGAGCCCTTCGGCGCCCTCGATCCGGTGACTCGTGCCGAGCTGCAGGAAGAGTTCAAGAGCATCCAGCAGCGCCTCGAGCTGACCGTCATCATGGTCACCCACGACATGACCGAAGCCCTGCTGATGGCGGATCGCATCGTCGTCATGAAGAGAGGCGAGATATTGCAGGTGGGCACACCAGCGCAACTGCTGAACGCACCCACCCATGATTATGTGCGGGACATCGTCGCCATGCCGCGCAAGCGCGCCGCCCGGCTCGAGCGCCTGATGAAGGGCACAAGCCCGGACCAGGCATGAACGACAACCTGCGCGAACAGCTCCTCCTCCTGCCCGAATATTTTCAGGGACACCTGGTACTGACGCTGATCGCGCTCTCCATCGGCATCGCCATCAGTGTGCCGCTGGGCATCTGGGCCAACCAGTCGCCAGTGGTTAGGCGGCCGCTGTTGCTGGCCGTCAGTGTCCTCCAGACGATTCCCAGCATCGCCATTCTCGCCCTGATGGTAGCGCTGCTTGGAGGGCGCATCGGCCTGCTGCCGGCGATCATCGCCCTGGTGCTGTACTGCATGCTGCCGATCGTGCGCAACACCGTCACCGGGCTGGAGAATGTGGCGGCGGAAGTGGTGGAAGCCGCGCGCGGCATCGGCATGTCCTCGCGCCAGATCCTGATCAGGGTGCGCCTGCCACTGGCGCTGCCGGTCATCATCGCCGGTATTCGCACGGCGTCGGTGTGGACCGTGGGCCTGGCAACGCTGTCGACCCTCGTGGGCGCCACCAGTTTCGGCAACTATATCTTTACCGGCCTGCAGACCCGCAACCTGGTCGCAGTCACCGTCGGCAGTATCGCGGCAGCGCTGATGGCGGTGATACTCGATAGCATCATCGGCGGCATCGAGTGGCTGGCGGCCAATCGCAATGATGCCTCGCTGCGGCCGCGATTTGTGCGTGTGCGCATGGCGGTAGTGGCCGCATTGGTGCTCGTGGCCGGTGTGTCCGTATTCAGCCTGATGCCACGGCCGCAGGCGGACTACGTCGTCGGCGGCAAGCCCTTCACCGAACAGTATATCCTCGCCGGTCTGATTGCCGCCGAGCTGGAAGATGCCGGCTACCGAGTGGACCGGCGCATGGGTCTCGGTACCGAGGTGGTCTACCAGGCCACGGCCAACGGCGCCGTGGACACCTACGTGGAGTACTCCGGCACGGTCTGGGCCAATCGCATGAACCGCGATGACAATCCCGGGCGTCGCGCCGTGCTCGATGCCTCCATCGAATTTATGGCCGCCAACGACGGCATCCACAGCGTCGGCCCTCTCGGCTTCCAAAACCTCTACGCCTTCGCCATGCGCCGGGACCGGGCCGATGAACTGGGCATCGACTCCATTGAGGATCTCATCCCGGTGGCGCACAGGCTGGTCGCCGGAGGCGACCTGGAGTTCTTCGGCCGCCCGGAATGGATTACCGTTCGCGATACCTACAACATCGATTTCGCCCGCAAGCTCACTTTCGACAGCGCCCTGATGTACACCGCTGTGCAAGAGGGCCAGGTCGACCTCATTACGGCCTATACCACCGACGGACGCGTGGCCGCTTACGACCTGAAGATACTGGAAGACCCCCGCAACGCCATGCTGCCCTATGACGGCATCCTGGTGACCTCACAGCAGGCCGCATCGGACCCGGCGTTCCTGGCGGCGTTACAACGGCTGCAAGGCGCGATTCCGGATGCGGTCATGCGCCAGGCCAATCGCATCGTCGACGTGGACGGGGGATCCATCAACCAGGCCGTGGCCTGGTTGCGGGAACAGATTGCGGCGACCGACTAGTACCTTTTGCCGAAATGGCAGTTATTCAGGGGCAGGTTACCAGCCGGCAGGAAACGAAAACTTCTCTGAGCCAGGAGGGTCCCAGATTGCGCTTGTTGTTCGGGCGGCGCCGGTGCTATGGTGAAATCGTGCGAGTACTTGTCCCGGATCCGGGGTGATGCCGCTGCCCGCCGCAGAGCGCCGGCGCGACGGACTGTCTAAAACGCCTGGAGTGAGAGTGCGATGTCCCCATGTCGTGTGACAACACACAGGTCACTGGCCGCCACCTGGCTTAGCCTGCTGCTGACTCTGTTCCTGGCGCTGGCCGCCGGGCGGGCCGGCGCCGCTGAAGTACGTCTCGTGGAGCTGAACGACGCCATCGGTCCGGCTTCGGCGGATTTCTTCATTCGCTCCCTGGAGGACGCCGACGCGGCGGGCGCGGCCCTGGTAGTCATCCGCCTCAATACCCCGGGCGGCCTGGATGCGGCCATGCGCGACATGATCCAGGCGATCCTCGCCTCGCCAGTCCCGGTGGCGACCTGGGTCGCCCCCGGCGGCGCGCGCGCCGCCAGCGCCGGCACCTATATTCTCTATGCCAGTCATTTCGCTCTGATGGCGCCAGCCACCAACGTGGGCTCATCCACGCCCGTGAATATCGGCGGTGGTTCCAGTCCACTGCCGCTGCCGACGACCCCGGAGGAACCGGCGCCCGATCAGGATGATGCGACCGCGGACGGCGCCGGGAGCGAACAGAGCACGCCGGCGCTGGAGCCGGGAACGGCCATGGAACGGAAAGTCATCAACGATGCGGTGGCCTATCTGCGCGGGCTGGCGGAACTGCGCGGCCGCAACCAGGAATGGGCGGAGCAGACCGTGCGCGCCGCCGCGAACCTGACGGCATCAGAGGCCCTGGAACAGAACGTCATCGACTTCATCGCCGGGAACATCGATGAGGTCATCGCCCGGATCGATGGCCAGACCACGCTGATAAACGGCCGCGAGGTAACTGTCGATCTTGGCGATCCCGACGTGGTACTGGTGGAGCCGGACTGGCGTCATCAATTCCTGTCCGTGATCACCAATCCCAACGTCGCCTACATCCTGCTGATGATCGGCTTCTACGGCATCATCCTGGAATTCTACAACCCCGGCATGGGAGTTCCCGGCATCACCGGCGTCATCTGCCTGTTGTTGGGGGCCTATGCCCTGCAGATGCTGCCGATCAATTTCATCGGCCTGGCGCTCTTACTGGTGGGCGTGGGCCTGATGATCGTCGAGGCCATGAATCCCAGTTTCGGGGTGTTCGGCCTGGGCGGCGTGGTGGCGTTCGTCCTGGGCTCGATCGTGCTCATGGATACCGAACTGCCGGCCTTCCAGATATCGCTGGCTATCATCGCCGCCTTCGCCGTGGCCTCCGCCGGCCTCTTCGTGTTCACACTCAGCATGATCATGCGCGCGCGTAAGCAGAAGGTAGTCACGGGCACCGAATCCATGGTCGGGGGAACCGCCGTAGCGCCCCATGCGTTCGCGGGCAGCGGCCAGGTTCGCGCCTTCGGTGAGATCTGGTGGGCAGAGTCCGAAGAGCCCGTGGCCGAGGGCGACGATCTCGAGATCCTCGCGGTCGATGGCCTCACACTCAAAGTCAAGAAACAGGAGTAAGTCACATGGAAACTTTTGTCATCGTCCTGATCACGATCGGCCTCGCTTTACTGCTCAGTACCTTCCGCATACTGCGCGAGTACGATCGTGGCGTCATCTTCATGCTCGGACGCTTCTATAAGGTAAAGGGGCCGGGTCTCATCATCGTCATTCCCTTCATCCAGCAGATGGTCAAGGTCGGCCTGCGCATCGCCGTCTGGGATATTCCCACCCAGGACCTGATCACCCGCGACAACGTCTCGGTGAAGGTCAACGCGGTGCTCTACTTCCGCGTGGTGGACCCGGAAAAGGCGATCAACAACGTCGAGAACTACCTGGAAGCCACTAGCCAATTGGCGCAGACGACGTTGCGTTCGGTGCTGGGCCAGCACGAGCTGGACGAGCTTCTGGCCGAGCGCGACAAGCTGAACGAGGATGTACAAAAGATTCTCGACGAGCAGACCGACAACTGGGGCATCAAGGTTGCCAATGTAGAGATCAAGCACGTTGACCTGGACGAGAGCATGATTCGCGCCATCGCCAAGCAGGCCGAGGCGGAGCGAATTCGGCGTGCCAAGGTGATTCACGCCCTGGGCGAAGCCGAGGCCGCCGAGAAACTGGTCGATGCGGCGACACAACTGTCCAAGCAGGGCGAGTCCATGCACCTGCGGTACCTGCAGACGCTGACCGAGATCGCCGGCGAGAAATCCTCCACCATCGTTTTTCCCCTGCCCATGAAGATTCTGGAGCAGTTCGGCAATATGCTGGGCGACGACAAGAAAGGCTCTTAAGGACACGCGTGAGGTAGTCGCGATGGCACGCAAGATCATGCTCGTTCAGGGGCATCCGGATGCGTCAGAGACCCACTACTGCCATGCTATTGAAAACGCCTATGTCGACGGCGCCCGGGAAGCGGGCCACGAGGTGCGGGTCATCCGCATCGCGGAACTGCAGTTTCCGCTGCTGCGCAGTGCGGCGGAATTCAGCGGCGAGCTGCCGCCGGCGCTGTCGGAATCGGCCGAAGCCCTCAAGTGGGCGGACCACCTGGTGCTGATCTACCCCCTCTGGCTCGGCACCATGCCGGCCCTGGTCAAGGCCTGGCTGGAGCAGGTATTCCGTCCGGGCGTGGCGCTCGAGCAAACCGAGGGTTGGCCCAGGCGGATGCTGAAAAACAAGTCCTGCCGCGTCGTCGTCACCATGGGCATGCCGGCCTTCGCCTACCGTTGGTATTTCCGCGCCCACAGCCTGAAGAGCCTGGAACGTAACGTACTCAAGTTCGCGGGCATCCGTCCGGTGCGCGAGGCCCTGATCGGCATGGTGGCGGCGCCGAACCCGCGCGGCCGCGAACGCTGGCTCGAGAAGGTCGGGGAACTGGGCCGCAGAGCCGTCTGAACGGCGCGAGCCGTCGTCGTTTAA
>JBBDSI010000125.1:0-1316 GCA_040905005.1 Pseudohongiellaceae bacterium
AGTTCGCACTTTCATGATTCTCCACGTGCGAATCTTCGCGCATCGGCTACGATTGCCTACATGCCCGTGACAGACTCCCACAATCACCAATCCCATCTCGTCGAGATTTCCGCCAACGACGTGCTGGTGGGGATGTATGTGTCCGAGATCGACTGCGCCTGGTCGAAGACGCCATTCTCGTTGGGTGGCTTCCACGTGCGTGGCGCCGATGACATCCAGATTCTGCAGAAGTACTGTCGGGTCGTAACCATCGATACCCAGCGCGGCGCGGAGCCGCCGCGACGGCGCAAGTCCAACATCACCATCCTGAGCAGCGCCCGGCGCCGGGCGCCGGCGACCGCGGCGATGAAGGTGAACCGCGACACTTACCCGGTGACCCACAGCATCAAGCAGCAGATCGACAAGGCCAGCCAGGCCTTTGTCGATACCGTGGCCGTGCTGGAGAGTTTCGCCGTCTCGATCCGCCTGGGCGAACGCCTGCCGCTGGATGCGCTGGACGCGCCCGTGGACGCTCTCGTCCGCGCCATCGTCGCCAATCCGCAGACACTGATCTGGCTGTTGTTGACCGAAGCGAAACCCGCCGAGCCTAATGCCTATTGCGTGCGCGCGGCGGTCTGGGCCACACTCCTGGCCCGCCAGGTCGGCGTCAATCGGGACGAGTTGACCGTTTTGTGCAAGGGCGCCCTGCTGGCTGACATCGGGCTGCATCTGCTACCCGAACGCCTGGTCAACAAGCGTGGGCCGTTCCGCAAGAAGGAATACCTGGCCTACCGCAAGCACGTGGATTTCGGCATGGAGCTGCTGAAACAGTACCCGGGTCTGGAAGATAAGATCGTGCGTATCGTGCGCTGTCACCATGAGCGCCACGACGGCCGCGGTTTCCCGCGGGGGCTGCGTGGCGACCAGATTCCGGTGCTGGCGCGCTTCGCAATCTTTGGCTACTGCTTCGAACGCCTGTTGCTGACCAATGACAAGCGCCGCAGCATTTCTCCGGCCAAGGCAATTTCACGCCTGTATAAGCAGCGGGAGCTCAAGTTTCCCGAACAACTCATTGTCGAATTCATCCACGTGATGGGCATGTATCCATTGGGCACGGTGGTGCAGTTGTCGTCGGGTGAGCTGGCCCTGGTACTGGAGAAGAACAGCAGTAATCGACTGCAACCGCGTATCGCGATCATCACCGACAAGCTGGCCAAGCCCCTGAGCGGTCCCCGGGTCGTAGACCTGGCGGGAAAGGCAGATTCCGGCCTCGCGGTCGTCGGCAGCGTCGATCCGGCGCGCTTCAAGCTGGACCTGGCCCCTTACCGCTTCCGCTT
>JBBDSI010000126.1:0-1300 GCA_040905005.1 Pseudohongiellaceae bacterium
GCGTCAAACGACAGATCCTGAGAAATAATGGATACAGCCATTGGCTCTCGCAGAGACGCAGAGCACGCAGAGAGGTCTGGTGATTGCCTGTTTACCCCTTGCCGACCCGAAACCACCGTCCTCACCTTGGCGTGCTTGGCGTCTTGGCGTCTTGGCGAGAAAACCTCTGGCACGTTGCTGAGGGGAACACCGGGTTCGCGCCTGCGCGTGACTTGCGCTGGGGCTCCGCTCGGACGGAGTAAAAAGTCTCTCGCCAAGACGCCAAGAGCGCCAAGTTGGATGCGGTGAATCAGGGGACGTGACGAAAAGGATCGGAAAAATGGACCGCTCTCCAACCAGCGCAGTAGATCAGCGTGAGTCCGACAGGCTCCTAGGCGGCGAATCCGGCCAGCCCGAACAGGCGCCTGGCATTGGCGGTAGTGGCCTCTGCCAGTTGTTGCGCCGGTTGCTCACGGCATGCGGCGATCTGCTCAAGCACCGCCGGCAGGTATTTCGGTTCGTTGCGGCGGCCGGAAGGTCGCGGCGACAGCGTGCGCGGCAAGAGGTAGGGGGCGTCGGTCTCGATCAGCAGTCGCTCGTCCGGAATCAGGCGCACGAGTCGCTGCAGTTCCTGTCCCCGGCGCTCGTCGCAGATCCAGCCGGTGATGCCGATATACATGTCCAGTTCGAGATAGTCACGCAGTGCCGTCTCGTTGTCGGTGAAACAGTGCACGACACCTCCGCTGACGCGGCCGCGGTAGCGGGACAGCAGGGGCATGAAGTCGCCATGGGCATCGCGCTGATGGAGAAACATCGGCTTGCCCGTCGCCGCGGCCAGCTCGAGATGGGCCTCGAACACTCGCCGTTGGGCGGAGGCCGGCGAAAAGTTACGATTGAAATCGAGCCCGGTCTCGCCCACGGCCACCACTGTCGGCGAGTCGGTAAGATCCGCTGCCGCCTGCAGGTCCGCGTCACTCACACTCTGGGCGATATGCGGATGAAAGCCCACCGTGCTGCTGAACATCTCGGGCCGCCGCTCAGCCATCCGCATGGCCGCCTCGCTACTGGGGAGATCGGTGCCGGTAAGCATAATATGCGCGACCCCGGCGGCCTGCGCAGATTCCAACACCTCCTCGAAGTCATGCTCGAAGGACTCGTGAGTGAGATTGGCGCCAATATCGACAAGTTGCATGGGAAGTCTGTATGCTCTTTTTAGCTACTTTTAACTACGGCGGGCGTTACCCGCGCCGTGCAAGGCTGCGCAAGAAAGTGCCGCAGTCTAAAGCAAGCACAGCCAATTGCCCAGCCGGCCCGGGCAGCG
>JBBDSI010000127.1:0-1294 GCA_040905005.1 Pseudohongiellaceae bacterium
GCTGGCCGCCCGCATCAGCGGCCAGACGAGCTAGCCCGGGTAGCCCGGACTATTCCGACTCCAGGGCC
The DNA here is from genome assembly GCA_040905005.1 of Pseudohongiellaceae bacterium. GTDB lineage: Bacteria > Pseudomonadota > Gammaproteobacteria > Pseudomonadales > Pseudohongiellaceae > UBA9145. The sequence continues at coordinate 69 of JBBDSI010000127.1, forward strand.
TGTTCGGCGGGGACGTAATCCAGTCCGAGATCCTCGGCTACCTCATGTTGGGTGACCTGGCCCCGACAAACATTCAGGCCGCTACGCAGGTTCTCGTTCGCTTTTAATGCGGGCACGATACCCTTGTTTGCCAGTTCGCGGATGAAGGGCAGGGTAGCGCTGTTCAGGGCCTTGGAGGCAGTGCGAGGTACGGTGCCAGGGATATTGGCGACGCAGTAGTGAATGACGTCATCGACGATGAATGTAGGGTCCTTGTGTGTCGTCGGTCGCGAGGTCTCGCAACAACCGCCCTGATCGATGGCGACATCGGCGATCACCGAGCCGGGGCGCATCTGCTGCACGAGTGCTCTGGAAATGAGGTGATCGGCCCTGCCTCCCGGAATCAATACGGCGCCCACCACGAGTGCGGCCCCGGGGACATGTTCGGTGATTGATTCGGGCGTGGACAACACGCAATTGACCTTCCCCTTGAAACGCGTGTCCAGATCACCCAGCAGGCTCTCGGAGCGATCGAGGATGGTGACGCGGGCACCGAGGCCCAGGGCGATGCGGCAGGCATTACTGCCCACCACGCCGCCGCCGATGATCGTGACTTTTTCCGACTCCACGCCGGGCGCGCCACTGAGCAGGACCCCCATGCCGCCATGGTGTTTTTGCAGATGAATGGCGGCCTCCTGCACGGCCAGGCGACCGGCGATGGCGGACATGGGCATCAGCAGGGGCAGACGTCCCGCCTTGTCGGTCACCGTTTCATAGGCGATGCAGATGGCCTGGGAGGCAATCAGGTCCCGGGTCTGTTCGGGATCGGAGGCCAGGTGGAGATAGGTAAAGAGGGTCTGTTCGGGACGCAGGAGCGCGCGCTCTCCGGCCTGGGGTTCCTTGACCTTGATGATCAACTCGGCGCGATCGAACACTTCTTCGGCCGTCGCGGCGATGCGCGCGCCGGCCTGAATATAATCTTCGTTGTGACAGCCGATGCCGAGCCCGGCGTCATTTTCGACCCAGACCTCGTGGCCGTCCTGCACCAGGGCGGCCACCGAGTCCGGCGTCAGACCGACGCGAAATTCCTGGGCTTTGATTTCCCTGGGGGCAGCGATAATCATCGCAAATCTCTGTGAACCTGCAAGACAGGGGAGGGTCCGAAGAGGCGCAGTTAAGCGAAAAGCGGTTTTAAAAGCAAGTGATATCGTTTATAACGAGACTACCCGTCGCGACGGTCCGATCGA
>JBBDSI010000128.1:0-4705 GCA_040905005.1 Pseudohongiellaceae bacterium
CTTTTTCGAGCGCAGTGTACAAGTTCGTACATGAGCATCGAAAAAGTCGGGCCAACGAAGCTTAGGGGGTCTTAAGACCCGTCAGGCGCCCGATTTTTACATCATGCCGCCCATGCCGCCCATACCTCCCATACCACCCATATCTGGCATGGCCGGCCCATCACCCTTCTCCTCCGGCAAGTCAGTCACCATCGCCTCGGTAGTAATCATGAGACCGGCGACGGAGCCTGCTGCCTGCAGGGCCGTACGCGTGACCTTGGCCGGGTCGAGGATGCCCATCTCGAGCATGTCGCCGAATTCCTCGGTGAAGGCGTTGTAGCCGTAGTTGCCCTTGCCGGCCCTGACCTTCTCCAGGATCACCGAGGCTTCCTCACCGGCGTTGGCGACGATCTGGCGCAAGGGCTGCGTCACGGCGCGCAGGAGTAGCGCGATGCCCACGTTCTGGTCGTCGTTGTCGCCTTTCAGGCCCTCGACCTTCTGCAGGGCACGAATCAGGGCCACCCCACCACCGGGTACGACACCCTCCTCCACGGCGGCGCGAGTGGAATGCAGCGCATCCTCGACGCGGGCTTTCTTCTCCCGCATCTCGATCTCGGTGCCGGCGCCGACCTTGATCACTGCCACGCCACCGGCCAGCTTGGCCACGCGCTCCTGCAGCTTCTCCTTGTCGTAGTCGGAGGACGTGTCTTCGATCTGGGCGCGAATCTGGCCGACGCGGGCCTCGATATTCTTGGCCTGGCCGGCGCCGTCGATGATCGTGGTGTTTTCCTTGCTCACCTGTACCCGCTTGGCCGAGCCCAGGTCGTCGATGGTGGCGCCCTCGAGGTTCAGGCCCACTTCCTCGGAGATCACGGTTGCACCGGTCAGCACGGCGATGTCTTCCAGCATGGCCTTGCGGCGATCACCGAAGCCCGGCGCCTTCACGGCGGCGACCTTGACGATACCGCGCATGTTGTTGACCACGAGGGTCGCCAGGGCCTCGCCCTCCACGTCCTCGGCAATCGCCAGCAACGGGCGGCCGGCCTTGGCCACCGACTCAAGCAGCGGCAGCATTTCGCGGATGTTGGAGATCTTCTTGTCCACCAGCAGGATCAGCGGGTCTTCGAGGTCCACCATCATGCTATCCTGGTTATTGATGAAGTAGGCGGAGAGGTAGCCGCGATCGAATTGCATGCCTTCGACGACGTCCAGTTCGTTCTCCAGGCCTGAGCCCTCCTCGACGGTGATCACGCCTTCCTTGCCTACTTTCCCCATCGCCTCGGCGATGATCTTGCCGACCTGTTCATCGGAGTTGGCGGAGATGGTGCCCACCTGGGCGATGGACTTGGAGTCGGTGCAGGGCGTGGACAGCTTGCCCACTTCCTCGACCATGGCGGCCACGGCCTTGTCGACGCCGCGCTTGAGATCCATGGGGTTCATGCCGGCGGCAACCGATTTCAGGCCCTCGTTGAGGATGGCCTGGGCCAGCACGGTAGCAGTGGTAGTGCCGTCGCCGGCGACATCGGATGTCTGGGAGGCGACTTCCTTGACCATCTGCGCACCCATGTTTTCGAACTTGTCCTCCAGTTCGATTTCCTTGGCCACGGACACGCCGTCCTTGGTCACGGTGGGGGCACCGAATGATTTATCGATTACAACGTTGCGTCCCTTCGGACCGAGCGTAACCCTGACGGCGTCGGCGAGAACATTGACGCCTTTGAGGAGTTTTTGACGGGCTGGATCGCCGAATTTTACATCTTTAGCCATGGTGAATGATTCCTGTGTAGTCTGTTATGAGTGGGTTCAGAGAGTGATGCCGAGGCCTGTCAGGACTCGATCACGCCGAAAATTTCGCTTTCACTCAGAATCAGAAGTTCTTCTTCGCCGAGCTTAACGGTGTTGCTGGAGTACTTCCCAAAAACCACCTTGTCGCCCACCTTGACGTCCACGGGCTGCGCCTCGCCGTTCTCCAGGCGCTTGCCTGGACCGACGGCGACCACCTCGCCCTGGGCGGGCTTCTCTGCGGCCGAACCGGGCAGTACGATACCTCCAGCGGTCGTTGTTTCTTCTTCCATGCGTCGTACTACGACACGATCTTGTAAGGGCCGGATCTTCATTATGTGCACTCCTAAAGCAAACGTTTGATTGACAGAATTGAGCCAGTGGCCAACGCCGGTGACCGGCGCGGCGCTTCGCCACTTGCCAAAAAGGCCGCAACGAGCCCGATGGCCCGCGCAGGCGCTTCATTGTTGACACCCTGTATGGGGATTATGGGGGGAAATTCAATGCCGTGAGGGCAATATCCGGCGATTTTTTTCCCCAGGAGCCTGTCGGACTCAGGCGATCGTAGCGAGCATGGTGGGAGAGCGAGGCCAGTTTTTCGATCGTTTGAGGAGAATAGCCTTAGCTATTTAACGAAAAGGATCGAAAAAATGGGCCGCTCTCCAACCAGCGCAGTAGATCAGCGTGAGTCCGACAGGCTCCTGGCCGCCGTATCGAATTCTATCTGACTGATTATTCGGCGGTTTGAGGGCCCTCTGATCAGTGCAGACGAGCCCTCAATGCAACGGCCGATCGTCGTCCGAGTCGTCGCCGGGACGCTCCAGCGGACGGCGGCGCTCGTCGCTGTACTCCCCATACTCTCTGTACTCGCCCTCGACGGTATTGCCCCCGCCGGGCCGGGAATGCCTGTCGTTCCGGGCCGAGGTCGACCAGAAGCTGAAGCTGCTGCTGCCGCCCCCGCCCCCGGTCGCGCGCACCACGCCGGAGCGAATGAGGCGCCTGGCCAGGGGGCGGCGCAGCGGCCCGGTGAGGAAAATGAAGCCCAGCGTGTCAGTGATGAAGCCCGGCGTCAGGAGCAGCGCACCGGCACCGGCCAGGAGCATGCCCTCGACGATCTCCTGAGCCGGCAGTTCCCCGGATTCCAGGCGCTGATTGGCCCGCAGCAGGGTGGAGAGCCCCTGGCGCTTGAGAATCTGGACGCCGATGATCGCCGTTAACACCACCAGGCCCAGAGTATTGAGGCCGCCGATCTGGTCGCTCACCTCGAACAGCAGCAACATCTCGATCAGCGGTACGGCGATAAAAATCAGTAAAATGAAACGCAATTCATGCTCCCTGGCAGTCTGGTTCTGTACCCTGCATGATAAGGGAGCAGGCACACGCTTCAAGTCAATTCGGGAACAGCGGCCATGGATGCGGGGCACAAGGAAAGAATCTGGCAGGTCGTGAGCGCCATTCCGGCAGGCCGGGTCGCCAGTTACGGCCAGGTGGCCAGCCTGGCAGAGTTGCCGGGATATGCGCGCTATGTCGGGTACGTGCTGAAGAATCTGCCCGAGGATACCCGCCTGCCCTGGCACCGGGTCGTCAACGCCCGGGGGCAACTTTCATTCAAACCCGGCACCCGGCAGTATCGGCGACAGAAGGCGCTGCTGGAGACCGAGGGCGTCGTCTTCATCCGTGGCCGTTTCTCCCTGGCCCGCTATCGCTGGCGTCAGGAAAACGATCAAGCTGTCTTTTGTCAATCGCCAGAGCGCTGATTAGCCCGGTTTGCTCTAGTCCGGGTTAGAGCAGCAATGCGGGGCTCCAGAGATTCTGCTAACTTAGGCACCCTCTGATTCACTCAGACAGGTCTCTGAATTAATCAGAGAGTCCCCAGGCACTGCCGGTGAGAGATAGTAGGTATGGCGGCAACTGACAGTAAGAGCATTTCGGGCTGGCGACGCGTAGTTCCCGGGAGTATCAGTCCCTATCTCGAACCCGCTCCTCTGGCTGCCTTTTTCCTCGGGATTTCCTCCGGCGCACCCTATGCCCTGATTGGCGCCACCCTCACCACGCGCCTGGCTCAGTACGGAATTACCAAGAGTGCGATCACCGCCTTCGCACTCACCTTCCTTGCCTACAACTTCAAATTCCTGTGGGCACCGGCGGTTGATAATGTGCGCCTGCCGGTGCTGGGCCGTTTCGGCCAGAGGAGATCCTGGCTTTGGCTGACGGGTGTGCTGGTAATGGCCGCAGTGATCTGGCTCGGGATGGCGGATCCTGAAGGGGCCCTGTTCACCGTGGCAGCGAGCGCCATCCTCCTTGGCATAGCCGGCGCAACCTACGACATCATCATTGACGCTTACCGCATAGAGCTGTTGGAGCCACGCCAGTTGGGTGTCGGCTCAGGCATGTCGCAATACGGCTGGCGTATCGGGGCGGCGGGGGCGGGTGCGTTTGTCCTGGTCATTGCCGCACGCCTCGGCTGGAGCTCGGCGTATATCCTGGCCGCCGGGTTCGCCCTGCCGGCCATGCTGGTTGGCGTCTTCATGGGTGAACCAGAGCGCCACCGCGAACCCGCCGTCCCCAGAACCCCGATGCAGGCGCTGATCGCCTATTTCAGCCCCCTGATGGAATTCATCAAACGGCGCGGCGCGCTCGTGGTCATGCTCTTCGTCCTCATTCACAAGATTGGCGACACGCTGGCCAATCTCACGCTGCGCCTGCTGTTCGAGGATCTCGGCTTCAGCAATGATGAGATCGCCTTCTATGACGTGGGTATTGGTTTCATCGCCTTCCTGATTGGCATTTTCGTCGGCGGCATCATGTATGCACGCATGGGCATGAAGCATGCAGTGCTGAGCAGCCTGGTCCTGATGGCGGTCTCCAACTTCAGCTTCGCGGCGCTCGCCGCCGTCGGCCACACGAATATCGGCATGGCGGCGGCAATTGGCTTCGAAAATTT